>JBEEFX010000160.1:0-8306 GCA_041166365.1 Acidimicrobiaceae bacterium
GTACTTGCCTTCCCACTCCGTTCGCGCCTCTCGGATCTCTGCGAACTGAAAGACGCGGGCTAGGTAGTCGACGGCGGCGAGCTCGTCGTTGTACGCGAGCCGGGGATAGATGTCAGGGGTCGTGAAGTCGTACTTCGGTGTGTGGTCTTCGTCGATGGCGGACATGAACTGCTCCTTCGCTCGGGAGAAGACAGCCGGGTCCGCGGGGTCGTCCGGCTCGATGCGATCGGGTCGCAGCTGCCGCACGGGATCGAAGTCGTCGCTCACGACCCGATCCTCCCAGGATCTCGGCTGTCGATGTTCTCGTCCTCTTCTCTCCCGCTGACGCTCGCGGGTTCGCGGAGACGTCCACGTGCTCGATGGAGCCGAGAGCGCACGGTGCCCACCGGCACCCCGAGCGCATCCGCGACCTCCTCGTAGCTGAGGCCCTCCCACACGTGCAGCACGAGCGCGTCGCGCTCGGGCTCGGGCAGCGCCGTGACCGCGGCCGCGACGCGCGGCCACATCTCCGCGGCGTCGACGACGCCACTGACCCCGTCGGCGAGGTCGAGTGGCGGTACGCGTTGCGCCGCAAGTCGCGCGACGGCGTGGATGCGGCGTGCCTCACGGCGCCGGTGCTTGGCCAGGAGGTTGGTGGCGATGCCGTACAGCCACGGACGAGCCGTCGGCCGGTCCACGTCGTACGTGTCGCGCTTCTCGAACGCGATGCGGAACACCTCGCCGACCATGCTCTCCGCCTCGTCGGGCCCGAGCCGGCGCACGAGATACCGGTGCAAGACGGTCGCGTGCCGGTCGAAGATCGCCCCGAACCGCACCGGCGAGTCGAGGGACGCGGTGATCACCGCGGCGTCCGACTCGTCCTCCACGGTCCTATCTTCCCCGCAGCCGTCCCCGGGTTCGCGGAACGCGGCATGCGCGAATGGTTACGGCGGGGGGGTGTCCGCGGTCGTCGTCGGCGGCGCCGTGGTGGCGGTGGTCGTCGGCGGGGCGGCCGTGGTGCTCGGAGCCGGCACCGTGGTCGAGCCGGGGATGCTCCGTGCGGGGATGTCGCCTGCCGCCGTGTCCGCAGTGGCGTCGGTGTTGGGGTTCGCCGTCGTCGCCACCCGTGAGCGCAGGGTCGTCGACGTCGATGACACCTCGGCCGCGATCGGGGACGACGACGTCGCCGGCGAGTTGCTGATGCTGGAGGAGTCGGTACGTGCCCGACCGAACAGGAAAGCGCCGACGGCCACGGTGATCACGACGGCGCCGACGAGAAGCGTCGCAATGGCTCGGTCGACGGGACTTCTGCCGCCGGACGACGGCTCGACGACGGTCGTTGATCCGGTGATCGCAGGCGTCTCGCCCGTCGGATCGTCCCAGCTCGACATTCGGGCCGCGTACCCCCACGCGGAGCGAGCTAACCGTCTCGGCGGGCGGTCACCCGATGCAGAATTCGTTGCCCTCCGGGTCCTGCATGACCGCGTAGTAGTCGTCTTCGTCGTCGTCGGTGCGCACGTGCCTTGCGCCCAGGCCCACGAGCCGTCGCACCTCGGCTTCGACGCACGGTCGGGCAACGTCGTCGGTCGCGCCCGGCGGTCTGACCCGGATGTCGATGTGCATGCGGTTCTTCGCGTTCTTCTGTTCCGGCACGCGGTGGAAGAGGACGGACGGTCCGACGCCGTCGGGATCGACGATCCGGGACCACGCCTCGCCCGGCTCGGCCGCCGCCGCCGCCGAGAACTCGGACCAGCTCGCGTGACCGTCCGGCGGCTCTGCGAGGCCGTACTCCAGCGCCTCGGTCCAGAAGGCCGCGAGCCCATCCGGATCCGCGCAGTCGATGGCCACCTGCAGCTGTCTCCCCATGCCTCAATCATGCAACGCTGGCGGTCATGGGCTTCGCCGAACGCATGGGCCGGTTCTCCAACAAGGTGTACGACCGCATGCGCTCGAAGGCGGCGTTCACCATCCGGGCCGACGACGCCGTCGAGGGCGACTTCGCGCCCTTGCAGGGTCACAAGTACGCGACGTTGGTCACGTTCCGCAAGAGTGGCGAGGCAATGCCGTCGCCGGTGTGGTTCGGGCTCGACGACAACGGGCGCGCCTACGTGCACACGATGTACGACTCCGGCAAGGTGAAGCGCATCCGCAACAACAGCAAGGCGCTGATCGTCGCGTCGACGACCCGCGGCAAGCCGACCGGGCCGGTGCTCGCAGGAACCGCGCGCGTGCTGCCCGAGGACGAATGGCCCCACGCCGAGGCGACGCTCGCGGCGGCGTACGGCGCCGGGCGCAAGATCTACCAGCGCACGCTCGGCGACGCGGAAGGCATCGGCACCTACATCGAAGTCCGTCCGGTGGCTCAGGGCTGACGGAACCGCGGCGAACTGCGGCCGGGCGGTCGGTGCCCCCGGTGGGATTCGAACCCACACTTGAAGGCGTTTTAAGCGCCTTTCCTCTTGGCCAATTGGGATACGGGGGCCATCCACAGGCTCCCACGTTTTTCCCGCGGTACATGTGTCTGCGAGGACCGCTCGGACAGAATGCCGAGCCCTACGCGGCGGCGGTCTCGTCGCCGCCGACGGCGTTCCAGAGCTTCGCCCGCGCTCGATCGGCGGCCGCGCCCGACAACCCGTTGGCGACGAGCACCCCTTCGACCATGTCGGCCATCACGGCGGCCCACGGCCGACCGCGGACGACGACGGCCACGGTGGCGCCACCGTCGGAGCGGCGACGCAGCGACCGATCGACGCCGCGAAGCCGAGGCGGGCTGCGGAACCCGGGCATGCGCAACCCGTTGCGCCTCGCCTCCAGGCCGAGCGCGCGCACGGCTTCGGCAAAGCGGACGACCGGCGACTCCACGAGGACATCATCCCCTCGGGGTGTGACAGTGTCCCCGCTCGTGACCGAACCTCTCACCACCGTGAAGCAGTTCTGGGAAACGCTGTACGCCCGGGACTGGGAGGGCATCAAGGCGTTCTTCACGGACGACTCCGTGTACTACGACGTCCCGACGGGCGGGTTGTCGGCGGCCCGCGGCGGCGACCGGATCGAGGCCAGGTTGCGCCTCGGGATCGAGCCACTGTCGGACTACCGGCACCACCTGCGCAACATCGCCGCCGAGGGCGAGGTGGTGTTCACCGAGCACCAGGAGGACTGGTACTTCCACTCGGGCGAGGTGGTGAAGCTGCCGTTCGTCTCGGTCCAGCACGTCGCGGACGGGCACATCACGCTGTGGAAGGACTACTGGGACTACAGCACGCTGATGAACGGCGCGCCGGCGTGGTGGCACGAACGGCTCGCCAACGCCGACCTGTGGTGGGTCAGCGAAGTCCCGCCCCTCGCGTGACCCCCTCGCCATCCAGAGCAACGTGGGGACAGGGTCCGCTGGTGTGTCACACCCCGTGCGTACCGTTGGGTGGTGGCACTGGCGGCGGCACCGATCCTGAATCCGGCGCAGCAGGCGATGCTCGACGCGCTCGGCGCCGGCCGCGGCGACCGCCCGACCTTCGCCCCTGATCTCGGCAGCCGGCTGCGGGCGCAGCTCGAAGAGGGCCTTCGCCCCCTGGTCGTGGTGCTCGACACGCTCGGCATCGACAAGCTCTGGGTCAGCAAGCACAAGGTGAGCTCCATCCACGGCTGCGAGGTCCGCTTCCTCGCGGAAGACGAGCGCGGCTTCGACGGATGGACGGTCCCGATGGCGCGCGGCACGGTCGCCCACCGCGCCATCGAGCTGTCGATGCACGTGCGCGGCGAGCCCGTGCCGGCCGCGCTCGTCGACCACACGCTGGCATCGCTGACCGAAGGCGAGACCAACGGCATGGCGGACTGGTTGCAGACGATCTCCGAGCTCGAACGCGCCGATCTGCGCGGCTCGGCCATCGACCAGGTCTGCGCGTTCCTCGAGACGTGGCCGCCGCTCGACCCCCGGTGGCGGCCCCGCAGCGAGAGCAAGGCGCGTGTCGACCTGCTCGACGACCGCGTCACGCTCCAGGGCAAGGTCGACCTCACGCTCGGCGTGGCCGAGGGCTCTCGTGCAGGCAAGGTGCTCATCGATCTCAAGACGGGCGGGTTCAGCCCGGTCCACGTCGACGACCTCCGCTTCTACGCGCTGGTCGAGGCGATCAAGGTCGGCGTGCCCCCGCGCCGGGTGGCGACGCACTACCTGGAAAGCGGCAACCTCGTGCCGGAAGACGTGACCGAGGCGCTGCTCACGTCAGCGGCGGTCCGCGTCATCGACGCGGTCGGCCGCTGGCTCGAGCTGCGGTCCGGCCGGATCGTCCCGCTGTTGAAGCCGAGCGCGGCGTGTCGCTGGTGCCCCGTCCTCCAAGACTGCGACGGCGGCCGGCAGCACCTCGCCACCGTCGACGAGTGGTGACCGCTCGCCCCACGCCGGGCCTTCCTCGTCCATCGCCGCCAGCCGCCCGGTCACCCGAAGTGCGGTCACGAGCGCGGCCAGCAACAACCCGGCGGTGATCGTCGTCTGGCGCGGGCCGAACGTCTGCGTCGTCCACCCTTGTACGAGCGATCCGATCGGGATCGCGGCAGTGAACGTCATCAGATAGAAGGCCATCACCTTGCCGCGCATCGATTCGTCGACTTGGAGCTGCACGGTCGTGTTGCTGGTCGATGCGATCGCCAGATACGCGCCGCCGGCGACGAGCAGGCACACGACACCGAACCAGTAACTCGGCGCCGCGCCGAATGCCGCGAGCGCGAGCGCGTACCCGAGGAGTCCGGCCGCAACGAGGCGCGATCGCCGTATCCCGGGCGCGCGACTGGCGATGAGTGGCGCCCCGAGCACGGCGCCGATGCCCAGGCACGCGCTGAGCAACCCGTACAGCGTGCCGCTCACGCTGAAGACGTCGTCGGCGAAGACCACGACGAGCGAGAAGATCGGCGAGCCGAGCAGCCCTACTGCGGTGATCAGCGTGCAACATGCGACGATGCCGCGTTTGCCGCGCACGTAGCGGATCGTCGATGCGAACTCCCGCATGATCCCGATCCGGGCACTGGTGTCGGCCGCGGGACGGCGCAGCCGAATGAAGCCCAACGCGACCACGACGACGCCGTACGAGAGTGCATTCAGCAGGAACGCCCACCCCGGGCCGAGCCCGCCGAGCACGACGCCGCCGACCGCGGGACCGATGGCCCGCGCCGCGTTGAACTGCGTCGAGTTGAGGATGACGGCGTTGAGCAGGTCCTCACGCGGCACGAGCTCGCTCACGAAGGCCTGCCACGAGGCGATCCCCATCGATGCGATCGTGCCGCTGACCGCGACGGTCGCGGTGATCGTCCACGGAGACGTCCAACCCGCGACCCACTCCACCCACAGGGCCAGAGCGACCAGACCGAGGAGCGTCTGGTTGACGAGCAGCACGGAGCGGCGAGGGAACCGATCGGCCAACGAGCCGGCGAGTGGTGCCAGCACCACGCCCGGAGCGAACTGAGCGAACGTCGCGAAGCCGACCCACGCCGGGCTGTGCGTCAGCCGGAAGACCACGAACGGGACGGCGACGTTCTGCAACCAGGTGCCGCTGTTCGAGACGAGCGACGACCACCAGAACAGCGCAAAGTCCCGATGACGCAGCGCGGCGGTAGAGCGGCGCGGACCCGGCGGCATGGTTCCATCCTCGCAGTAGGCTCGCCGTCCGTGCCGCCCTCCGAGCGCAAGACGCAGGTGAAGACCACCACACGCGCGCTCGTTCCGGTGCCGCGGACCACCCCCGAACCCGAGCCGCTCGCCGACCCGCGCGAGAGCGACGTCGACGAGTGGGGCCGCTCCGAGCACATGCGGGAGATCGCCCGCCGTCTCTTCGATCCGATGTACCGCCGTTGGTTCCGCGCCGAGTGGGAAGGCCTCGAGAAGATCCCGACCGACGGCGGCGCGCTGCTGGTCTCGAACCACGCTGCGGCCATCCCCTCGGACGCGCCAGTCATCATGCACGGCATCGAGACGGAGCTCGGCCGACCGGTCTACGGATTGGCCGAGTACATCTTCCGGGATATGCCGGTCGTCGGGACGATGTGGTCGCGCGTCGGCGGCGTGACCGCGCAGCCCGACAACGCGTACCGGCTGCTGCGTGAGCAGAAGCAACTCGTGCTGGTCTTTCCGGAAGGCACGAAGGGCACGTCCAAGAGCTACAACGAGCGCTATCACCTGCGCCGCTTCGGTCGAGGCGGGTTCGTCGAGATCGCGATGCGCGCCGGTGTGCCGATCGTGCCGATCGCCGTGATGGGCGCCGAGGAATCGATGCCGATCCTGTTCAAGCTGCCGGGCCTGGCGAAGGCGCTCGGGATGCCCTACGTGCCGATCACCGCGAACATGGTCGCGTTCGGGCCGCTGCTCGGCTCCGTCCTGTACTTCCCGGCCAAGTTCAAGCTCAAGGTGCTCGATCCCATCTCGTTCGACGTCGCTCCCAACCAGCCGCGTTACTCGCGTAGCAAGGTGATGGACGAATCGGAAGCGATCCGCGAGAAGATCCAAGAAGCGCTCTACGAGATGTTGCGCGAGCGCCGCTCGGTCTGGTTCGGTTGATGGGACGTCGCGTTCTCGTCACTGGCTTGGGGACGTTCTGGGGCGGTCGGGTCGCGCAAGCGCTCGAGCGCGAGCCGGAGGTCGAGGTCATCGTCGGCCTCGATCGCGAAGAGCCGTCGGTCGAGCTCGAGCGCACCGAGTACGTGCGCAGCGACGAGAACTACTCGATCCTGTCGCGCATCGTGAAGGCCACGAAGGTCGACACGATCGTGCACACCTTCCTGGTGGTCGACTCGACGTCCATGTCGTCGCGCACGATGCACGAGATCAACGTGATCGGCACGATGAATCTGTTCGCGGCGGCGTCGGCTCCGGGCAGCACGGTGCGCAACGTCGTCGTGAAGTCGTCGACGCTCGTGTACGGGTCGAGCAAGGAGGATCCCACCTGGTTCTCCGAAGAGGCACCGCGGTCGTCGCCCGCGCACACGCCGGTCGAGCGCAGCTTGCTGGCGGTCGAGGGCTACGTACGCGACTTCGCCGAGGACAACCCGCACGTCAACGTCACGCTGTTGCGGTACTCGAACGTGCTCGGCCCCGACATCGTGACGTCGGCGTCGAAGGCCCTCGAGCTTCCGTTGGTCCCGTCGCTGTTCGGGTTCGACCCGCGGCTGCAGTTCGTGCACGAGGACGACGTCATCCGCTCGATGATGTTCGTGCTCGACAACGAGGTGCCCGGCATCTACAACGTCGCGGGCGACGGGCTGCTGCCCTGGAGCGAGGTCGCCAAGATCTGCGGCAAGCGCACGGCGCCGCTCCCGCCCATCGGTATGGGCATCGCCACGGCTCCGCTGCGCCGCATCGGTGTCGAGTTGCCTCCCGAGCTGCTCGCGCTGCTGAAGTACGGGCGCGGTGTCGACAACCGGCGGTTCAAGCGAGCGGGCTTCCAGTACCAGTACACGTCGGCGGGAACCGTGAAGGCGTTCGTCGAGGCACTGCGGCTGCGACGCACCGTCGGCGACAAGCCCGCATATCACTACGAGCGCGACGTCGAGCAGTTTTTCCGCCATTCACCCGCGGTCGTGAGGGACGTGGACGCATGACGTTGGTTCGCTGTGAGGTCGCTGACGGCGTCGCCGTCGTCACGCTCGACGATCCGGAGCGGCGCAACGCGCTGAACCTCGAGATGGTCGACGAGATCGTCGCGACGTTCGACGAGCTCGAGGCGGACGGCACGGTCGGGGCCGTGATCGTCACCGGGGCGCCCCCGGCATTCTGTGCCGGCGCCGACTTGGGCCATCTCGGCGGCTCGCAGCGGCAGGGACTGCGCAGCGTCTACGAGGGCTTCTTACGGGTCGGGCGCTCGCCGCTGCCGACGCTGGCGGCCGTGAACGGCGCGGCGGTCGGTGCCGGGATGAACCTCGCGCTCGTATGCGACGTACGGCTCGCGGCGCGGCGGGCGAAGTTCGACACGCGCTTCCTGCAACTCGGGCTGCACCCGGGCGGCGGGCACACGTGGATGTTCCAACGCATCACCGGACCGCAAGCCGTGTTCGCCACCGTGGTGTTCGGCGAGGTGCTCAATGGCGAGGAGGCCGAGCGCGTCGGACTCGTCTGGAAGTGCGTCGACGACGACCAACTGCTCGACACCGCTCGAGCGATGGCCGCTCGAGCGGCGTCCGCGCCGCGCGAGCTGGTGATCAGGACCAAGGAGTCGATGCGCGACATGGCGATGATCGACGACCACGAAGCCGCCGTCGACCGCGAGCTCGAACCGCAGCTCTGGTCGGTCGCACAGCCCGCGTTCCGCGAACGCCTCGCGGCCATGCAAGCCAAGATCAAGAAGTCCTGA
>JBEEFX010000161.1:0-4984 GCA_041166365.1 Acidimicrobiaceae bacterium
GCCGGTGCACCCTTCACGGTCGCGTCGTACCTCATCGAGGGTCAGCCCTCGCGCACGTACACCAAGACCAAAGCGATGATGCACGGCGACCCGGACCTGTGGAGCGCGCTGGCGGACCGGCTCGCCGATCTCGCGATCGCGTCGTTGCGTTCGCAGATCGAGGCCGGTGCCCGCGCCGTGCAGTTGTTCGACAGCTGGGTGGGAGCTCTCAGTCCGGCCCACTACGAGTGCTTCGTGCTGCCGGCGTCGAAGAAGGTGCTCGACGGTGTGGCCGACCTCGGCGTTCCTCGTATCCACTTCGGCGTGAACACGGGTGAGCTGCTCGGCCTCATGCACGAGGCCGGTGCTGACGTCGTCGGTGTCGACTGGCGGACACCGTTGTCGATCGCTCGGAGCCGCGTCGGCCAAACCGCCGCGTTGCAGGGCAATCTCGACCCTGCCGTGTGCTTCGCGCCGTGGACGGTCGTGGCGGACGAGGTGAGGGCCGTCCTCGCCGACAACGGCGGGCACCCCGGCCACATCTTCAACCTGGGTCACGGTGTGCTCCCGGACACTGACCCGACGGTCCTCGAACGCATCGTCGAACTCGTGCATGGTGAAGGACGCGTGGCTTGACGAGCGGCGTGGTCGTGATGGCCTACGGCACGCCCGCGTCTGCTGACGAGGTGGAGGCGTACTACACGCACATTCGCCACGGGCGACCGCCGACGGCCGAGCAACTCGGCGATCTGCGAGCTCGTTACGACGCGATCGGCGGGCTGTCCCCATTGCGGGAGATCACGCGAGCACAACGCGACCGGCTCGCGTCTGCGCTCGGCGACGGCTATCGCGTGGAGCTCGGGTACAAGCACGCGCCACCCTTCATCGAGGACGCGGTCGCCTCCCTCGCCGGCGACATCGTCGGGTTGGTGCTCGCGCCGCACTACAGCCGCGGCTCGATCGGCGAATACGTGGAGCGACTCGGGCATCCCACGATCGAGTCGTGGCACGACTTGCCGGAGTGGCGCACGTTCCAAGCGCAAGCGGTACGCACCGCGCTGAAGGACCTTCCCGAGCGCACGACCGTGCTCTTCACCGCGCACTCGCTTCCGGAGCGCGTCCTCGCCGACGACCGCTATCCCGACGAGTTGGAGGCATCCGCGACGGCGATCGCGGACGAAGCCGGCCTCGATCGTGCGGCGTGGGCCCTCGCCTGGCAATCCGCCGGCCGCACTCCGGAACCGTGGCGCGGCCCGGACGTGCTCGAGGCGATGGCGGGCCTCGACACCGAGGCGGTGCTGGTCTGTCCGCAGGGTTTCACCGCCGACCATCTCGAGGTGCTGTACGACCTCGACATCGCCGCCAAGCAGCGTGCCGACGAGCTCGGCATCGCCTTCGCGAGAACCGCCATGGTGAACGACGACGCCAAGGTGCTCGGCGCATTGGCCGACCGGGTGCGAACGTTCTCTCGATGAAGCGCTTCGCCGTCGTGGGCGGCGGGATCACCGGACTGGCCGCGGCGTACGAGTTCCGCATCCAGGCGCCCGATGCCGAGATCGTCGTGCTCGAGGCCACTGACCGGCTCGGCGGCAAGGTCGCGACCACCACGTTCGCCGGCCGCGCGATCGACGAAGGAGCCGATGCTTTTCTCGCGCGGGTCCCGTGGGGTCTCGACCTGTGCCGCGAGCTCGGCATCGACACCGAGTTGGTGTCACCAGCGCAGCAATCGGCGTATGTGTGGTTCGACGGCGCGTTGCGACGGCTCCCCGCGGGGCTCGTGCTCGGCGTTCCGACGGACTTCGACGCGCTCGCCGCGTCGGGCATCGTGCGCGAGCGAGTCGACGTTCGACCATCGGCCGCCGTGCTTGCACCCGGCGAAGACCTCTCGGTCGGCACGTTGGTGCGCGCTCAGTTGGGGGACGCCGTCTTCGAGCGGCTCGTCGATCCCCTGCTGGGCGGCATCAATGCCGGCGACGCCGACAGGCTGAGCATCCGAGCGGGCGCGCCCCAGCTCGCCGCGGCCGCAGAGCGCGACCGCGACCTGGTCGAGGCCTTGCGCGCGCAGCCGCCACCGGCGTCCGGCCCGGTGTTCTACGCCCCTGTCGGCGGCATGGGCGCGATCGTCGACGCGCTCGTCGCGTCCCTCACCGCATCCGGCGTCGAGCTGCGACGCGACACGCCGGTCGACGACCTCCGAGCGCTCGCTGCGGACGGTGTCGTCGTCGCCGTGCCGGCGTACCACGCCGCCGAACTCGTGAGGCCCGGCGCGGCGAAGGCTGCCGCGCTGCTCGACGGAATCGCATACGCGTCCGTCGCGCTCGTCACGCTGATGTATCCCACCTCCTCGGTCACGCGGCCGCTCGACGCCAGCGGATTCCTCGTGCCGCGCACCGAAGGGCTGTTGATGACGGCGAGCTCGTGGTCGTCATCCAAATGGGCGCACCTCGCGGACGAATCGACGACCGTCGTGCGCGTGTCCACCGGGCGCTTCGGCGACGACCGCGCCTCGAAGCTCGACGACGACGCCCTCGTTCGCGCGCTCGTAGACGAGGTCGCGGCGACGACGGAGATCGCCGGTGCACCCATCGATGTGATGGTGCGCCGCTGGCCGCAGTCCTTCCCGCAGTACGAGCCCGGCCACCTCGACCGTGTCGCCGAGCTCGAACGGGAACTCGCCGGCGCGCTCCCCCATGTCGTGCTGGCCGGTGCTGCACTGCGGGGCATCGGCGTGCCCGCCTGCATCCGGCAAGGCCGCGAGGCGGCCACCGAGTCGCTCGCGCGATGAGCGTCCTTGCGTTCTGGCGTCCCCCACGCGGTCCACGGGGAGCTGGCGGGCCCAGGGCAGACGCCAGAACGGTCAACGTGGTGGGCAAGGCGGCGCTGGCCGGGTTGCTGCTGGCGGCGTCGCTACCCCCGTGGGGCTGGTGGCCGCTCGCCTTCGTGGGGCTCGCGTTGCTCGACCGTCTCATCGCCGACCAGCCGGCGTGGACCCGCTTTCGTCGCGGTTGGCTCGTCGCCGCCGCGCTCCTGTTCCCCACCCTGAGTTGGTTGTTCGCGTTCACGGCGCCCGGGTACGTGATCGCGTCGGCGTACTACGCCGCGCTCTTCGCGTTGGCGTGCATGGCGTCTCCGCCCACGGCCCCCGGACGGTGGATCGCGCTCCCGGGTGCGTGGATGCTGGCCGAAGCCGATCGCGGCCGTTGGCCGTTCGGCGGCGTCCCCGTCTCCCGCCTCGCGATGGGACAGGTGACGAGCCCACTCGTGTCCGTCGTCCGCGTCGGCGGCCCGCTGCTGCTCGACCTGGTGACCGTGGCCGTCGGCATGGCGCTGGCGGCGGCGGTCGCTCGGCGCTGGCGAACCGCGGGCGCGCTGGCGGCGGCGGTCGGTGTGGTGGTCGTGGTGGGCCTGATGGCCCCGCGCGGACACGACATCGGGCCGGTGAGCATCGCCGCGGTGCAGGGCGGCGGTCCGCAGGGCACCCGCTTCTTCGACGCCGAGGCGCAGGTCGTCTACGACCGCCACGTCGAGGCGACCAAGCTCGTGCAGCCGCCGGTCGACGTCGTGTTGTGGCCGGAGAACGTCGTGAACATCGAGGGACGCGTCACCGAGAGCGACGTGGGCAAGGAGCTCGCGGCGATCGCGCGGCGGCTCGACACCACGCTGCTCGTCGGCGTCGTCGAGGGCGACGGCAGCGGCTTCCACAACGGCCAGGTGGCCATCGACCCGAACGGCATCTACATCGACCGCTACGAGAAGGTGCGGCGGGTTCCGTTCGGCGAGTACGTGCCGCTGCGCTGGCTGCTCGAACCCTTCGCGGGCGACACGCTCATCAAGCGTGATGCGTTCGACGGCCGCGACCCTGCGCTCCTCCGCACGCCCGCGGGCACGTTCGGCGTCGCGATCTCGTGGGAGGTGTTCTTCCCCGATCGGGCACGAGCGGCGATCCGCCAAGGCGGCGAGGTGCTGCTCAATCCGACCAACGGCGCGTCGTTCCACGGATCGATCATCCAGAGCCAACAGATCGCGTCGTCACGCCTGCGCGCCATCGAGACCGGACGCTGGGTTGTGCAGGCCGCGCCCACCGGCTTCAGCGCGATCATCACCCCATCGGGAGAAGTCGCGCAGCGCGCCGGCATCAGCGAGCAACGCGTGCTCCAGGCCACGATCGAACGCCGCACCGGGCTCACGTGGGCAGTCCGGCTGGGTGACTGGCCGGCGCTCATCCTCGCCGCGCTGCTCATCGCCCTCGGATGGCTGAATACTCGAGGCAATAGGGGTCGCTCACCGGCCCCTATTGCCTCGAGTCTGGAGTAGCGATGCTCGAACTTCGCCGTCACGACATCCGGCTCGTCGTCGACCCCGACAACGGCGGTCGCGTGGTGTCGTTCTCCGTTGGCGATGCCCGCCTGCTCCGTACGCCGCAGGACGATCCCGGCGGAACGCATTGGGGTTCGTTCGTGATGGCACCGTGGGCCGGGCGCACGCGTCGCGGCCGGTTCACCTTCGCAGGCGTCGACCACCAACTCGAGATCAACTCCGGTGCGCACAGCATCCACGGCACCGTGCGCCAGCAGCCGTGGACCGTCGAGGAAGCCGACCGGCGGCGTCTCCGCATGCGCTGCGCCTTCGGCCCCGGGTGGCCCTTCGGCGGGTGGGCCGAGCAGGTCATCGAGGTGCACGCTGACCGCGTCGAGCTCGAGCTGTCGATGCATGCCGCCGACCGCCCGACGCCGGTGGTGGGCGGCTGGCATCCGTGGTGGCAACGCCGCCTCGGTCACGGCGCGCCGGCGGCCGGTCTCGACCTGCCCGCGGCATCGATGCTCGTCCGCGACGCGGAAGGCATCGCCGTTCCCGACGACAAGATCTCGCCTCCGCCGCCCGGGCCGTGGGACGACTGCTTCACCGGTCTCTCCGGGCCGCCGGTGCTGCGCTGGCCAGGGGCCCTGGAGCTCGCGATCGAGTCGGATTGTCCCTGGGTGGTCGTGTACGACGAGCCCGCCGAGAC
>JBEEFX010000162.1:0-14964 GCA_041166365.1 Acidimicrobiaceae bacterium
GGTTCAACCACCTTGCCGGCGACCGAGCACGGGCGCTGTCCGGCGGGTCCGAGCCGGCGGAGTCGGTGAATCCCGCCGCAGTGCTCGCGATGGCCGAGGTCGGAATCGACATCGCGCACGCCGTCCCCGAGCAGTGGACGGACGAGACGATCGGTGCCGCCGACGTCGTCGTCACGATGGGCTGCGGAGACACCTGCCCGTTCGTTCCCGGCAAGCGCTACGAGGACTGGGCGCTCGACGACCCGGCGGGGCAGGAGGTTGCGGCCGTGCGACCGATTCGTGACGAGATCGAGCAGCGCGTCCGTGCATTGCTCGCGTCGCTCGACGTCCCCGTGGCGTGACTGACTGCTCAGCCGAACAGGGCCTCGAGCACGAGCCGGCCATCGGGAGGCGCGTCCACCGCGAGCCACACGCCCCGCCCGTCGACGGTGATCGTGAACGAGAAGAAGGCGCAGCACTCCGCTTCGCGCACCGCGAGGTCCGCGATCGTCGACACGACCTTCGGGTCGGCGTTGAAACGCAACCGCATTCCGCTGGGCGTGGCCTCACGTTCGACGACCTGACCGACCACGTCGGTCCAAGCGGCGAGCCGATCGTCTCTCGCGTCCGTGGGCAGCGTGCACACGATCGGGTCCGAGAGCTCGGTGTCGCAGCCGCAACCCGGTCCACACCGGTCGCCCGGCTCGATCGACGCCAACGAAGACCGAAGGTGGTCCAGCTGAGCGGCGAAGCCGTTGAGGTCCGACAGTTGATGCCGCACATCGGCGACCTTCTCCTCGAGGAGCACCTGCAGCCGTTCCTGTACCGGCGCGCACGGCCCGTCGGTCCACAGGGCGACGAGCTCGGCGATGTCGTCCAGCGCCAGGCCCATCTGCTTGGCCCGAGCGATGAACCCGAGCCGTTCCAGCGCGATGTCGTCGTACACGCGATGGCCGGCCTCGGTGCGGTCGGGGTCGGGGAGGAGGCCCACCGATTCGTAGTAGCGCAAGGTCGAAGGTGCGAAGCCCGAGCGGCGGGCCAGCTCGGAGATCCGGTAGGAGCTCATGCGGTGACGGTACGCCTTCGAGTCGACTCGAAGGTCAAGCTCGGTCGACCGTTTTTCCAGAGTTTGTCGAATCGCGCGCTCGTCCACCTGGAGGTTCACTCGCGGCTCGCCAACTCGACACGCTTGTCGGTCACCCCCGCATTTCGTCGCGAACCGGAAGGTCACTAGTTCGTTCGCGCAGGTGAAATGGCACGACCGGTCTATTCGGTCGCCGGTCCGACACGTCGATCTGATCCGCATGATTCTTCGCCGCTTTTTTGCAACGGGTGTCGCGCTCGTTGCCGCCATGCTCATGTCGATGTCACCCGCGCACGCGCAGTCCGCTCCGGTCAACGTCACCGTCGGCGGCGTGATCACCGTCTCGACGCCACCCGCGGGCGCGGTGCTCGTGCCGCCGGTGTCCCTCCCGGGTAACGCCACCGGCACCGACGGTATGATCGTCACGTCGAACACGGCGTACCACGTCACGGTCAAAGCCGACAACGCCAAGATGCGTCCGTGGTCAGGCTCCGCGTATGTCGGCACCAGCACGATCGGTTCGGTGCTGAGCCTGTCGCCGCAAGCACTGCTCGCCGGCCCCACGCTCACCAACGTGAGCATGACCACGAGCGATCAGACGATCGCCGCGAGCAACGGCGGCGGGCTCGACACGTACACGTTCAGCTTCAGCCAACCGGTCTCCGCGTCCGACCCGCTCGGGCTCTACCGCACGGTTCTCACCTATACCGTGTCGTCCGGTCTGTCCTGACCAGGCGCCTCTGTCTCGTCGTCTCGCTGCTGCTCGCGGCCGCGCTCCCCGCGGCCTCGAGCGGCGCCCAGCCCGCGGGCCCCGGCCTGTCGCTGGCGCCGGACAAGGTCGAGGTCGACCTGCCCGACCGGGCCGTGAACCTCCAGTTCTCGGTCACGGCAACCGGATCCGAGCCCGTGACGGTGGTCCTGTCCGTCAGCGGCCTCGCCCACGACCTCGACGGCACCCCTCAGTTTCCGGACGACGCGGCGCCGGCCCTGCGCGTCGAGCCCACCCGCGCCACGCTCGTGCCCGGCACGCCCGTGACCGTGCGCGTGACCGGCGCGATCCCCAGCGGCGCGACCGCGCTGTACGCCGGGCTCGTCGCCACCATCGAGAAGCCGGCGGCCGGCGGGGTCGACGTCGTCACCCGCATCGGCGCGCCGCTGCTGCTGCGCGGACCGCAGCCGTGGCACCCCGCCGCGACGATCGAGGATCTGTCGCTTCCGGCGGTCGCTGAGGGTCAACCGCCTCGCCTCGAGGCGGTGATCCGCAACACAGGCGACGTCCACGTCCGTCCGACGGGCACGTTCACCATCCTCCGGGACGGTCAGGTCGTCGGCACCGCCGACCTGCACGGGGAGGTGGTGCTGCCCGGGCTGGCTCGCCGGCTGGGCGTCGCGTGGTCGCCACCCACGGGGCTCCAAGGGCCGCTGACCGTGCGGCTCGATCTCTCCGATCCGGTCGCCAGCGCCCAGCGCGACGGGCTCCCGTTCCCGGTCGTGGCCACGGCGACCACCACGCCCACCTTCGGAAACCGGTTGCCCGCCGACGCACAGCAGCCGCTCGGTGGTGCCGGTGGCTCGGGTTCGAAGGGCAGCGATGCCGGGTTGATCGTCGCGGCGATCGTCGCCCTGTTGCTCATCATCGCCGTGGCGATTGCGGCCGTCCTGATGAGCCGCCGGTCAGGCTCGGGAGCGCAGGCCCACCGACCGTCCTAAGATCCGCCGCCATGAAGAAGCTGCTCCTCCTGATCGCACTCGTCGCCCTTGTTGCCGTGGCCGCCAAGAAGGTGCGGACCGCGTAATCGCTTTCGCCATACCCGCGGCCTTGCTCATCGGCGTCGCCGGCGCTTTGTGATCGGGTTCGCGGTGCAACCACCACCACACGCCACCCCCGATTGCCGCGGCTGCGACGACCGAACCGGCGGCCGTGGTGGAACGGGCGGTCGGCATCGGCACACGGTCACGTAGGCGGACCTTGTTGGTGAACATCTTGACGTCCCAGCCGTTCTCCCTCGCAGCGCGCAACAGCTCGCGGTCGGGGTTCACGGCCACCGGGTAGCCGACGCACTCGAGCATCGGCAGATCGGTCGCCGAGTCGCTGTACGCATACGAGTGCAACAAGTCGATGTCCTGCGCCTCGGCGATGGCGTGCATGGCCTCGGCCTTGTTGGGTCCGTAGCAGTAGAACTCGGTCGTTCCCGTGTAGCGACCGTCCTCGTCGACGGTGCTGCGCGTCGCGAGGTACGCATCGACCCCGAGGTAGCGGCTGAGCGGCGCGACGATCTCCTCGGGTGACGCCGACACGATGAACACGCGGCGCCCCGCGGCCTTGTGCTCGTTGATGAGGTCGAGCGCTTCGTCGTACACGATCGGGTCGACGACCTCCTCGAGGGTCTCCTCGACGATCTCGCGCACCTTCGACTGCTCCCAGCCCTTGGTGAGCGCGAGCACCGAGTCGCGCATGCGCTCGAGCTTCTCCTCGTCGGCGCCCATGTACATGTAGACGAGCTGGCCGTAGACCGCTCGCGCGAGGACGCGCCGCGAGATGAGACCCTCTCGATAGAGAGGGCGACCGAAGGCGACCATCGACGCTTTCGCAATGACCGTCTTGTCGAGGTCGAAGAACGCCGCCTCCACGAAAACCGACCTTATCGGTCGAAAGTTTCCGCCAACCCCTTGTTCGGTGTCACAGGGGTTACGTAATGTCGGCGACTGCCGCGTCGTTCGCCGCAGTTCGTCGCCTCCCCGTCCCCTTCCCTGTTCCGCTCGTTCATCGCGTCCGGGGAGGTCACGTGGTCCTGTGTTGTTGGTCGGCCAAAGGCGGCGCCGGCACGACGGTGGTCGCCACCGCGCTCGCACTGTTGTCGGCTCGTACCGCGAGCGGCGCGCTGCTCGTCGATCTCGCCGGTGACGCGCCCGCGGTCGCCGGGCTGCCCGACGATCCCGATGCTGCGGGCGTGAGCGACTGGCTGCGGGAAGGCCCCTCGGTTCCCGCTGACGCGCTGGCACGGCTCGAGGTCCCCGTCGGTCGAGGACTTGCGCTGTTGCCGCGCGGTCGTGGACCGTTGGCCTCCGAGCGGGCGCACGCGTTGATCGCGCTGCTCGCGGCCGATCCGCGCCCGGTTGTCGTCGATGCCGGAGTCCTGTCGGCCGACGGGGTCGCAGCCACCGTGGCCGCGGCAGCGTCGGAATCGTTGCTCGTCACGCGGCCGTGCTTTCTCGCGCTGCGGCGTGCCGTGATGTCGCCGGTCCGTCCGTCCGCGGTGGTGCTGGTGATGGAGGAAGGGCGTGCGCTCACTGCATCCGACGTCGAGAGCGCGCTGGGCGTGCCTGTGCGGGCCGAGGTGTCCGTCACTGCGCAAGTCGCACGGGCCGTGGACGCGGGGGTGTTCGTCGCGCGATTGCCGCGCTCGCTCGAACGGGAGCTTCGCCATGCGGCTTGACGACCAGGTGAATGCGCTGGTCGACGCCGTCCACGACCAGATCGTGGACCAGGCGGGCGGCGAGCGGGCCGCCGTCGCGCAGATCGCCCGGGCCCGTGCCCCGCTCGCCTCGGCGGCGGTGGTCGACGCCGTGGTCGACCGCGTGCTGGCCCGCACCGTCGGCCTCGGCCCGCTCGAGCCGCTGCTCGTCGACGGCGACGTCACCGAAGTCATGGTGAACGGCCCGGGGCCCGTGTGGATCGAGCGCGGCGGCGCCATCGAAGCCACCGATGTGCGCCTCGATCGTGCCGCCATCGAGCTGCTCGTCGAGCGGATCGTGGCGCCGCTCGGCCTGCGCGCCGACCGCACGAGTCCGCTGGTCGACGCCCGTCTGCCCGATGGCTCGCGCGTCAACGTGATCATCCCGCCTCTGGCCATCGACGGGCCGTGCATCACGATTCGCCGCTTCGGTGCCATCGCGATTCCGTTGCGCGCCCTGTGTGGCGCCGAGGTGGCGGCGCTGCTGGAGCGGTCGGTCCGTGATCGGGCCAACATCGTCGTGAGCGGTGGCACCGGTGCCGGCAAGACCACGTTGCTGAACGCACTGGCCGCGGCCATCCCCGACGACGAACGCATCGTCACGGTGGAAGACGCCGCGGAGCTGCGGTTACCCGGCCGCCACGTCGTCCGGTTGGAGGCGCGGCCGGCCAATGCGGATGGCGTCGGTGCGGTCCCAGTGCGGGCGTTGGTCCGCAATGCACTCCGCATGCGCCCAGACCGCATCGTCGTGGGCGAAACGCGCGGCGCAGAGGCTCTCGACATGTTGCAAGCGATGAACACCGGGCACGAAGGGTCGCTGTCCACGTGTCATGCCAACTCCCCGGTCGACGCGCTGCGCCGCATCGAGACCATGGTGATGATGGGCGACGTCGGGCTTCCTCTCGGTGCGATCCGCGAGCAGCTGGTGTCGGCTCTCGATCTCGTGGTGCACGTCGTGCGCCGACCGGATGGAAGCCGCGGTGTCGCCGCCGTTTCGGAGGTCACCAACGACAGCGCTCGCGTCCGGCTACTGGCCGATGCGCGCGAGGTGGTCGCGTCGCCGGAACGGCCTGCGCGTCGATGAACGCCGTTCGCCGCCGCATCGATCGCGATCTCGTCGCCCCGGTGCCGCGCCCGTCGATCACGTGGCCGGCGTTCGTGCGTCCGGCGAGTCGCGTCGACGAGGCATTGCCCGAGGCTCTCGAGTCGATGGCCCGAGCGCTGCGGTCCGGCGCATCACTCCGTCTCGCGATCGCCGAAGCGGGCGCGTCGGCGCCGGCACCGCTCGGCGACGGGTTGACTGGTGTCGCTGATGCCGCCCGGCGCGGCCGTCCACTCGCCGTCGCGATCGAGCAGTGGCGCGGGTCGACACCGGGTGACGGTGTTCCGCTCGCCGCCGCCGCGCTCGGTCTCGGTGCGGAGCTCGGTGGTGCGGCCGCGCGTTCGCTCGACGGAGTGGCGGGAACGCTGCGTGACCGCAACGGGATCCGCCGCGAGGTGCGCGCGTTGTCGGCGCAAGCGCGCGCCTCGGCCGCGGTCATCGGCGCTGCGCCCGTTGCGTTCTTGTTGGTCGTGGCGGCTGCCGATCCGGGAGCGCTCGGGTTCCTCGTCGGATCGGGCTTCGGTCTGCTGTGTCTCGGCTCGGGAGTGGCGCTCGACGCGATCGGAGCCTGGTGGATGCGGCGCATCGTGGCCGGTGCCGGCATCGATCGCGACGCGGTCGCCGCGCAGCAGGCCGATGTGATCGATCTGTTCGTCCTTGCGCTCGGAGCGGGGCTCAACCTGCGGCTGGCGCTCACGGCTGTCGCCCGCCACGCGCCGCCGGCATGGACGGGGCCACTCTCCGACATCGTCGATCGCGTCGTGCGGGGCCAACGGGTCAGCGACGCGCTCGACTCGCTCCCGGGTTCGCTCGGCGAACCGGCGCGGCCGCTCGTACGCGTGCTCGCTGGTGCCGAGCGGTATGGCACACCGTTGCTCCCCGCCCTCGACCGGCTCGCGCTCGATGCGCGCCACGATCGCCGGCGACGCGCCGAGGAGGCCGCTCGGCGCGTCCCGGTGAAACTGCTCTTCCCCTTGGTGCTGTGCGTGTTGCCCGCGTTCGCGCTGCTCACGGTCACACCCCTGCTCGCCGGCGCCCTCGACGCGCTGCGCCTCTGACCCACCCACCCCTACGAGCTCGGGTTCACGACGCCGGTCATGGCCGGCGCGATGGCCCCGAGCTCGAGAGTGAAAGCGAGATCCGAATGCTGCATCTCTACGTGGCGGTTCAATCCGCCCTCACCTCGTCCGCGCCGCGCGCTCGCGGCGACCACGGTCAGGCAACTGCCGAGTACGCGCTCGTCCTGCTCGGCGCGGCGGCCGTTGCGCTGCTGCTCGTCGCGTGGGCGATGAAGTCGGGCAAGGTCACCGCCCTGCTCGACGGCGTGATCGACAAGATCCTGTCGCAGCTGTGAGCCGGCGTCGCGAGCGCGGTCAGGCCACGGTCGAGGCCGCGCTCGTGCTGCCGCTCGTCGTCCTCCTGTTGCTCGCAGTCGTCCAGGTCGGCTTGCTCGTGCGCGCCGAGGTGCTCGTCACCCACGCGGCCCGCTAAGCGGCTCGAGCGGCGGCCGTCGACGCGGATCCCGACGCGGCGGCGAACGCGGCGGGGCTGGCGACCACGCTCGACCCTCACCGGTTGACGATCCACGTGCAGGGACGCAACGGCGCCGGCAGCCGTGTGGAGATCGAAGTGGACTACGTCGCGCCCACGGACGTCCCCCTCATCGGCGCGTTGCTCGGCGACGTGACGCTCCACGCCCGCGCCACGATGCGAGTCGAGCAGTAGTCCCGGGGCGCCTGGCCCTGACCCCAAAGCCCCCAAAGGGACTCGCTAACGTTGTCGAGCCCATGATCCTCGCCGTACCTGCCGCTGTGCTGATCGTGCTCCTCGTGGGCTGGCAGTCGGCGCTGCTCACGCGGATGAAGCGTCGCCAGCCGGCGCCCGCGATCGTGCCCGCCCGCCCCGCCATCCCGTTCCGCAAGGACCCGCAGGGCTGGATCGTCGATGCCCTGCGCCGCCGCCGGTGGCTACGACGGTCGCTGTCGCTCGGATCGCTCGTCGCGTTCGTCTTCGCCGTAGGCGTGATCGGCTATCCCTTCTACACGAACCTCGTGCAGAGCCGGATCCAGGGCCGCCTCGACCGCCAGTTCGCCAGCCCCGAGCTGAAGGAGGCCTACCTCCAGCACCGGTTGCAGGAGGGCGACAGCCTCACCCGCATCAAGATCCCGGCGATCGGCGTCGATGTCGTGGTCGTGGAAGGCACCGGAGCGGATGCGCTGCGTGCCGGTGCGGGCCACTACCGCGAGACGGCGTTGCCGTGTGAGGACGGCACCGTCGGCATCGCCGGCCACCGCACCACCTACGGCCGGCCGTTCGCCAACCTCGACCTCTTGAAGCCGGGCGACACGATCACGCTCGAGACACCGGTGGGCGCCTGCACGTACCAAGTGCTCGCGCCGCCGCCGAAGCGCAAGGCGGCCGACAGCAACGGCGCCGCGTTCATCATCGCTCCCAACGAGATCGACGTGATCGGCGGGCCGGCGGCGGCGCGGGCCGGGGAGAAGCCGCCGCCCGGTGCCCTCCTCACGTTGACCACGTGCCATCCGAAGGGGTCCGCCGCGCAGCGACTGGTGATCCAAGCCGTGCTCGTCCCGGGGGCCGCGCCGGCGCAACCCGGCGCATGACCGCGCCCGCAGGGCGCGACAAGCGGCAGGCGAGGTCTGCCCTCGCCGGCGCCGCCATCACGCTCCTCGCGATCGCGCTGCTGGGTCTGATCTCCTCGACGCCATCGAACGCGGATCCAGTCCCTTGCACGCCGGTTCCGTCCTGCGACTCGACGACGAGCACGCTCGAACCGACGACGGTGGATCCGTCGACTTCCACCACGACGCCCAGCGAATGGGAGGGCTCGACGTGGACGGGGCCGGTCGCCGACGGCGACACCGTGAGCGACGGCACGTTCAGTGGCACGTTCGTTCACCAACCGAGCACGCCCGGCATCTCGACCGTCGACCTCACGGTGACGTACTCCGCGGGCAACACCCCTTCGCCCGACTGTGGACCCGCGCCCGGAGCGCAACCGACCCACGCCGCGCCATCCACCTCGACGTCGACGCCGAGCGGTGAGCCGAGCAGGGTCAACTTTCTGTTCGAGGTGGCGTTCACGTGCAACGGCCTGTATGACGCAACCGCGACCGCCACACTCGACGGACCGCCGAGCGAGTTCAGCACGCACCCGATCGAGCTGAATGCTCTCCGCGTGGCCGTTCCCCCCGAGCCCCCGGCCTCGCTGCTCGCGACCGACAACGGCAACCAGTCGGTCACGTTGAGCTGGCAGCCGCCCACCGTCACTTCGCCCGATCTGGCCGGCTACCGGCTGAGCCGGCGGACGGACGGCAGCCAGACCTTCGACGTCGTGGTCGACGTCGGGACGGCGACGCTGACGGTCAACGACACGAACGTCCCGACATCCGGAGCGTCGTACTTCTACAAGGTCGAGACCCTGCGGAAGTCCCCGAACGGAAACCTCACGTCCAGCCCGGTCGTGACGTCGGCGGCGCTCGTCGTGGCCGGCGGTACGGGCGGTGGGGGCCGCAGCGTCGGCGGCGTGCCCGCGGCGCGGACCTCCGGCGGCGCGTCGCATTTCGACGAACCGTCGACGCTGGTGGCCGACGAGGGCGAACCCGGCTCCGGTGACTTCGCCGTCCCGGGAGGAGCCACCATCCAACGCTTCGCCGGACGCGAGGGGGCCGGGCTCGTCAAGCCATTCGCGGCGGCGCTGGATCTCGCCGTGTGGGCCGGTTTGTTGCTCTTCCTCACGCGCCGCGCCAAGAGCGCGGAGCGAGCGCTCTCCCTAGAGCTCGAGCTCGAGCACTCGACGTAGCAGCGCGATCGCGCCGGCTTTGTCGAGGGGCTCGTTCCAGTTGCCGCACTTCGGCGACTGCACGCACGACGGGCATCCGTCGGTGCAGGAGCACCCCGCGATGACGTCGAGCGTGGTGGCGAGATGGCGGTCGGCGACATCGAAGCCGAGCTCGGCGATGCCGGCACCACCCGGATACCCATCGTAGATCAGGATCGTCGGCCGGCCGGTCTCGGCTTGGAACGCGGTGGACACGCCGCCCACGTCCCAGCGGTCGCAGATGGTGAACAACGGCAGCATGCCGATCGCCGCGTGCTCGACGGCGTGCAACGTGCCGGGCCAGCGGGGGTTGTCGATGCCCGCGCCGGAGAGCTCGTACGCGCTGATCGTGTACCAGACACCCCGCGTCACGAGACGCGACGGCGGCAGGTCGAGCGTCTCCGTGCCGAGCACCTCGCCGGAGGCGACGTCCTTGCGCTGGAAGCCGGTGACCTGCGACGCCACCTCGATCGCGCCGATGTGCACCTTGGCGCGTCCGACGGCGCGAGAACGCTCCGTCTCGAGCACGCGCATCGACATGTCCGTGCGGGCGACGGTGTACTCGCGGCCATCGCAGGCGTCGACGACGGCCAGGTGGTCGTCGAGGTCGAGAGCACGCACCTTGTACGTCGTGCCTTGATGCAGGTACACCGCGCCCGGGTGCACGAGATCGAAGGCGCGGCTCTCGTCGACCGTGCCGACGAGGGAGTCGTCGGTGCGGACGATGCGGTACTCGGTGGTCGAGCCCGAGCGCAGGCCGATGCCGTGCGCGGGAAAGCCGCGTGCCGCCCACACCGCGGACACGGACCGTCGTCGAGAGGTCGGCGGCCGGATCTTCAGGCGGTCGTCCCGCACCATGTTCCGAACGCCGTCGTCGAGCAGCTCGGGCCACCACCGTTCGTCGGCCGGGGTGAGCGGGAGCTCGAAGGCCGCGCAACCGAGGTGGGGATGCAGGATGAACGGGTTGCCGGGGTTGATCACCGCCGGTTCGGGCGGGCGAGTGAACACTTCGGTCGGATGCGCCATGAGCCACTGGTCGAGCTGGTCCTCGCCGGCGACGAGCACCGACAGCGAGGACTGGCATGCTCGCCCGGCGCGGCCCATCTGCTGCCACATCGACGCGATCGTCCCGGGGAACCCGTCGAGCACGCAGGCGTCGAGGCCGCCGATGTCGACGCCGAGCTCGAGGGCGGTCGTCGCGATCACGCCCTGGACGCGCCCGTTGAACAGCTCGTTCTCGATCTCGCGGCGCTCCTCGGGGAGGTAGCCGCCTCGGTACGGGCGGACGCGGTCGGCCAACTCGGCCGGCAACCGGCGGCGCACGTCCGCGGCGACGACCTCGGTGCCGCGACGGCTGCGGCAGAAGCCGATCGACTTGTGGCCGCCGCTGATGAGGCTCGCCAACACCGATGCCGTCTCGGAGTGCGATGAGACCCGTGTGCGACTGAAGGACTCGTCGAGCAGCGGCGGGTTGCACAGGGCGACCAACCGCTCGCCCCGCGGGGAACCGTCATCGGTCACCGCTTGCACCGGTCCGGCCCACAGCGCCGACGCCAGCTCGGATGGTGCGCCGATGGTGGCAGAGCACGCGACGAACGACGGCTGCGCGGCATACGACGCGCTCACCCGGCGCAGCCGGCGCAACACATGGGCCACGTGCGTGCCGAACACCCCGCGGAAGGTGTGCAGCTCGTCGAGCACCACGTACCGCAACCGCATCAGGAACGTGGCCCAACGCGAATGATGAGGAAGCACGCCGTAATGGAGCATCTCCGGGTTGGTCAGCACGACGTTCGCGTGGCGGCGCACCCACGTGCGCTCCTCCGGTGAGCAGTCGCCGTCGTAGGCCGCCGCGATCAATCCCGGGATCTCGAGATCGGTGATGGCCCGCAGCTGATCGCGCGCCAGCGCCTTCGTAGGGAAGACGAGCAGCGCCGTGCCGCGCCGGATCGGGTCGCTCGCCGCCTCGGCCACGGGCACCTGGAAGCACAACGACTTGCCCGACGCGGTGCCGGTGGCGATGGCCACGCTGTGGCCGGCCCGGATGAGGTCGATGGCTTGCGCTTGATGCGACCAGAACACGTCGACGCCGAGCCGCTCGCGCACCGCACAAGTGAGAGGTGTGGTTACCTCCGCGTAGCGCGCCGCCCGGGCGGCGATGCGCTCGACATGGACGAGGTTGCCGCCGGCCGCGAGCTCGGAGAGCACTCCCTCGATCCGCGGAAGCTCGAGCACAGCCATGCCCGACGAACTGTAGGCGTTCCATCGGTGTAGTTACAGGGGTGTCGCGAGAGCTCGGTACCCAGGTCAGGTAGGGTCTTTGAGCCATGGAACTGGGACTTGTCGTGCGTGAGCAGGACGGATGGGCCGTGCTGGCCGTCAGCGGTGAGATCGACATCGCCACGGCGCCCAGCCTGCGTGAGCGCCTCCACGGCCTACTGGCCGAAGACAAGCGCCAGATCGTGGTCGACCTGGACGACGTCGGCTTCCTCGACTCCACCGCGCTCGGCGTTCTCGTCGGCGTGCTCAAGCGAGCGCGCAGCGAGGATGGGGAAGTCCGCATCGTCTGCACGCAGCCTCGGGTGCGCAAGGTGTTCGAGATCACCCGGCTCGACAGCGCCTTCGACCTCTTCGACTCCGTCGACGAGGCCGTCAGGGGTGCACGGGAGTAGCGGACAGTCGGGCATGGGCGACCACATCGAGCTCGAAGTCCCCGCCCGACCGGAGTTCTTGGCGATGGTCCGCGCCATCGTCACCCTCATTGCCGAGACCGGCTCCAAGCTGCCGAGCCCGCGCATCGACGACCTGCGCCTGGCCGTGACCGAGGCGTTCGCCAACGCCATCGACGCCGAGCGCCGCAAGCCGGATGGCGAGCGGAGGTCCGTGGTGGTGCGCTGTGATCTCGAGCCGGACTTCGTCGCCGTCGAGGTGCACGACGAGGGCGGCGGCTTCGACCCGGCAGCGCTCACGCCCCACCCCGACGTGACCAAGCCGGCCCGGCTGCAGTTCGAGCGCGGGCTCGGCATCCCGTTGATGCGCGAGCTGACCGATCAGCTCGAGTTCCGCCACGAGGGCGGGGGCACCACCGTCAGGCTCGTGCTCACCTCACATCTGCGCGGTTAGTTCGGCGCACCGCTCGACTGGCTGGCCGGGCTGCTCGCGCCGCCGGCGGTGAGATCGACCTGGCACTTGTCCCTGAAGTACTGCACGACGTTCGCCGATGCGTCGGTGACCGACTCGTCCGACGGTGAATCGGTGCTCGACGAGCCCTTGAGGAATCGCAGGACCGTCGCCAGATCGCTCTTGATGTCGTTCGGTGCGCTCTTCACGAGATCCTCGAACAATGCGATCGCCTGCGCGTTGTCGCTCGGCGTGTCTCCGAGTCGCGCGAACGTCAATTGCGCGGACGCCGCTTTCTCGCAGAACGCTTCGACGCTGTTGCCGTTCCCGCCGCCGCACGCCGCCGTGATCGCGAACGCCAACGCGATGGCGATCGACCGCCCTCTCACACCTTGACGCCGTGCTTTCGCAGCTCGCGGCGAGCGACCGTGAGGCGGTGCACCTCGTCCGGCCCGTCGGCCAACCGGAGGGTGCGGAGGTGGGCGTACATCGACGACAGGCCGAAGTCGTCGCCGATGCCCGCGGCGCCGTGCGCCTGGATGGCGTGGTCGACGATCTCGAGCGCCATCTGCGGCACGGCGACCTTGATGCCGGAGATCTCCGTGCGGGCAGCCTTGTTCCCTTCGTTGTCCATCAGCCACGCGGTGTACAGCGTGTAGAGCCGGGCCTGGTCGATGTTGATGCGGGCGTCGGCGATCCACGTCTGGATCACGCCCTGCTCGGCCAGCAGCTTGCCGAACGCACTGCGGTTGGCGACACGTTCGCACAACATGTCGAGCGCCCGCTCCGACGCGCCGACCGTGCGCATGCAGTGATGGATGCGGCCGGGGCCGAGCCGCGCTTGCGCGATGGCGAAGCCGCCGCCTTCCTCGCCGAGCAGGTTCGTCTTGGGGACGCGGACGTTCTCGAAGAGCAGCTCGCAGTGACCCTCGACGTCCTGGTACCCGAACACCGGAAGCGAGCGGACGTTGACGACGCCGGGCGTGTCCATCGGCACGAGCACCATCGACTGCTGCAAGTGGCGCGGCGCGTTGGGATCGGTCTTGCCCATGACGATGAGGATCTTGCAGCGCGCGCTGGCCGCGCCCGAGATCCACCACTTGCGCCCGTTGATCACGTAGTCGTCGCCGTCGGATTCGATGCGGCATTCGATGTTGGTCGCGTCCGACGATGCCACCGCGGGCTCGGTCATCGCGAACGCCGATCGGATCTCGCCCTCGAGCAACGGATGCAACCACTGCTCCTGCTGTTCGGGCGTGCCGAACATCGTCAGGATCTCCATGTTCCCGGTGTCGGGCGCGGCGCAGTTGGTGGCCTCGGACGCGAGCGGCGAGCGACCCATGACCTCGCACAGCGGCGAGTAGTCGAGGTTCGAGAGTCCTTCGGTCCATTGCGTCTTGTGCGGCAGGAAGAGGTTCCACAGGCCGCGCCTCTTGGCGTCGGCCTTCAGCTCTTCCATGACAGGCGGATGGAAGTGCGGGTCGCCCGAGTCTTCCAACTGCTTGCGGTACACCGGCTCGGCCGGCAGCACCTTCTCGTCCATGAACGTCAACAGCTCGTCCCGCAGCCGCGAGGCGGTTTCCGACAGCGCAAAGTCCATGGGGCCGACACTAGGTTCGTTTCGCATGACGGTCTCATTGGAACGTGATGGAGCAGTCGCAGTCATCTCGATCGACGACGGGAAGGCGAACGCCCTGTCGCCCGACGTGCTGCACGCGATTGGCGAGGCGTTCGACAAGGCCGAGGCCGACGGCGCCGGCGCCGTGCTGCTTCAGGGGCGGCAGGGACGGTTCTCGGCCGGCTTCGACCTGTCGATCATGACCTCGGGGGTGGAACCGATGCGCGCGCTGGTCACGCAAGGGGCCGAGCTGCTGTTGCGCATCTTCACGTATCCGGCGCCGGTGGTGTCGGCCTGCACCGGGCACGCACTCGCGGCCGGTGCGCTCGTGCTGCTGGTGAGCGACGTGCGCATCGGTGCGGACGGCGACTTCAAGATCGGGCTCAACGAGGTGGCCATCGGGATGGGCCTGCCGATCTTCGCGATCGAGCTCGCCCGCTACCGCATGCCGCCGTCGGCGTTCGACAGCGCGCTGCTCGGCGAGGTCTTCGCCCCGACCGACGCTGTGCGCGTCGGCTACCTCGACCGCACCTCGAACAACGTGGTCGACGAAGCGCTCGCCACCGCGCAACGTCTGTCCGCGCTCCGCACGGGCGCGGTCGATCACTCCAAGCGGCTCGCCCGCGGCACGATCGCCGACCAGATCAAGCAGACCCTGCACGCGGACATGGCCAGCCTCTCCGGCCCGCCGTCCTGACCCCGACCCCACCGAAGAACGAAATCCCACTCAGGCGTCTACAGATCTGTAGACGCCTGAGTGGGATT
>JBEEFX010000163.1:0-10825 GCA_041166365.1 Acidimicrobiaceae bacterium
GCTGAACGAGAAGGCGGCGCCGCCCCCCGGTGCGTCCTCGACCCACGCCGTGCCGCCCATCGCCTCGACCGAGCGGCGCACGATGTAGAGCCCGAGCCCGACCCCTTGTTGTGGTCGCGTGAGGTGATCGCCGAGGCGAGTGAACTTGTCGAAGATCCGCTCGCGGTCCGCAGACGGAACTCCCGTGCCGTGGTCGGCCACTGTCGTCACCACCCGGTGACCGTCGTGGGCCACACCCACACCGACAGCAGCACCTTCAGGTGAGAACTTCGCCGCGTTGGACAGCAAGTTGGCCAACACCTGCATCGCGAGCTGTTCGTCGGCGACGACGCCGGGCAGGTCGGCCGCGATCAGCACGGTGTACTCCCGCGTCGGGTCCTGGCGGCCCACCTGGTCGACCTGGTCGCGCACCGCCGCTTCCCAATCGAGCGCCTCGGCGATCACCAGAGCATCGGCATGATCGAGCGACGTGGCTTGGAGCAGCTGCTGCACGAGCCGCTCGAGCCGTTGCTCCTCGCGCAGCATGACCTCGTAGATGTGCTGGCGCTCGTCGTCGTCGAACTCCCGATCGCGGCGCAGCAGGGTTTGCAGAAAGCCCTTGATCGGCGTCAGCGGTGTGCGCAGCTCGTGGCTGACGGTGGCCAGGAAGTCGGCCTTCTCGTCGTCGATCTGCTTGCGCGTCGTCACATCCCGGGCGACGACGACACAGCCGCCGTCGGACATCTTGGAGAACGCGCAGTTGAGCCACATCGGCTGCCCGGCGGCGACCTCCAGTTGGACGAGCACCTCGACCTCGTCGCCCGTTCGCGCCGGGCACGCCACACCGAACAGCGCCTCGCCCCCTTCGTCACGCGGGCGGAACACCGCGCAACAAGGCTGGCCGACAGCGACGACCTCGGCGATGCCCGTGAGACGAGCCATCGCCGGGTTCCATGAACGCACGCGCCTGTCGGAACCGACGGAGAAGATCCCGTCCGACGACGAGCCGAGCACGTCGGCCAGGGTGCGTTGCTCTGCCTGCACGGCCTCGAACAGGGCGAGGCGGTGCAGCGTCGACGAGACACGCTCGCCCAACGCGTCCAGGATGCGTTCGTCGCGCTCGGTGTACGGACGGTCCGCTCGCGCGGCGACGGCGATGGAACCGCAGGGCTCTCCGTCGCTCGACAACAGCCGCATCCGCGAGCCCGGGTCGTAGATCGAGTGCCCGGTGGTGTCGCCCGCTTCCATCCGCACGTTGTCGTCGACACTTTCGATGATCACCACGGCGGCCGGCGCGTCGAGCAGGGCCATGGCGTGCTTGCTCAACTCGCGGGCCGCGGCCTCGGTGCTGGCCGCGCTGGCCAGGGCCAGCTCCGCCCGCCTCAGGCGATCGATCTCGTCCACCGCCAGTCCGTCGCCGCCGTGCGGCTTGCGCAGGAGCCGTGTGGCCGCCCCACCGACCACCAGGAGCCCGCCGACAACGACGAGGACCGCGGTCGGGAACATCAGTGTGATGGTGACAAGTCCGCCCAAATGGGTCCATGGCCCGGAGGGGTCATTGACGCGCGCCGAAGCGGGCTAGTGCGGCGCGATCAACACCGCACCAACGAGCGGGCTCTCAGGGCAACGCGTCGAGGCCGACGTCCTCGCCGTCGCGCCACACCGTCACCGCGCCGGCACCCTCGACCTGCCACACGCCGTCGCTGCTGCGCACGAGCGCGGTGCGCTCGTCGACGCCCGCGACCACCAAGCCCTTCGGCGCGAGCTGCCGCGTGCGGTGCGCCTTCTCCTCTGACCACGAGTCGAGATGGGGCACGACCGCGACACCCTCGAGCAGTCCGAGCCCCAGCGTGAACGCGCCGCCGCGCTGGTCGACCATCGGATCGCACAGCACCATCGCCCCCGCCGACGACCCGGCGAGCGCGGCGCCGCTGCTCCACTGCTCGAGGAGCACTTCCCAGAGCGGCGAGTCCTTGAGCACGGAGCGCAGGTGCATCGGTGAGGTGCCGGCCAGATACACGAATCGAGCGGTGCGCACGGCGTCGAGGTTGGTCGCATCGCTCGCATCCGGCCGGGCGAGCACCATCAGCCCGCGGACCTTCACGCCGAGGCCGCCGAACCACTCCTCGGCCGCGGCGACGAGGCGCTCGGGATGCTCGTACGCGGATCCGGTCGGCAGCACGAGCACCTCGTCCGCTCCCACCGCGTCGATCAGGCCGCGATCGAAGGTGCAGCCCTCGCTCCATTCGCCGCCACCCACCAACGCCAACGGGCCAGTCATCACTGCGAACCTAGTGCCGACGTTGGACCGCTATTCCTACCGGCCGGTAACTTCCTCCCATGATCAAGCGCTTGGGGATCGTTGGCTCGGGGATCATGGGCTCGGGCATCGCAGAGGTCGCAGCCAAGGCCGGAATCGAGGTGCTGCTGCGCTCGCGCAAGCAAGAGACCGCCGATGCGATGGTGCAGGCACTCACCAAATCGCTCGACAAGCAGGTCGAGAAAGGCAAGGTCGACGCCGCCGAGCGCGACCAGATCCTGTCGAGGGTCACGGGCACCCACGACCTGCATGCACTCACCGACTGCGACCTCGTGATCGAGTCGGTGGTCGAGGACCTCGAGGTGAAGAAGGAGCTGTTCAAGCGGCTCGATCTCGTGGTGAAAGACGACGCGATTCTCGCCACCAACACGTCGACCCTGCCGGTGGTGGACCTCGCGGTCGTCACCGAGCGCCCTGAGCGAGTCTGCGGCATCCACTTCTTCAATCCCGCACCGATGATGTCGCTCGTCGAGATCGTCCGCCCGTTGACCGCCAGCGACGAGACGATCGCCGCTGCTCGAGCTTTCGCGGAAGCGTGCGGCAAGGGCCCGGTGGAGGTCAAAGACCGCGCCGGCTTCATCGTCAACGCGCTGCTGTTCCCCTACCTCAACAACGCGGTGCGCATGCTCGAGACCGGCACTGCGAGCGGTGACGACATCGACGCGGCGATGAAGGGCGGCTGCAACTTCCCGATGGGACCACTCGCGCTGCTCGATCTCGTGGGGCTCGACACGTCGCTGTCGATCCTCGACGCGCTGTACGACGAGTTCCGCGATCCGAACTACGCGGCGGTGCCCACGCTGCGCCGCATGGTCGCGGCCGGCCGTCTCGGCCGGAAGTCTGGCCAAGGCTTCTACGACTATCGCAAGTAGCCCTCCAGCCGAACCCGCGCCGTCGCAATGGTGGTTCCCGGAGGCGACAGAAGCCGACGAGAACGGGATCGTCGGCGCAGGAGCCGATCTCGAGCCGGGCACGCTGCTGCTGGCGTACCGCAGCGGGATCTTCCCGATGCCGTTGCAACGCGAGGATGTCATGGCCTGGTGGTCGCCCGATCCACGCGGCGTGATCCCGCTCGACCGCGTGCGCGTCTCCCGGTCGCTGCGGCGATCGATGCGGCGGTACGAGATCCGCGTCGACACCGCATTCGAGCAAGTCATCGACGCGTGCGCCGACCCGGGTCGTCCGGGCCGATGGATCAGCGCACCCGTTCGTGATGCGTATGTACGGATGCACGAGCTCGGCTGGGCCCACAGCGTGGAGTCCTGGTCGATCGACGACGGCACGCTCGCCGGCGGCCTGTACGGGGTGGCCGTCGGGGGCCTGTTCGCCGGCGAGTCGATGTTCCATCGGGCGACGGACGCGTCGAAGGTCGCCCTGATCGGCCTGGTCGAACGCATGCGGAGCGACGGCGCCGACGGGGCCGGGCGCATCCTGGACGTGCAATGGCAGACACCGCACCTCGAGTCGGTGGGCGCGATGGAGATTCCTCGAACGGAGTACCTGCGCCTGCTGGACGACGCTTTGGAGCTGGCGTTGCCGCCGGCGTTCACGTAACGGGAGAATGGACGCCATGGCCGAGCCCGATCGCCCCTGGTTGATGCGGACGTATTCGGGTCACTCCACGGCCGAAGCGTCGAACCTCCTGTATCGCACGAACTTGGCCAAGGGTCAGACGGGGCTCTCGGTCGCCTTCGACTTGCCGACGCAGACGGGCTACGACCCGGACGACCCGCGGGCACGCGGCGAGGTCGGAAAGGTCGGTGTACCCGTCGCGCATCTCGGCCACATGCAGCAACTGCTCGACGGGATCCCCGTCGACACCATGAACACGTCGATGACCATCAACGCGACCGCGGCGTGGTTGCTCGGGCTCTATGTCGCCAACGCGGAACAGCACGGCGTCGCGTCGCACCTGCTCCGTGGCACGACGCAGAACGACATCGTGAAGGAGTACTTGTCGAGGGGCACGTACATCTTCCCGCCGCACCCGAGCCGCCGGCTCATCGTCGACATGGTCGCGTTCTGCGCCGAACGCGTGCCGCTGTGGAACCCGATCAATGTCTGCAGCTACCACCTGCAAGAAGCGGGCGCGACACCCGTGCAGGAGCTCGCGTACGCGCTGGCCACCGCCATCGGCGTGCTCGACGCCGTCCGTGAGTCGGGCCAGGTGCCCGAGGATCGCTTCTCGGCGGTGTTCGCGTCAATCAGCTTCTTCGTGAACGCCGGCATCCGCTTCGTCGAGGAGACGTGCAAGATGCGGGCGTTCACCGAGATGTGGGACCGCATCGGCCGTGAGCGCTACGGCGTCACCGACGACAAGGCCCGGCGCTTCCGCTACGGCGTGCAGGTCAACAGCCTCGGCCTCACCGAGGCGCAGCCGGAGAACAACGTGCAGCGCATCGTGCTCGAAGCGCTCGGCGTCACGCTGTCGAAGGACGCTCGTGCCCGATCCATCCAGCTACCGGCCTGGAACGAGGCGCTGGGCCTGCCGCGGCCGTGGGATCAGCAATGGTCCCTGCGCATCCAGCAGGTGCTGGCCTACGAGACCGACCTGCTCGAGTACGACGACCTGTTCAACGGCTCGCATGTCGTCGAAGCCAAGACCGCCGAGCTCGTCGAAGCCGCGAGCGCGGAGCTCGACGACGTTCTCGCATTGGGCGGCGCGTTCGAGGCGATCGACGAGTTGAAGGGCCGGCTCGTTCGCAGCCACACCGAACGGGTGCGCCGCATCGAGAAGGGCGAGCTCAAGATCGTCGGCGTGAACGCCTTCACCGAGACGGCGCCGTCACCGCTCGACGTGCAGGAGCTGATCCTGACGGTCGACCCGGCCGTGCAGGACGAGCTGATCGCCGACGTGCAGGCCTGGCGGTCCAACCGCGATGCCCACGCCGTGAAGCACGCGCTCGAGGAGCTTCGTCGAGTCGCCGGCACCGACGAGAACGTGATGCCCGCCACGATCGAGCTGGCGAAGGCGGGCGGCACCACCGGCGAGTGGGCGGGTGTGCTGCGGGAGGTGTTCGGTGAGTACCGCGCCCCCACCGGTGTGGGTGCGGCCGCCGGGCACGGCGGCACGACGGAGGAGCTGCAAGCGGTCGCGGTGACGACCAAGGCCATGGTCGGGGGCCCGCCCCGTCTGCTCGTGGCGAAGCCCGGGCTCGATGGGCACTCGAACGGCGCAGAGCAGATCGCGGTGGCGGCCCGGGACGCAGGCATGGAGGTCGTGTACCAGGGCATCCGGCTGACCCCCGAGCAGATCGCGGCCACTGCCCGGGACGAAGACGTCGACGTCGTCGGGCTCTCGATCCTGTCCGGCTCGCATCTGGAGCTGGTGCCCGAGATCGTTCGCCTGCTGCGTCTCGAAGGGGTTGATGCACCGGTGGTCGTCGGCGGCATCATCCCGGAGAGTGACCGTGCCTCACTGCTGGCCGATGGCGTGGCCGCGGTGTACACGCCCAAGGACTTCCGGCTCGGACGGATCATGGCGGAGATCGCCCAGTTTGCGATTGCTCGCCGGAACGAACCTTGAATCCCGGAGAGCTTCCGCCGATAGTTGAGCGGTGAGCGACAGCTGGGTCGTGGTCCCGCTCGTGCTGTGCGCGTCCGCAGCGATCGCCTTGGCGGTCCTCACCGTGCGCGACCGGCGACGGCTCGCGGAAGCAACGGCGCGCGAGCGCGAGCTCCAAGGCCGGGTCGCGGAGCTCGAGCACGAGGCCACGGCCGCGACCTTGGCCGCGGCGGACATCCGGCCGCTCGACCGCGTCGAGCTCGAAGAGGACCCCGACGAGGACATCGACGGCGAAGGATCGCTCACCGACGCGTCGACAGGACTGTTCAACGAGCAGTTCTTCCGGGTGAGCTTGGACACACGCGTCTCCGCCGCGCGGCGCCACCTGCGGCCGGTCGCCGTCGTCCTCGTGCAGGTCTCCGAAGGCGTGCGCGAAGGCGCGCCGTCTCCCGTCGCCCCCGACCTGGTGGCCGAAGGTGTACGGGCCACGCTGCGCGACGCCGATACCGCGTGCCGCCTGGACGACGGCCGGTTCGCATTGATCCTGGAGGACACGCCGGAGAACGGCGCGGTCTGGACCGTCGAACGCGTACGTCGCGCGCTCGCTCTCGAGCGTCCCGGCCAGACGTTGTGGGCCGGGATCGCGTGCTATCCGGCGCACGCGTTCGACGCGTGGGAGTTGTTCGACCGCGCCGCCAACGCGCTCGAGGCCGCGCGCGAATGGCACCAGGACCGCATCGAAGTCGCCACCGCCGACTAGCCACCGACTAGCCCCCGGTTGGGCATTCTGGAGGACGACGTCTCCTCGCCGGCCCCGCATCGGCGAACCACTAGCCTTTTCCGGATGCATGCGCCGATCGAGGCCTTCTTCTTCGATCCGGAGGTCCTCGACGACATCGCGCGCCGTCATCACGACGCCTACGTCAACGCGACGCCGTTCCCGCACGTCGTGTTCCACGACATCGTTCCCGACAAGGCGCTCGCCGCCGTGGCCGCGGAGTTCCCCAGCCTCGCTTCACGAGCCGATCTTGTCCGGCACCACGAACACGCCGACAAGAAGCGGTCGTTCCGGACGCCGAACGCGCTGGGGCCGCACACGCGCCAGCTCCTGAGCGAGCTGAACTCGTCGGTCTTCCTCACGTTCCTCGAGCAACTGAGCGGGATCGCCGGGCTGCTTCCCGACCCGCACTTCACGGGCGGCGGGCTCCACCAGATCGAGCGTGGCGGCTTCCTCCAAGTCCACGCCGATTTCAACAGGCTCGACCGGCTCTCGCTCGACCGGCGCATGAACCTGTTGCTCTACCTGAACGAGGACTGGGAGGACGCGTGGGGCGGCGAGCTCGAGCTGTGGACACCGGACATGAGCGCCTGCGCGGAGCGCGTCAAGCCGACGTTCGGTACCTGCGTGATCTTCAACACGACCGACGACTCGTACCACGGGCATCCGGAGCCGCTCGACTGCCCACCTGACCGCTCGCGCAACTCGATGGCGCTCTACTACTACTCCAGCGGTGCTCGCCCAGAGATCACCGAGCCGCACGGCACGCTGTGGCAACGCCGTCCCGGAGCACACCAGGAGGCGGCGTGGCAGCGATGGCTGCCTCCGGTCGCGATCGACGGCGCGCAGCGAGCGCGGCGTCGCTACCGCAAGCTGATGAAGAAACAACGATCGGACAAGGCGCCGAACGCGTAGTCGGGATACAACCCGCCGAACATCCCCCGTGTCTTCTCCGTCCACGCCAGCGCGTCCGGAGTGGAGATCCGGCGGTGGACCTGCAAGATGCCACCTTCGAACACGCGGTACTCGGCCCAACTCCCGGGAAAGTCCTTCACGCACGCGACCTCGACCCACGGAACGTCACCGGTGACCCGGAATCGACGAACCCGGTTGCGGTGCGTGTGCCCCGCGAAATAGCCGCGGATCGACGAGCGGCGGGCAACGACCTCGACCAGCCGGTCCGAATCGTCGGGGTTGATGCCGAAGTACCCCGCCTCTCGGCTGCGCGATTCCGGGCTCCACACGTGATGGTGACCGAACACGAGCACTGGGCGGTCGCTGTCGGTCGCGATCGTGTCGAGCCATTCGATCTGTTCGCCCGTCACCTGGCCGGTGTGATGCGTCGAGATGACGGTGTCGATCACGGCGAGCGTCACACCGGGCAGGTCGATGGTGAAGGGGGCGTGATCGGCGAACGACTCGCCCTCGTAGGCATCGTGGTTGCCGCGCACGTGGTGCAGGCGATCGCCGAACGCGTTGCCGTACGCGGCCAGGAAGGCGTCGTACTCCGATCGGCTGCCGCGCGCGGTCAGGTCGCCCTTCACCAGCACGGCGTCGGGGTCGATCGACCGCATCTCGGTGATCGCCCCTCGGTTCATCGTCTCGGGGTAGGGATCTTCGCCATCCTCCACCGCGAAGACGGGTCCGAGCTCGAAGCCTTCCATCACCCCGCACTCCGTCTCACCGAAGTGCACGTCGTTGACCGTGGCGAAGCGGCACAACAGCTCACCCTCCGGACGGACCAATGTCTTCACGACCACCCCGTCGAGGTCGTGCTCCGTGTCCGGCGCGAGCCCCTCGTAACGGAGCATCGACAGTCCGTCGTGCAACACGACGTCGTCGTCGGAAACGCTCGTCACCTCGATCGTCAACGTCAGCTCCACTCGAAGTCGCGGCCGAGCATCTCGCGAAGCCGGTCATTGTGAGGTCGGAAATAGTCGCGCAACCACGCTCGGGCCTCGTCGGACACCGGTACCGCGCGCCGTGCCTGTGGCCGCAGCACGTAGCTGAAGTTCTCGAATCGCGGGGGCGCCCACTCGCGGAGCTGGAGAAACGAGAGCACCGTTCGGTACACGTTGGCCGAATCCTCGTACAGGTCCTCGCTGCGAACGATCAGGAGCTGCGAGCGATCGAAAGAGCCCAGCCAGCGCTCGAGCTGCTCGGCGTAGCGCCCGCGGGCGAGGTAGGAGTGCCGCTCCCACTCGGTCGCCGGGTGGAGCGGGTCGGCCTGCAGCTTCGCGAGGTCCTGTGCAAGCCGCTCGGGTTCGGCCGCGAGCGCTTCCTCGAGCTCGAGGGACTCGTGATTGCGCCGCCGTTCGTGGACGTATTGCGAGATCGCTCGTTCCGCGGGATCTCGCAGGAGGACGATCAGCTTGGCGCGAGGGAGCAGCGCGGCAGCGCGCTCCGCTGCGAGCGGGTGGGACAGGTAGCCGGGCGTGGCCTCGAACGTGAGCAATCGGTGGCCACGCAATGCCGCGGTCCTGTGACGCAGCCGTGATGGGAAATGACCGCGGTACCACCCCAGACCGAGGCCGAAGCGATTGGTCAGGTACTCGGTCTCCTTCCGGAGCGAGGCGCCGACGTCCGGATGCGCCTCGAGCCACTTGTAGAGCGAGCTCGTGCCCGACCGCTGAGCACCGATGATCAGCGCGTCAGGCAACGGACGTCGAGGATCGAGGACCTCACGCACCGCGAGTCGCGCGTTGATGATCTGCTGGCGACGACGCCACGTGAGCTTCTTGAACACGCGCCGCTTCACGGCAGTCCGCGCGCGCGATGGCGCCGACGAACGAGGTCCGGTCATGCTCTTCGTCGCAATCGCTCCGCGATCACCCGCGTCGCCGACCGTCTGCGGGGCGAGGCGGTCGCGCGTGGCTGCTGGCCGTGTTCGGCGAGCGCCACGGCGGTGGCGGGAGTCTCCGGTCCGAGGTCGACCGCGTCGAACTGCTCCACGGTCTCCGGCAAGTCGTCGAGCAGGCGGAGCAACGCTCGCTGCTCGACCGAGAGGCGCTCCTCCCGTCCGCTGTCGTCCGCACCGACGTGGCGCAGCTCAGGATCCGCCGCTTCCCGTACGACGTCCGGTGCAGCGGCGTCACCGGGCTCGAGCCCGAATGCCTGGAGCGCGGGCCGGACTCGATGCACGAAGTCCGCCGGGTCGCGCAAGACATCGTCGTACCGCACGGTGAAGACTCGATGCCCCGCGACCGAGCGGAGCGCCGTGCGCAGATACCGCTCCCAGAGTGCGACACCGATCTCCGTGGAGAAGCCGTCGCGGCGACGGAGCGACCCAGCCACCTCCATCGGGTGGCGAAGCACGAGCACCGCCGGAAACTGCACGTCGAGGACATGCTCCCAGAAGGGCAGCACGAGACAGAGCCGCGGGTCCTTCCAGACCGCCGACGACGGCAGCTCGGTGGCGAACAGACGGGCGGCCTCGCGACGGTGCGCGGCGGCCGGACGGTTCCGCGGCCAGCCATCAGCGAGCGGGGGCGGCGCGTCCCATCGTCCTCCCATGGTGACGAGCAGGCGCTCGTTGAAACGAGTCAGGGCGCGGTTCTCGTAGTTACCGTGCGCGTTCCACACGGTGGGGCGGAACCGGGCCGCGGCGTTGGGCATCTGCATGCCCGCGAGCTCGAGCAACTCGGTGACCGAGGATGTCCCGCTCCGGTGCATCCCCAGCACGACGAGCATCGGGCATCGACCCTAACGGAGATGGGAAGCGTCGGCGCGACCTCCGTTTAGGCTCACGCCGTGAGTCCTCGGACGGTGCACGTCTGCACGGTGCACTGGCAGTCCGATCGTTGGGTCGATGTGCAGCTGTCGCATCTTGCACGAAACCTCTCGCTCCCGACGCGCACCTACGCCAGCTTGAATGGCGTCGATACCGCGCACAGACGCAAGTTCTCCGTCGCTGTGGACCTTCCCGGCAGACATGCGCCCAAGCTCAACGAGCTCGGCCGGATCGTCTCCGAGCACGCGGAGCGCGACGACGTCCTGATGTTCGTCGACGGCGATGCGTTCCCGATCGCGCCGCTGGACCGTTGGCTCGACCGGACGCTCGAGCGCCACCCCCTCGCCGCGGTGCGCCGGGACGAGAACAACGGTGATCGTCAACCCCATCCGTGCTTCTGCGTGACGACGGTGGGCTTCTGGAACGATATCGACGGTGACTGGCAAGAGGGCACCACGACGTGGCTGGACAACGCCGGACGCGAAGTCTCCGATGTGGGCGGCGCGCTCCTCG
>JBEEFX010000164.1:0-6915 GCA_041166365.1 Acidimicrobiaceae bacterium
GCGCGTCTCGGTGCCGTAACGAATGGCGAAGGGTGACAGCGCCAGCAGCGTCACGAAGGCCCATGCGGTGACCTGGCCCCCGACGCGGCGGCCGGCACACCAGGCGAGTGGGAGGGCGAGCACCGCGAACACACCCGACAGCGACCGCACCGCGACGTCGCCTTCGCCGAACAGGCTCATCCAGCCGTGGAGGAGGAAGTAGTAGAGCGGCGGGTGGCCGTCGTGACGCAACGCGTCCGGGATGTCGCCGAGGGGCAGGCGGGCGATGTCGACGCTCAGCGCCTCGTCGAGCCAAAGGTGCGATTTGGTCCAGAAGCGCAACACCACACCGGCGACGACCGACGCGCCGACAGCCACGAACTCGATCGGGTGAAGCGAGGGGTCGCGGGTCTCCAGACGCGGACTGGACCCCGATGGCACGGCGAGCGATCGTAGTTGCGAGGTGTCAGGCGCCCTGACGATGCGCCCGTACACTCGCCGGTCAGATGGCCGAAACTCCACCGGAAAAGAACGTCGTCGTCATCGGAGCCGGTCCCGCTGGACTCACGGCGGCGTACCAGCTCGGCAAGCAGGGCGTGGACGCGACGGTGCTGGAAGCCGACACGACCGTCGGCGGCATCAGCCGCACCGTGGAGCGCGACGGCTGGCGGTTCGACCTCGGCGGCCACCGGTTCTTCACCAAGGTGCAAGTCGTCGAGGATCTGTGGCACGAGATCCTGCCCGACGAAGACTTCCTGTTGCGGCCACGAATGAGCCGCATCTACTACGACGGGAAGTACCTCGACTATCCCCTCCGGCTGTTCAACGTGTTGCACAAGGTCGGTGTCGTCGAGGCGGTGCGGTGCGTCCTGTCGTATCTGTGGGTCCGCATCCACCCACCGAAGGACCGCAGCACGTTCGAGGGCTGGACGGCCTCGCGCTTCGGCTGGCGCCTCTACCGCATGTTCTTCAAGACCTACACCGAGAAGGTGTGGGGGGTACCGGCCACCGAGATCCAGGCCGACTGGGCCGCGCAGCGCATCAAGAACCTGTCGTTCCTGAGCGCGGTCTGGAACGCGATGCTTCCGCGCCGCAACCAGAAGGACATCACGTCGCTCATCGAAGAGTTCCAGTACCCACGCCTCGGCCCGGGGATGATGTGGGAACGGTGCGCCGATCTGGTCGAGAAGGACGGCAACCGCGTGCTCCTCAACGCGCCGGTCACCGGCGTGCACCACCAGGACGGCCGAGCAACTGCGGTCGACTACCTGGCGGACGGCCAGACCGTCACCCTGGCGGCCACCCACGTGATCTCGTCGATGCCCCTGCCGCACCTGCTCGAGGCGATGCGCCCGCCGATCTCGGACGACGTGCGCGCCGCCGCCGACGGCATCCACTTCCGCGACCATCTCTCCGTCGCGCTCGTCATCCCCGAGGAGTTCGCCTTCCCGGACAACTGGATCTACGTGCACTCGTCCACCGTCCGGCTCGGCCGCATCCAGAACTTCGGATCCTGGTCGCCGTACATGGTGAAGGAGGGACGCACCTGCCTCGGTCTCGAGTACTTCGTCTTCGAGGGCGACGACCTATGGGAGATGTCGGACGACGATCTCATCGCCCTCGGCAAGCGGGAGCTGGCGGCGCTGAACCTCATCGACCCCGATCGGGTCGAGGCGGGCTATGTCGTCCGGATGCCCAAGGCCTATCCGACGTACGACGAGCACTACCGCAAGAACGTCGAGATCATGAAGGACTGGCTCGCAGAGCACGCCCGCAACGTGTATCCGGTGGGACGCAACGGAATGCACAAGTACAACAACCAGGATCACTCGATGTACACGGCGATGCTCACCGTCGAGAACATCCTGAACAACGCCGGTCACGACATCTGGTCGGTGAACGTCGAGGCCGAGTACCACGAAGAGGTCGCCGATGGCGGCGGGGACAGCACCGGGCGCGACGCGCCGATCATCCCGCGCCACGCCGTCGAGGAAGCGGCTGCCGCCCGTCAGGCCAGTAGTGGTGGCGTCAGGTAGACGGCGCGCCCATCAAGCGGTCGCCGGAGCGGTTCCTTCCGACGCGCACCACCCGCTCCACCGTCGCCGCGGCCAGCAGCACGAGGTACGGGTACAGCGGCAGGTGGAACCGTTGGTTGCCCCACAGCAACAGCGGGATCGCCAAGAGCGCGACCAGCGCGACGAGGACGAGACGGGGTTCCGGTCGTTTGCGTGACGCGAGAACGAGACGGGGCACGCCGAGAATCGCGAGAGCGAGCACGATGTAGAAGTACCAGTCCGCCACGTTCGACAGCAGGTTGCGCGTACCGGACGTGAGGAACCGCCCGCGGCCGAGTGTCTCGGTGGCCTCGATCCCGTCGTGATCGTCGGTGAATTCGAACTTGGCGCGCCGCACGATCTGCAACGCCTCGCGAGCCGGATGATGGATCACGAAGCTGACGGCCTTGCGCGTGTTGCCGGCGTTGCGCGGGACTTCGGGGAGGCCGGGATCGACACAGCCATCGTGATCGGCGAACCGGAAGCCGCCGTACGCCGTCATGTTCCGGTCGAGGCAGAGCGTGTCACCCGTGTTCGTCGACGTGACGATGAACGCGTGCATGCGGATCTGGTTGCGGATCAGCCACGGGATGGACATCCCGACGATCACCAGGGCCGGCACGAGCGCGGTCATCAAGGCGCGACGCCAACCGGCGCGCACCGCGAGTGCCGCGAAGAACACGCCGACCAGGAACCACAGTGAGAAGGGCCGGACGAGAACGGACAGGCCCAGGACGAAGCCGAAGGCCAAGAGGCGACGGCGGCTCGGTAGGCCTGCCGACCAGTCGTGCAGGACGATCGCCGCGAGGGCGGCGGTGGACAGGAAGATGAAGGTGGTCTCGAGCTGCAGGGTCGAGACCTGGTAGATCGCATTCGGGAACACGGCCAGCAACGCGGCGGCGATGAGCCCGACGGTGGGAGTGAACACGCGCCGGCCGATGAGGAACACGAGCACGACCGTTGCCGTAGAGAACACGACATGCATGAGCCCGGCCCAGAGCATGAGGTCGCCGGGAACGTGCAGGTGCAGCACCACGAAGAACAACGAGGCGAGGAGCGCGGGGTACCCGATCGGGTAGTACGCCGTCGGCTGATGGGTGACGTAGCTGACGTAGCCCCGTCCTGCGGCGATCTCGTTGCCGTAGTACCAGTAGGAGTACTGATCGCCGGCGCCGATCCACGACGTCGGCGGGGTCGCCTTGGCATACAACAGCCACGCGAGCCGAAGCGCAAAAGCCACGCCGGTGATCACGACCAGCCCGCGGTACTCGTGGCGGGCGAGGATCCGCCGTGCGGTCCTCGACCGTCCGGGGGCCGGCTCCTCGGCGTCCGCTCCGACGTCGTCGACGGTGGCGGTCACAGGTGTACGCCGGGCGGCGCGATGAAGATGCCGATCGGCACACCGAGCTCGAGCATCTCGGCGAAGCGAGACTGGAGGTCGTTGTCGAGGTAGATGCGCTGGTCGATGGCCGCGCCGAAGAGGTTGTCGTCCACCTTGGCCGCGAGATCGTCCACGCCGCGGTCGTGCAGCAGGGCGAGGACTTCCGTGCGGAGTCGGGTGAAGCGTGCCTGTTGCTCGGGGGTACGGGGGTCGACGTACGCGACGAGCGTCGCTCCGGGCAGCGCCCGCCATCGGTCCACCCACGCGCCGGTCGTCAGCTCGACACGCGCCGTGGCGTCGGCTTCGCTCATCACGCGATGCGTCGTGGCGATGACGCGCAAGCCGGCGATGGCCCCGACGTCGAAGCCGCGCCGGTCGAGCTCGTTCAGCAGCCCGTAGCCCGGCGAGCCGATGTACGCGGCGTCATCCCATGCGACCAGATACCGGCCGGCGTGCCCGTTCGCCCCGGCCACGCCTTGGTTCAACGCGGCCACCGTGTCGGGCACGACCGCGCCCAGTTCGCGCGAGATCAGCTCATCGGAGTGGCTCGCGCTCGGCGCCGCCCAGGTGGCGCGGCCGCAGAACAGGGCGATGACCACGACGAGCAGACCCTTCCCCAAATGGTCGAGCAGCACCCGACGCTCCGTCGAGACACGGCGGCCGACGAACACGACCAACGTCCACACCGTGGCGACCGTCATCAGCGCGGCCACTCCCCACACCGGGAGCAGCAGGTAGTACCAGACGTTGCCGAAGATCTTGCTGACGTCGAAGACGAGGAGCGCGACCCCGACCGCAACGACTCCGTGCAACAACAGCAGTGAGCGGTTGCGCAGCTTGAGCGCTCCCAAGGCCGCCAGTCCCCACAACCCGGCGAAGATCACGCCCCGGCTGGTGTTCGCGTGGCGCGCGGGATCGCTCGAGACCAGCAGTCCCGGGTCGGCCAACTGATGCACCGTGAGGTGGGCGATGTCGAGCTTCTCGAACACGTACTGGAGCGATCCGCGGACACCCAAGGTGGGCTCTCCGGGTGGCGGATTCGTGAAGTGCTTGATCAGGATCGACTCGTTGCCGGGATCGTGGATGAGCTGATCGATGGTCGACGGCAACCACACCGCAACACCGAGGCCGATGGTTACGGCACTCCACACGATGATCGAGCGCCGAGCGGCGGCATCACCGCTGCGGAAGTGCAGGACCGCGGCGGCCGCGGCGAGCGCGCCCACACCGAGGCACAGCGCAAGGTAGGGGACGTGGGTCTGCGCGCAGAACGATCCGGCCACCACCGCGACCGGGAGCATCTTGATGTCGCCACACGCGACGGACCACACCGCCAGTAGGACCACGACCCACCAGAGCACGGGCAGGTACGGGTTCCAGGGCTCGGTGAGCGCGGTGACCCCGAACCCGGTGACGAGCAGCGCCAGCACGGCGGCCACCCCGAGGAGAAGGCCGTTCCCCCCGCGCCGCCGCGCGATCAGCAGTGCCGCGACGATGGCGCCCCCCTGCACGACCAGGCTGGCGACCTGCAACGCGAACGCCGAGCTGCCGAACAACCGGTAGGTCGGCGCGAGTGCATAGAAGCTGAGCGGACCGGGATGGCTCCCCTGCTGGCCCGCCGTCCCGATGCGGCCCGGCAACCCGATCAGCGGCGTGTCGGTCGTTCCGACATCGCGGACGCGCAGCTCCGTCTGCGCGAGGTCCAGCACCGGGGACCATGTCGGCTTGTGGAACGCGAAGACGGCGACCGCTATGGGCAGGATCAGCGCCGCCGCCAGCACCGCCACGAGCAGCTTGCTCGAACGGGCCCGCACGACGGGGCTCGACGGCGTAGCTTCGGCGTCGCGTTCCCGGGCGGCAGCGTCCGCGACATCCCGGACAGGGGCGGTCGCCATCAGGCGCCGGCGAGAAAATGCTCGGCGTTGCGCGTCGCAATCGTCATGATCGCCGCCTGCGGATTGACGCCCGGGGCGTCCGGCAACAACGACGCGTCGTTGACGCGCAGGTTGCGGTAGCCCCACACACGACCGAAGCTGTCGGCGGCGGTGTGACGTCGATCCTCGCCCATGCGCACCGTCGACGTGAGGTGCACGGTCATGAGGTTGGCGGTCGCCCGGGTGACGACATCCCACCACGACGCCAGTTCGTCCACGCGGCGGACCACGCGGCCCCCGATCACGGACGGGTACAGCTCGATCGCGCCCGCGGCGAGGAGCGCCTCGCCGAGGTGGATCAGGCCGCGCGCCAGCCGGCTCAGGTCGGCCTCGGTCAGCCGGTACGACACGACCGGAGCCCGCAGCCCCGGCACGGCGATCACGCGGCCGCCGGCGTCACCGCGAATCGCGGCGTAGTACACGAACACGCGCTGCCAGTCCTCGAGCGCCTCCGCGAAATCGGCCGCAGAGTCGGCCAACGCCAGAGCGACGTGACCTTTCCGACTCACCGAACCGCCGATCGTCAGGCTCGGCGCGAACTCGGTGATCCGGTGCATGGGTACGCCGTCGTGGTCGACCGGGTCGGCGAAGCGCGCCGCGATCTTGATCGTCGGGTGCAGCTTGAGCCCGAGACCGGCTTGGCCGCGGATGCCGCTGCGTTGCAGCAGGGCCGGGGTCTGGATCGCGCCACCACACACGAAGACCTGATCGGCGTCGATGGTGAGCAGTTCGGTGACGCCTTCAGGAGTGAGGCGCTCGCACAGCGCGCCCGTCACCTGGTCGCCGCGCAGGAGCAGCTTCTTCACTCGGCAGTCGGAGGTGATCGTCGCGCCATGGTCGACGGCGCGCGGGATCATCGTGCGCGCCATCGTCTGCTTCACGCCTCGACCGCGTTCGTCGTACTTGAACACGCGCGGGAATTCCACCGCACGCCATCCCAGCTTGCTGGCCCCGCGCTCGAGCGTCGCGGACGAGATCGGCGGCGGCGATGGCAGGAGGGACACCCCTTGCGTCTGCTCGACCTGCTCCGCGTACGCGTCGAGCACGTCGTCGGTGAAGTGCTCGATGCGATAGGTCTCGCGCCATTCGTTCGACAGGTACGAAGGCAGCCGGTGCCACAGCCCGGAGTTGATCTCGGTGCTGCCGCCGACGCAGCGCCCCTCGGCAAACGCGACAGGCGGTGCGCCCAGCGTGGCGCACGGGCCACGATGCCGGTACTTGACCACCATCTCCTCGAGCGAGAACGGCTCGATCGCGTCGGGATCGACCCACGGGCCCTCCTCGACGACCATGACCGTTCGGCCCGCGCCGGCGACCTTGGCGGCCGTCGTCGCGCCTCCGGCGCCGGAGCCGATGATCAGAACGTCCGTGTCGAGCGTCGCCTTTGGCGCTCTCGACCTCACGGCAGCTCCTGCTCGGCGAACAGCACCAGCGACCGGAACAGACGCACGTACTGGCGCATCGGCGGGATCCAGCTGGTGTCGAGCGAGTGCACAAGCGGATCGGCGGCGGTGCCCGGCGCCGGCCGCCGGGGTCGCATGATCCCGAACCATCCTCCGAATGCGAG
>JBEEFX010000165.1:0-4044 GCA_041166365.1 Acidimicrobiaceae bacterium
TGGACCTTGGTTGTGGAACCGGGGCGCTGACGATCAGCCTGACCGCGGCGGGCGTGACAGCAGTTGGCCTGGACTTCTCGCCGCGCAACGATCCGGCTGAGAGCAGCCGGAACGGCGGTGCTGAGCCGGATCGTCAGTCGCTCGTCCAGCGTCGTAGCACTTACGAAAGGTGGAGCTGCTCCTTGAGGGCGTCGGAGAGCTCGAAGCTCGGACGCGTCCCGCCGCCGCGCTCGTAGGCGAGAAACCCGCGAAAGAGCCGCCGTCCCGCCCGCTCGGTCATTGAGCGGGCCAGTCGGGAGTCCTTCTGGACGCGGTAGCTCCACTGGTTGAACCACCTCGGCGGCAACAGGAACAGTCTCGTTGCTCGAGTGTGGGGAACACCGAGGAGGTTGGCGAGGTCGTGGCCGAGGAACTCGCGCATACCCGCGGCGGGCACCCCGCGGAGGATTCGCGCCGAGAACAACTCCTGCATCACCGCGATCGCCGCTGCAGTGAGCTCCCGCCCCGCTTCGCTCGGTGCGTAGCTCCGTCGCTGGATGTGACCGAACACCACCTCTGCGTCGGCGCGGCACAGCGGAAGGAGATCCGACCGCACGCCCATGAGATGGCCGACGACGTTCCAGAGGTGAACGTAGGCCTCGGCGTCGTCATCCGAGACCCGCACGCCAACGCGCTCGAGAACACGGAGCCCGATGAGGCTGAACGTGAACAGCGTGCCCAGCAGGTCCTCCTGATTGATCGGATGACCAAACCGAGCGACGTCGAACGGAGGCATCCCATCGTCAGCGACGGGCGTGCTGAGCAGGTGGCGCACGGCCGCATGCATCAGCCGTACGTGGCGAATGTCGCGACTTCCGGTTGCTTGAGGCTCGAGCCCGCCCGGTGTCATCACGTCGATGATGAACTGTCCGGTTTCGATGAACCGACGCTTCGGATCGGACAGCAATCGGGCGGTGTGAGTGAGCACTTCTGCGCCGTGTGCCCCGGCGTATCCCGCCGGAATCGATGCCATCCACATGCCGAGCCCGAGCTGCGGAACGAACTCGGCGAAGAGCTGCTGGCCGCGCTCGACCATCTCGAGCTCGGTCCACGGTGGAAGTGGTGGCCTCGCAGTCGCGAAGTCGCGCAACGTGAAGGCGGTCTCGTCGGTTTGCGCGCCGATGCTTCGAGCGATCAACGACCCCATGAGACCGACCGAGTCGGCGTCCAGTTCGATGTCGATGAACGCCCTCACGACCTCGTCCGCGGGTGGATCGCCCACCAAGCGGAGAGAATTCAAGAACGCGTCGTCGAAGCGGTCCGAGCCGATCGTCGGTGCGGTCATCGCGCCGCGATCAACGCGGCTGCGTCGCCGGCGGGGCCATCGGCGGAGTGAGATCGTGAGATGGCGAGCGCACGAGCGAGCGCAGCGTCGGCTTCGGTGACAGCGCCGTTCGCCCGTCGGGCCATGCCCAGTCGGATGAGCGACGATGCCTGGAGCAGCGGAGCGCCGATGGATTCGGCGACGTCGACGGCGGTGGTGAGCTGCGCGACCGCCGCATCGAATTCGCCCGAGGCAAGCGCCGCGACCCCGATGGCGTGCTCCGTCGTGCATACCGCGCCGACGCCGGACGTGATGATGTGGCCCTCATACGGGGCCAGCAGTTCGTACAGCCGCGCCGCCCTGGTCGAATCGTGCAAGAACAGCGCGACGTCGGCCGCCAGCCCCATGGTCTCCAGCCAGGCGAGGTCGCGGTCGACGTCGGCGAAGTCGCCGGCCGCCCCGCGTTCCCATTGCGAGAGGGCCTCGCCTGTCCGGCCTCCACGCGCCAGGGCGTGTGCGAACCCGAATCGGAACCCGATCAGATGGATGCGATCGACCCATGGCGCCCACAGCGCGGCAGCCTCGTCGAACCTCCCTTGCGCCTCGAAGATCTTCGCGGTGAGCGAGACGTAGATCGGATCCGCGTACGGAAGATGAAGGTCGACCCCGCGGGCGCGCATGGTCTCCGCCAGTTGGTCCGCCTCGTCGAGGCGGCCCGCGAGCAGCTCGCGCTCCGCCATGCGTCGCGTGGTGTTCCACACCATCATCGGCTGCCGGAGGCGCGCGGTCAGCGCCTCCATCGTGTCCACCACTGCGCGGAAGCCGTCGATGTCACCGGCGTCCATGAGTACCTCGGCCCGCCGGAACGCGGCGAGAAAACGCAGGCCGGGGTCATCGAGCTCGACGCTCACCTTCTCGATCTCGGCACAGACCTCGAGTCGCTCGGCCAGTGTGTCGGGACTCCGAAACGCGTTCACTCGCATCGACAAGACGAATGCGAGGTCGCCCAGCGATCCGGACGACCGCGCGAGCTGGAGCGCTTCGTCACTGAGCCTCACGACCCGATCGCGATCGTGGGTGAACGACAGCTCGAAGCTCAAGTTGGCGAGCACACGCGCCCGTTCAGAAACGCCTACGGCACTCGCGACCTCGAGGGCATCTTCGAGCAACTCGACGCGATCAGCGTCGACGTCGAGCACTGCGGCCGTCCGGGCGTTGTCGAGCACCGCCCGTACCAGCAGCTTCGAGTCGCCCAGACGGCGAGCCATACGAGCCGCCTCGAGCAGTGTCTCCCGGTGGGCCGGGTCGCCGGCCCGCTGCTGCGCGGCGCCGAGCTCGCGCAGCAGCTCTGCCTTCGCCGCTTCCTCGATACCGCTGGCCTCGCCGATCGCGAGCGCACGCAGCAGCAACGCGACTGCCTCGTCGTAGGCCAGTTGGTCGGCCGCTCGTTGTGCGGCAAGTCGCGTGTACATCAGCGCCTTCGCCGCGTCGCCCGCGTCCCCCGCGGCGGCCCAGTGTTCGGCGAGATCCTCCACGAGGTCGAACTGGATCGCGGCCTGCCGCTCGAGGGCCTCCGCGATCTTGCGATGGATGCGCGCCCGACGGCTCTCGCTGATCGCGTCGACGAGCGCTGAGCGAACCAACGCGTGGGTGAACCGATACCGGTCGAGTCCGACCTCGTCGACGAGACGCGCCTCGGTGGCCTGCTCGAGGCAATCGAGCAGCACCTCTTCGTCGAGGCCGGTGACCTCTTCGAGCACCTTGAGCCCGAAGTCGATGCCGATGACCGCGGCGCGCGACAAGAGCGTTTGCGCGTCGTCGGGCAAGCGGGCCAGCCGCCGGGCGATCACGTCGCGTGCGCCCAGCGGCACAACGCTCAGGTAGTCCGCGTCGATGTTCCAGCGATCGGCTTCGAGGTAGATGTGCCCGCTCTCCACGAGATGGAGGAGGACTTCGCGTACAAAGAACGGGTTGCCGTTGGTCTCCTGGCGCAATCGCTCAGCGAGGCGATCGGCTCGGTCGTCGAGCTCGTAACCGGCGATCTGATCGAGGTACTCGCGGATGGCCTGGGTGTCGAGCCCGGTCAGCGACATGCGCTCGGCGTTGGCCGACTGTTGGAACTCGGCGAGCGCGGCGCCGAGTGGATTACTGGCGCTGAGCTCGGTGTCTCGAAAGGTCACCAGCACCAGTACCGGAGACGCCACGCGTGAGCGGACCAGATGGCGAAGCATCTCCAACGTCGGCTTCGTCGCCCAGTGCAGATCGTCGAGCACAAGGAGCACAGGAGCGTCGGCGGCGACGTCGACGAGGCAATCGATGATCGCGTTGAAGAGTTGGTAGCGCTCGGTGTCGGGATCAGACGACACCGGCTCTGGAAGGCCCGGCAGGCGACGGCTGATCTCCGGGACGAGCCTGGCGAGCTCTTCGGGATGAGCGCCGAGTCGCAGGGGTCCTGACGCGGCCAGCAGCTGGCGCAGTGCTTCGACGAACGGCTGGTACGGCACCGCGAGCCCGTCCTCGCACGACCCGTACAGAACCGTGCCTCCGTTCTCGTGCACCGTGCGCGCGAACTCCGCCGTGAGGCGACTCTTGCCCGCTCCCGGCTCACCCCCGAGGAGCAGGACCTGGAGATGTCCGCCACATGTCCGCTGCCACGTGACGTCCATCCGCGCCCGCTCCTGTGCGCGTCCCACGAAGGCGAACCCGTCCGTGACGTCGAGTCCGGCGGGCAACGCGGCCCC
>JBEEFX010000166.1:0-3276 GCA_041166365.1 Acidimicrobiaceae bacterium
TTCGGCGAATTCAAGGCGGAGCTCACGAGTGCAACCACCACCGTGCAGGGCTCCGGCTGGGGAGCACTCGCGTGGGACCCGATGGCGCAGCGTCTGTTCATCGAGCAGATCCACGACCACCAGAGCAACGTCGGCCAAGCCAGCGTTCCGCTGTTCGTGATCGACGCCTGGGAGCACGCCTTCTACTTGCAGTATCGAAACGTGAAGGCCGACTACGTCGATGCTGTTTGGCAGCTCGTGAACTGGCCTGACGTCGCCGCTCGTTGGGCTGCGGTAGCCCGTGACACCAGCAACAGGGTGATGCGAGTCGCTTGAGACGCACGCAGCAGCGCCGTGGCGGCGACCTCACGCGAACGCGCGGTAACTGCGGACTCGCGGAGACAGCCCTGCGTCAGCCGTCCGGCGCGAGCGGCATCGTGACGGCGATCACCGTCCCGCTCTCCGCGCTGCTCGTGAGGTCCAGGGTGCCGCCGACCGCTTCGACCCGGTCGCGGAGACCAGTGAGGCCAGACCCGAGGCGAGGGTCGGCGCCACCGGCGCCGTCGTCGGTCACGGCCAAGCGAAGGGAACGGTCGTCGGCCTCGATGTCCACGTGCACGATCGACGCCCGTGCGTGCTTCGCCGCGTTCGTCAGGCCTTCGGAGACCACGTAGTAGGCGGCGACCTCGACCGCCTCGGGCAGGCGGCGGTCGGTCCGCAGATGCAGCTCCACAGCGAGCCCGGAGCGGCGAGCGAGCGCCTTGACGGCCGGGCCGAGGCCGCCCTTCGAGAGGATGGCGGGGTGGATGCCGCGCGACACCTCTTGGAGACTCTCGACCACCTCTGCGAGCCCCTGTGCCGTGTGCGCGAGCTCCGTCTTGACTCGATCCATCTCGGACGGGAGCGCAGCATCGGTGGCGCGTAGCTCGAGGCTCAGCGACACGAGCCGTTGCTGTACGCCGTCGTGGAGGTCGCGCTCGATGCGCCGACGCGCGTCGTCGGCGGCCGCGACAACACGCGCCCTCGACGCCGCAAGCTCCGCTCGGCTGTCCGCGTTGGCGATCGCCGTCGCGACGAGCTCGGTGAACTCCCCGATTCGAACCTCCGCCTCGGCAGGAGCGGCCTCGACGTCCCTCCACGCCGCGACGATCACCCCCCACAGCTGCCCCGCAACGACGACCGGCGCCCCGACCGCGGACGAGATTCCCACCTCTCGAAGGTGAGCGGCGACCGATTCGGACGCGCTCTCGACAGCGAGCCGAGCCGGCCGGCCCGTCCTCAGCACGAGGGCCGAGATGGTGTCCTGGTGGAGCGGCATCCGCGTGCCGACGCTCGAGAGCTCGGTGGCGCCGTGCGCCGCCACGACCGCGGCGGTGCCATCCGCCTCGTACCGGACCAGCCGAGACGTGTCGGCGCCCAGCAGCTCGCCAACCGCCGCCGTTACGGCGTCGAAGATCTCCGTCGGCGACACTCCCCGAGCGACGAGCGTCGCGACCCGTCGGAGCGCCGCTTGCTGGTCCAGGAGCCGCGCGACATCGTCCGTGCTTTCCTCGAGGGACGTCGCCATCGTGTTGAACGAGCGCTCGAGCGTGCCGATCTCACCGGCACCGTTCTCTGGCATTCGCACCCGGAGATCGCCGCCCGCAAGGCGCCCCGCCATCGCCGATGCTCGGCGGAGCGGCACGACGATCGACCTCGTGAGGTAACCCCCGTAGGCCAGGATGATCACGACCGACCCGACGAGACCGCCGGTGGCGGCGGCGATCGCCCAACGCGTCGCGCCATCGGCGCGGTCCTGCCGCGCCACGTCGAGTGCGCGCTCTTCCGACAGCAACTGATCGAACTCGCTCCGGAGTTCGTCGACGCGCTGCTTGCCCTCCGCTGTGGCGGCGACACTGCCCGCCGAGGGATCGCCGCGTCGCGCGGCATCGACCAGTGGCACGGAGTAGCCGGCGATGTAGGCGTCGATCGCAGCGCCGATCTGACGAGCTCGGGCGTCTTGCGACGGCACCACCGTCGCAGTCTCGAGATTGCCGATCGCGTCGGGCAGCGCGGCCCGAGCCTGGCTCCACGGTTCCAGGAACAGCTCCTCGCCGGTGAGTACGAAGCCGCGCTGGCCGGTCTCGAGGTCGATCACCAGCCGCTCCAACTCGTTGGCGGCGACGAGCACGCGCTGGGACTCGGCCACCAACCTCGACGCCTTCCGCTCCTCGCGCAACGCGAGCAACAGGACCGCAAAGGAGGCCCCGACGACGACCGCCAACGCGGCGGTCGCCACCAGCAGTCGTGCCGTCAGCCCACGCCTCACGCCTACGCCTCCCGGAGGAAGGGCTCCCTCACCAGGTCGAAGTCTCGCCGATGGGCCCTCCTTCCGCCCGCCGAGCGCGCCGAGCTGCGCGCTGACGTCACGACGCTTCGTCCGAGGCCGGTGGCCCGGTCGGGTCGAGGAACACGTAGCTCACGCCGGGGAATCGTCTGCGGAGGTGCGCCTCAGCCTCGTCAGCGACGTGCTCGATGTCGGCGGCTGAGCTGTCGCTCGCAAAGTGCACCTTCGCCGCGACGAAAAGGTTCCCGGGCCCGAGGACCATTGCGACGAAGACGTGAACCGCCTCGATACCAGGGAGCGCCTCCACCTCCTCGCGCAGCGCAGTCTGGAGCGGCGCGCTCGCCGCCTTGCCGGTGAGCAGAGACAGGTTGGTTGCCGCGAGTGTCATCGCCACGACGACGAGCAGCAGGCCGATCATCAGAGAGGCCGCCCCGTCCCATCTCGGGTCGCCGGTGTAGTGCCACAATCCCAAGCCAACGGCGGCGATCACCAGGCCGGTCAGCGCGGCGATGTCCTCCAGGATCACCGCCTTCAATGAAGTGTCCGATGTCACGAGCACGTAGGTGCGCCGCGGCACGCCGGCCCGCTGCGCGCCCGCCCTCGCCTGCGTCATGCTGCGGCGAAGCGACACGCCCTCCATGACGAAGGCGAACGCGAGCACCACGAGGGGAACGAGACCCGCGGACTCCCCGGGTTCGCCGTGGAAGAGGATGTCCAGACCGCGCACGATCGCGAAGCCTGCGCCGACGACGAAGGTGATCACGGCGGCAAGGAAGGCCCACAGGTAGGTCTCGCGGCCATGTCCGAGCGGATGGCGAGGATCCGGCTGCCTTCGTCCACGACGGGTCGCGACGAACAGGACCGCCTCCGTCAGCGTGTCGGCCACGGAATGGACCGCCTCCGCCTGCATCGCCGCCGACCCGCTTATCACTCCAGCGATCGCCTTCGCTCCGGCCACGGCGAGATTCGCG
>JBEEFX010000167.1:0-16026 GCA_041166365.1 Acidimicrobiaceae bacterium
CGCGAGACCGGCGCTCGTGTCGTCAAGGTCGAGTCACGGACTCGTCCCGACGGAGCGAGGAATGGTCCGGCCGGCTTCTTCGAACTGATGCACGCAGGAAAGGAGTTCGAATCGATCGAGTTCACCCGTGAGGCCCTGGTCGAGCTGCTCCTGTCCGCCGATGTCGTCGTCGAGGGTTCGCGACCGCGCGCCTTGGAGCAGCTCGGCATCGACGCGAGCGACGTCGTCGCGCACGGCCCGCGCGTGTGGCTGTCGATCACCGGTCACGGACGCGCTGAGCCAGAGCGGAACTGGGTCGGCTTCGGCGATGATGCCGCCGTCGCCGGGGGTCTCGTCGCATGGTGGCGGGGCGAACCCTGTTTCATGGGCGACGCCATCGCCGACCCACTCACGGGAATGGCCGGAGCGGTGGCCGTGCTCGATGCGCTGCGACGAGGCGGTCGTTGGTTGATCGACTGCAACCTGGCCGGTGTCGCCGCCTACGTGGCCGCCGGCCAGTAAGCCCGTCGCAGCTCCTGCTTGTAGAGCTTGCCGGTGTCGAGGCGGGGGAGCTGCTCCAAGAAGTCGATCGACCGCGGGCACTTGTACGCCGCGAGGTTGTCCCGGCAATACGCCATCAGCTCCGCCTCCAGCGCAGCACCGGCTTCGTCCCAGCGCATCGGCTGCACGACCGCCTTGACCTCTTCGCCCATCTCGGGATGGGGCACCCCGAGCACCGCGACGTCGAGCACCTTCGGATGGGAAACGAGCAGGTTCTCGGTCTCCTGCGGGTAGATGTTCACGCCGCCGGAGATGATCATGAACGCCTTGCGGTCGGTGAGGAACAGGTAGCCGTCGTCGTCGATGTAGCCGACGTCGCCGACCGTTCCGCGGCCTTCATCGTCGATGGCTTCGGCCGTCTTGACGGGGTCCTTGTGGTATTCGAATCGCGGGCCGCCGCTGAAGCTGATCGTGCCGATCTCGTTCGGACCGAGCTCGTTGCCGTGTTCGTCGAGTACGTGGATCACGCCGACCATCGCACGACCGACCGACCCGGGTTTGGCGAGCGCTTCCTCCGAATTGATGAACGTGGCACCCATGCCCTCGGTGGCGGAGTAGTACTCGTAGACGATCGGGCCCCACCACTCGATCATCTGGCGCTTCACCTCCGCGGGGCACGGTGCGGCGGCGTGCACCACGGCCGCGAGACTCGAGATGTCGTAGCGGGCGCGCACCTCGTCGGGCAGCTTCAGCATCCGCACGAACATCGTGGGGACGAACTGCACGTGGGACACCTGGTACCGCTCGATGAGCTGCAAGCACCTCTCGGGATCGAAGCGCTCCATCACCACGACGGAGGCGCCCAGCCGCTGCGCGCTCATCGACCAAGCGAGCGGTGCCGAGTGATACAGCGGCGCTGGACAGAGATAGACACTGCCTTCGCCGAGGCCGAGGGCGACGGCCAGCCCCAAAGCGCCGCGCACGCCCTCGCCGAGGGGCGCCAGGGACAGCTCGCGCTTGATGCCCTTCGGTCGCCCGGTCGTTCCCGACGAGTACAACATGAAGTCGCCCTCGGCTTCGTCGTCGATCGGGTCCGTCGGCATCGCGCTGACAGCGTCCTCGTAGCGCTCCCATCCTGGGAGGTCGCCGTCGAGCAACAGGCGTGTATGCGCCTTCGGCACACGTTCTTCGTCGAACTGTGCCGCGACCGTGGCGAGCTGCCCGGTGGACACGATCACGGCGGCATCGCAGTCGTCGACGATGTACGCGGCCTCCTCCGCGGTGAGATGCGAGTTCACCGCGGTGTAGTACACGCCGGCGCGCTGCGCCCCCCACGTGACCTCGAGGAACGCCGGATGGTTCTCGGCGAAGATGGCGACCGCGCCACCTTGCCCGACCCCTCTCGAGCGAAGCAGCTGCGCGAATTGGTTGGAGCGAGCGTCGAGCTCGGCGAACGTCGTGATCCCGGTGGTGCCGGCCATGACGACGGCGGGCCGATCGGGCGCTCGTTCGGCGATCGCTCGAGGATGCATCAGCGAAGCTTGCCTTGTCCGGCGGACGATGGCAGGACGGACGCAAGGCGCTCGATGAGGGCGTAGACCTCGTGCGCGCACTCCACGAACACCTCGACCTCACCACCTCCGGGATCGACGACCTCCTCCCACTCCTCGAGCTCGACCACCGCGAGGTCGAGGGCGGCGACGCGTTCCGCCAACCCGCGATCGTCGAGTGGCAGGTCGCGACACAACCGCTTCAGGGTTGCGGTCCGTGCGGCGGCCGGCTCGTGATTGCGGCGTACCCAGTGGACGTGCTCGGGCGCGAGCGCGACGACCAGCGTCGCATTGTCCAGATCGCTGAGTGATGCCTGCCGGCTGCGGTGCGATGGGGGCGCGAGCCCCACGGACTCGAGCGCGGCGCGCGTCCGCCAGCTCATCGGCTGACCGTCGACCGTCAGCGTGCCGGCGGTCTCGACGACGACATCGGGCAACCGTGCGGCCAACGCCGCGCCCGCCATCACCGATCGCGCCGCATTGCCGGTGCAGAGGAAGAGGATGCGGTCGCGCTCAGGGATCAGTGGACGGGCTCCGCGTCGTAGATCTGGATGGTCGGCGGCTCGGTGGCGAGCGCGGTGACCGCCGTGACGAAGGCGGACGACGCCGGGACACGGAAGTGGGCATCGAGTGCGGCGCGATCCACCCAGTGCTCGAGGAACAACAGCGTCAGCGGATCCTCGACGTCGTGATGGACGGAGTGGAGCAGGCAACCAGGCTCCGTTCGCGACCGGTGCACGTGCTCGAGCGCGAGCTCGCGCATCTGCGCCAGGGTCGCGGGCTGCGCCTTCACGCTGCCGGTGACGATGATCATGGTGCGACATCCTCCCGTTCGAGGATCGCGTCCGCGATGGTGATCGGATCCTGCAACGGTCCGAAGTGGCCGAGCCTGTCGAAGTGCTGGATGGTGGCATTCGGCATGGCGTCCACGACGGCGGGCGCGAACAACGCCGGGCCCCAGTCGCCTTCGACGTGGCCCACGGCGACGGTGGTCGGCGTCGACACCTTCGCCGCGAGTTCCACCGTCGCTTGCCCGGTGGCCGCGAAGGTCGCGGCTTCGTGCTCCGGCCGGCACTTCAGTCGTACCGCTCCGTCGACCTCCTCGGTGAAGCCGTACTCGACGTACGCCGCTAGCGAAGCCGCTTGCAGGGTGTTGAGCGGCGGACGGCTCGCGTAGCGCATCAACGCTTCCGCCTTCGAGGGGAACGCCGGTCGGCGGTGCAGTGCGACCTCACTCATCGGATTCGAGCCGAGCGGCATCTTCCCCGAAGCGGGAATGATGATCGGTTCGTACAAGTAGGCCGATAGCAGCGTTCCGGGCCTGCGGTGCTCGACCATCACGGCGACGGCGCCGCCCAACGAGTGGCCGAACACCGCCAGCGGGCTCGAGGTGAGCTGTTCGATCACCGCCTCGAGGTCGTCGGCCATCCCGTTCCAGTCGAATCGGCCGTTGTCGGGCGCAGCCGTGTCACCGTGGCCACGGAAGTCGAGCCCCCAGACGTGGTGCCGCTCCGCGAGCCGTTCGGCCATCGGCAGGTACGCGCGCGCGTGAAAGCCGGTGGCGTGGCAGATGAGGAACGGCTCGCCGTCGCCGCCGAGGTCGTGGACCGCCACCGTGACGCCGTCGCTCGAGGCAACCTGCATCAATCGACGTGGTTCTCGACCGTGCGATAGTCGCCGAAGGGCTCGTCGCGTTGTTGCAGAGCCTTCGTCAATCCGCCGCGCATCTCTTCGATGAACTTGTACATCGACTCCTGCTTCGTGCCGAGAGCACAGAGCTCCGTGCCCACGCGGATCGCTGACCGAAGCCCCATCACCTCCATGCCGCGATGCACCACCCGCTTGTTGAGTTGCGCGATGTCGGGCGGGACGAGCGCAATTCGCTTCGCGACGCGCACGACCTCATCGCCGAGCTCCTCCGCGGGGAAGGCGCGGTTGGCCCAACCGAGCTCGACGGCCTGCACGCCGGAGATCGAGTCGCCCGTGAGCATCATCTCCATGGCGGCTCGCATGCCGCACAACCACGCGTGGAAATGCATGTCGGGAACGCCGAAGCGCACCGCGGGATACCCGATCTTGGCGTCGTCGGCGACGTAGACGAGATCGCAGCCGGTCGCGAGCTCGCTGCCGCCGGCCAGGCAATAGCCGTGGACCTGCGCGATCACGGGCTTGGCCAGGTCCCAGATGCTCATCCACCCCTCGGTCACGTGGCGGGGCCATTGTCCGTCGCCGCCGGGCGTGTAGTACGGCATGTCGAGGCCTTCGTTGCCTCCGCCGAGGTCGTAGCCGGCAGAGAAGCTCGTGCCGGCACCGCGCACGATCTGCACTCGCACTCCCGGGTCGGCGTCGCCTTCACGCAGCGCGTCGAGAATCCCGCCGCGCAAGGCGTGGTTCAGCGCGTTGCGCTTCTCCGGACGATTCAGGGTCACCCGGCGCACCATCGGGGCCGGTTCATCGATCAAGATGACGTTGTCGTTCACGGAGCAGTCCTAGCAGGGGAGCATGCAATGCCGCCCATCTTCAACCAGGTCAACCTCGTCGTCGCCGACATGGAGGCCACGCTCGCCTTCTACCGACGACTCGGCTTCACGATCGACAACCCGCCGAGTCAATGGTCGGCCCACCACGTCGAGCTTCGCGTGTCCGACAGCATGTCGATCGAGTTCGACAGCTTGCCGACCGCTCAGATCTGGAACGCGGGCGCGCGTGAACCTGGGGGCGGTTCGGTCGTGCTCAACTTCGGGGTGCCCACGCGGCAGGCGGTCGACGACCTCTACGCGCACATGACCGCCGCGGGCTACACGGGTGCGCAACCGCCGTACGACGCGTTCTGGGGAGCGCGCTACGCGATCGTCGAGGACCCCGACGGCAACGGTGCCGGGCTGATGAGCCCGATGGATCCGGACAAGCGTGTGCCGTGGCCCGATCCACAAGCGAGCAAATAGCAGACGCGACACGGCGGACCGGAAGCAACGTTTGGGCGTTTCGGCGCGCTGTGCACGCCAGAACGCCCAAACGTCCCCCCCGGGCCGACGTCGAACCGCAACGTTTGGGCGTTTCGGCGCGCTGAGCACGCCAGCACGCCCAATCGTCTGCCCGGGCTAGCGGCCCTGGAACGCCGCGGGGCGCTTCTCGAGGAACGCGGTGATGGCCTCGCGTTGGTCCTCGGTGAACGACGAGAGGATCTGCGTGCGGTTCTCCATGTCGATACCGGCTTGCAGCGAGCCGATCTCGAGCTGGCTCCACGCCACTTCCTTCGTCATGCGCACGCCCCACGGGCTGTTGGCCGCGATCAGTGCGGCGGTTTCGAGCGCTGATTCGAGCAGCGAGTCGTCGCTCACCACTCGGGTCACGAGTCCGATGTGATCCGCCTCGGTCGCGTCGATGATGCGGCCGGTCAGCATCAGCTCCCACGCCCGGCTGGCCCCGATGAGTCGCGGCAGCAGCCAGCTCACGCCGATGTCGCAGCCGGAGAGTCCGATGCGCACGAACGCGACGTTGAACCGCGCCGCCGCGCCGGCGATGCGAATGTCGCTCCCGAGTGCGAGCGCCAACCCGCCACCCGCGGCGGCCCCGTTCACGGCGGCGATGACGGGGACGGGAAGTGCCCGCATCTGCGGGATCAACGACGCGATGTGCGTCTGCGTCGAGAAGCCGCCGCCGACCGCCCCTCGACCCTCCGCACCGGGCACCGTTCCGTAGCCGCGGAGGTCGAGGCCGGAACAGAAACCTCGCCCCGCCCCGGTGAGCACCACGGCGCGACAGCTGCGATCAGCGGCGACCGCCGCGAAGGCCTCGTGCAGCTCGGTGACGAGCTCGACGTTCATCGCGTTGAGCTTTTCGGGCCGATTCAGCGTGAGTTGGGTGACGCCGGGGTGCGGGCTGGAGATCAGAACGGTGGGCATGTCGTGAGCGTAGGGTGCCGCTATCCGCGTGCTGATTGCCGACGACGAGCCCGACATGCGTGCGCTGATCGCGCACGTGCTGGGCGCCGAGCAGATCGACGTCGTCGAGACGGCCGACGCCGAGGAGACGCTGCGGGTGTGGCGCGAGTTGCGCCCGGACGCGATCGTGCTCGATCAACGGATGCCTCCCTCGACCGGCCTCGCGGTGGCGCAATCGATCCTCGCGGAACAGCCTGGTCAGATCATCTTCCTGTTCACAGGCTTGCTGGATGCCGCGATCCGCGCGGAGGCCGAGCGGCTGGGCATCACCGCCTGCGTGTCAAAGGATCAGGTGTTCGAGATCCCGCGGCTCGTGCGGGCGAACGTCAGCCCAGGGTGAGCGCCGCGCGCAGCGCGCGCAGGTTTCCTTTCAGCACGAACACCGCGCCGGCGTCGGCCGCGTCCTTCATGATCTCCTCCTCGTCGAAGTTGGTGAACACCACGACCTGAATCCCAGGGGCGGTGGCGCGAACCCTCCGGGCGACTTCCACGCCGTTGATGCCCGGAGGCATCTTCTCGTCGACAACCAGCACATCCGGGCGGAACTGGAGGCACAGGTCGACCGCCTCCTCACCCGATTGACCGGTGCCGACGACCAGATGGCCCTCGAGACTCAGGTCGGTGCGGATGAGCTCGACCCATTCGGCGTCGTTGTCCACAACGACGACTCGCTTCTGCTCGAACTCTCCCGGCATCCGGGAACCGTACTCAAGCCGAAGGGCACAATTGCCACCCGAACGTTCGGCTATGCGCGCTCGATGGCCTCGGCGAGGTCGGCGGCCTCGGCGGCCGGCGTGACATCGACCGGTCCGACGCCCGCGGGAACGGCGACGAGGGGCTGCGCCTCCTCGTCCATCGCGCGCGCCGGGAGATAGCGGAGCACGATGGCCGCGGCGACGAGAAGGACCGCCATGGCGATCAGCACGGCCGTGTGCATGCCATCGACGAAGCTGCGCCGCGATGCGTCCACGATCTGCGTGGCGAACGGCTGGCCGGCCGGCTTCTGTGCCGCCGTGATCGCGCCGGCGACCGACCCCTTGACCTCCGAGAGCAAGGAGCTCGGAAGGAGCGCTCCGAGCCGGGTGGTGACGTGATCGGCATAGCGCGACGCCAGGACCGACCCGAAGACGGCGATGCCGATGGCGCCGCCGAACTGCCGAGTCGTGTCGTTGACGGCGGATCCGACACCCGCCTTCGCGCGCGGGAGTGCGCCCATGATCGAGTCGGTGCACGGCGCCATCACGTTGCCCATGCCGAGTCCCATCACCATCGTGATGATGATGACTTGCAACGCGCCCGACGACACGTCGAGTTGCGTGAGCATCGCGTACGACAACGCGACGATCAGGAGGCCGGTGAACACGACGCGCTTGTTGCCGAATCGGCGCACCCACACGCTGCTGAGCGGCGCGGCCACCATGATCGTCGCCGCTTGCGGGAGCAGAACCGCTCCGGCCTTGACGGTGCTGAACGCGAGCACCAATTGCAGGTACTGCGTCATGAGGAACAGCGTGCCGAACATCGCGAAGAACGTGATGGTGATGGCACCGCTCGCCGCGCTGAACCGCGGGTTCTCGAAGAAGTGGAGATCGAGCATCGGATTCGACGTGGTGCGCTCCCACGCGAGGAAGGCGGCAAGGATCACACCGCCGACCGCGAACCCGGTGAGGATGGTGCCGTTCGTCCAGCCGTGAGACGGCGCCTCGATCACGGCCCACAACAACGCGGTGATGCCGGCCATGGACAGGATCGCACCCAACGGGTCGAGCCTCGGTGCCGCGGGATCGCGTGACTCGGGCACGAGGAAGTACCCGGCGACCAAGCCGAGCACGACGATCGGCAGGTTCACCAGGAACACCGAGCCCCACCAGAAGTGCGCGATCAACACACCACCGGTGATCGGTCCGATGCCGATGCCGATGGCCGAGACGCCCGCCCACACGCCGATGGCCTTGCCGCGCTCCTGCGCATTGGTGAAGACGTTCGTGAGGATCGACAACGTCGACGGCATGATGAACGCGCCGCCGATGCCCATCAGCGCCCGGGTGGCGATCAACACGTTGGCCGAACCTGCGAAGGCTGACGCGAGCGAGCCCGCGCCGAACACGGCGAGACCGAAGGCCAGTGCCTTGTACCGGCCGAATCGATCGCCGAGGCTGCCCGCGGTGAGCAGTAGGCCGGCGAACACGATGACGTAGCTGTCGACGATCCACTGCAACTCGCTCACCGACGCGCCGAGCCCGCCCTGGCTCTTGATCTTGGCCAGCGTCGGGAGGGTGACGTTGAGGATCGTGTTGTCGAGCACGATCACGATCAAGCTCACGCAGAGCACGAGCAGGGTGAACCATCGGCGCTGCTCGACGAATGCCGGGTCACGAAGCCGCTCACGCATGAAGCCGTAGTTCTAACGGTTCTCCCGGCAGAACCCACCGGCCGTGGCGATTACGTTGCTCCGCTGGTGGGGCGCGACGAGGTGGTGTTCGATCGGTCACAGTGGGCCGCGCTGCGGGCGAACACGCCACTCGACCTCGGCCCGGAAGATCTCGAGGCGCTCCAGGGCATCAACGATCGACTCGACATGGCCGAGGTGGCGGACGTCTACCTCCCACTGTCGCGGTTGCTGAGCCTGCACGCTGTCGCCAGCGCCGATCGGGAGGTGGTGGCCGACACGTTCCTCGGCGTGTTGCCCGCGCCCCGGCCCTTCGTCGTCGGCTTGGCCGGCAGCGTGGCGGTCGGCAAGAGCACGACGTCACGCATCCTGCAGGAGCTGCTCGCCCGCTGGCCCGCCCATCCCCGCGTCGAGCTCGTGACCACCGACGGCTTCCTGCATCCGAATCGCGTGCTCGCGGCGCGCGGGTTGATGGAGCGAAAGGGCTTTCCGGAGAGCTACAACACCGCCGCGCTCGTCAAGTTCCTCGCCGCGGTGAAGGCGGGTGATCCCGAGGTGTCTGCGCCCGTCTACTCCCACATCCGGTACGACATCGTCGACGACGAGGCCCAGGTGGTGCGCGAGCCCGACATCGTGATCGTGGAGGGGCTCAACGTGTTGCAGGTCAGCCCCGGCGTCGAGCGGCACGTGTCCGACTTCTTCGACTTCACCATCTACGTGGACGCCGACGAAGCTGACATCGAACGCTGGTTCGTGGAGCGCTTCTTCACCCTGCGCGCGACGGTGTTCGCCGATCCGGAGTCGTTCTTCCACAACTACGCAGCCCTGCCGGACGACGAGGCCGAGCAGCTGGCCCGATTCGTGTGGCGGACGATCAACGGTGTCAACCTGCGGGAAGAGATCCTGCCCACCCGGGCGCGCGCTCAGCTCGTGCTCGAGAAGGGCCCGGACCACCGGGTGCGGAGCGTGCGCCTCAGGCGGTAGGGGTGTGAGCGGAGCGCCGCAGTGCGACCGCCACCGCCATCATCAGGAGGCCGAGCGCGAGCATCGAGGTTCCGCCGGTGATCGGGTGCTGGCTCCCGCCCGCGCCGCCGGCGCCGCCCTGACCGAGCCCGCCGGGGGTGACGGTCGTGGTCGTGGCGCTGCCACCGGAGGCGACCGTCGTGGTGGTGACAGCGCCGCTGGGCTTCAGGGTCGTGGCCGTGCCACCGGCCGTGGTACTCGACGCGCCGGAGCTGGACGACTCCGGCGCGAGAGACGTCCCCGTCGTCGAGGCGGTGGTGCTGCCCGTGCTCGACGGCTTGGTGGTGCTCGACGCGGCCCGGTCGGTGGTGGTCTTGCCCCCCAGGTCGCCCGGCTTCGTGACCGCGAGCGCGACGCCCGCGACGAAGACCACGATCGCCGCGATCAACAAGAGCGATGCTCGCTGTTTCAGGACTGGCACCTCATCGTGGGAGCGATCGTGGGAGCGGGTGACGGGAGTCGAACCCGCGTCACCAGCTTGGAAGGCTGGTGCTCTGCCATTGAGCTACACCCGCATGCACGGGTGGAACGTAGTTGGTCGAACATGATCCTCGAGAACGCGATGGTTGGCCCTGCTCCGTACTGCCCATCATGGCCGCTGGACAGCCCGTCGAGAGGGATTTCGATCCCTGCCTATCTCGGATGGGCGAGTGGCGGCAATCTCGCCGGTCTCGCCGCAGGTCAATGGCCTGTCATCGTCGATTCAGCAACGGGCCCGCGGTCGCCCGCCGGATGCATCGACCGATCCAACACGAGGCCGATGAGCGCGATCCCGACGGCGTTCGCGACGGCCAGCGCGGTCGCGGCGGTCGAGGTCTCGACCCAATGGCGCACGAACACGATGAAGGCGCCGACGTGCGCCGTGCCGAGCACGGCCAGTCCACAGCGCCACAGTCGCGCGCTCAGATCAGCACGGCCGATGTACGCCGCGACGATGACCACGCCGGCCGTCATGGGCAAGCCGTACCGCCCCTGCCACGCCGAGGCGATGGGTGGAAGATTCATGATGTCCGAGGTCAGCGGCAAGAGCAGCACGATGCCGAGCAGGCCCAGCAGGACTCGCCGGTCGCTGCGCCGGGCCCGAACGATGCCCGTTCCCACGATCGGGAGGGCGACCACGGCGCACGCCGCGACCGCATAGGGGAGGGAGACGCGCAGATCGAGCCAATCGCCCACCGACTCTTGGAGGAAGAGTCCCGTCGAGCGAAGACCCGAGGACAGGGCGTGACCCGTGCGGTGGACGTTGTGGCTGAACCCCGCGACCAGGACCCAGGCACCGGTGATGACCGTGCCGCCGGCTCCCGCGGCGAGCCACCGGCGCACGTCACGCCGCCCGATGAGCTCGCGCCTGCGGGTCGGTCCGGCAATCAGCGCGGCACTGCCGAGCGCCATCAGTGCATAGAGCGGTGAGATGCCTCGACTCATCACGAGGATCGTGAGTGCGATCCCAGCCCGCCGGATCACCCGCTCCGACGGGCCCTGTACGGCCGTCGCGAGCGAGCCGGCCCACAGGCAGATCGCCGCCGCGATCTCGACGCCGTTCGGATTCAGGTCGGCGATCAGGAACCAGACGATCGGCGTGGTCGCCGTGGCGACACCGAGCACACACAGTCGATTCCTGGATTGGATCGCGGAGCTGAACGCCCATGCGATCAGCGCGCTGCCGATGGCCGCACTCACGAGCCGCATCACATAGCTGGCGTCCACACCGTCCCACACCAGGGACGGAAGGCCGATGACCGCGTAGTAGGGAGGTGGATGTCGGTACTCGCCGGTGTCGACGTCGGCTGCGCCGGGGTCGGGTGTCGGATTGCAGAGCACGCGGTCGACCAGCACTCCGTTGCACACCGCCATCGGAATCCTCACGCGCATGCGATAGCCGAGCGCGCTCGGCAGGAACTCACCGATGACGTGACCGCGCACGGTCGCGACGGCCCTGATGGCGTGATCGCGCTCGTCCGGGCCGTCGAGGCGTGGGGCCGCGAGCGCCCACGTCATCGACACGCACAACGCGAGGGTGAACAACAGCCAGCAGCGACGACGATCACGTCGGGATGCGTCGGGGAGGGGGGATTCGAACCCCCGGCCTCCTGCTCCCAAAGCAGGTGCGCTACCGGACTGCGCTACTCCCCGGTCTCTGTTTCCTCTCCGGCGGCTGCTCCGGCTCACGGCGGAGGGCACCACCGCTGGTCGGCGATGATCGGGTCCGCCGGGATGTGCAGCCTTGTGTACTCGAAGCTGTGCCAGATGTTCGAAAGGAATCGCCCGGGCGTGAGGTCGTCGTCGACCGCGTCCAGCAGCCCCGCGACCGGGCCGCATCCGACCGCGCGACGAGCGGCGATCACCTCGGGGCTGTCGGAGGAGGTCGGCGCGGCGAAGCGGGCGGCGTACCACGCCGGGTCGACCTGCTTGCGATGCCCGGCCGGACGATCAGGAACGATCTCGGTCCTGGCGGCGAGCGGCTCCGCCAGCCCACCGATGTCGATGACCCACACCCGGCGGCCCGCGTCGTACGCCGGCACCCCGATCGAGCCCAACGTCAGCACGAACGCGGTCGGGTCCTTGCCGGGCCGCGGCTCCTTCTCGCTGACCGTGAAGTACCCACGGACCCCGCGCGCGTACGCGGCCGCGGCCTCGTGACCGTTCAAACCGAACGCCCCGTCGTCGAGTACCACCTTCGTTCCCGACACGGTCCGCCAATCGGCAATCGACGAGACGGTGAATCCCAGTGGTGGCGGGGGCGGCCGCAGCGAGATCACGCTCACGATCGCCCACGCGCCGGCGAGCGCACCGACCCCCACGTCGACGACCGCACCGCGCCGAAGCGAGATCGAGGCGGGCAGCGCGAGGGCGAAGAACGCGGGAAGCAGCAGCCGACCGTGCATGTAGTCGCCGCCGATCGCCACGATGTACGCGGCGTGGAGCAGACCGCCGGCGATCATCGCCGACATCGCGATTGCGAGTCGCCGGTCTCGCCACCCCACCTGCGCGATCGCGAGCACGGCGAGCATCAAGATGCCGGACACCCAGAGGTGGTACGTGCCGATGAAGTCCTCGGCATACGTCCAGCCCTGGCCGACGTGGAGGCCGGCCGCGTCCTTCGCCAGCGCGGTGCTCGGAACGAGGCTCGCGTAGTAGCCCATGCGGAAGATCTCGTACGCGACGGGCAACGCGAAGATCGCGAGGAGATCGAATCGGATGCGACGCGGTCGAACCAACGCGAACCACGCGACGAGGAAGGAGATCATCGTGAGACCGAGCTCCGGGCGCACGAGCGGCGCGAGACCGAGCACCATGCCGAACCCGAAACGACGGCGGTTCGACGGCGGCTCCGATCGAGCTACCGACAGGAGCACCCACCAGGAGGCTGCTAGCCACAGGAACACGAGCCCCATCTCGAGACCGGACGTCGAGAAGTCCCACACGACCGCGACGGCCGCGACGAGCACCAGCCCTACGGGTACGACGACGCCGTCGCTGCCGCGGTGGAGAAGGCGAGCTGCTCGTCCTCCGATCGCGAACGCCGCGACCGCGGCGAGCAAGCTGGCGACGACGGCGATCCATTCGGCCCGAACGAACGGACCGAACACCACGCGGCCGACGACGAGAATCGCGAGCCACAGGGGACTGGTGGCGGCCTCCACGCGCTCGCCCGCGTTGAACACCGGTCCGTGGCCGGCGAGAACCTGGTCGACGATGCGCAGGTTGATGTACGCGTCTTCGTCCATCCATCGATGGGCCCACCCTCCGACGGCGATCATCGCGACCGGGATGTACACCGGCGCAGCGCGCAGCCGCTCGAGGAACCGCGTCACTTGTGGAAGATATCTGACAGCACGATTCGGGCTGCCCATACGGCGGCCGCTGGCGTGAAGTGTCGCCCGTCGGGACGGGCGTGAAGCTGCTCGACCTCCGACGGGCACGGAGGCCCGCCGGGACACAGCCGTCCCGCGAGGTCGACGACCGTGACGTTGTCGGCGTGGCGCGCCGCGAACCGACGGAGGAGCGCGTTGAGGCGCACGTATCCGTCGTCGTCGGCCTGCCGATCGAAGGTCTCGGTGCCTTGCGCGGGATTCGGTGCCGGCGCCGCTTCAGTCACCAACGCGACGCGCGCGCCGCCGCTGGTGAGGCGGGCCAACGCGTCGTCCATGCGCGCCATGATCGTTGCTTCCCACTCCGCAGTACCGGCGACGATCGTTCGACCGTCGACGACGAGGTCGGACTTCTCCCAGATGCTCATCCACACCACGACCGTCGGTCGCGAGCGAGCGAGCGCCCGAGGCTCGGTGTAGTCGAGGAGTGGCCGGCAGCGATTCGAGTTCGGCGTCACGGCCTCGTTGCGGGTGGTCGTGATCTCGTCGCTCGCGATGCCGCAGCCGAACACCGACCCCTGGTCCATGGCGATGCCTTGCGCCTGTCCCACGGCATCGAGGCCTGGCCAGAGACTGCATGCGGTCGAGTCGCCCACCAGGAGAACCCGCTCGCGCGGCACCGTCGGTGCAAGCTCCAGTGGTGCGCGGCGAGCGGCGGCGTCGGCCTCGGCGGTCTCCTCGGGCCGCGGGTCGCCACAGATGAGCGGATCTCCGTAGCCCCAGATGAAGCTCGGGGGTGCGCTGCCGTCCGCAACGGGGTCGGCGAGCGCGGGCTGCACGCCGACGAGGTAGCTCGGTGCCGGTGTTGCCCCCGTAGCGGACAGCAGCAGGACCCCCACCACACCGGCGACGACCGGCGAGAACCTGACCGTTGCGGTCCGCGGCGTGAGCCGATGCGCTCGAATCGGGCGCTCCACGAGGTGGTACGACGCGGTCGCCGCGGCGATCGTGACCCCGAGTCGAAGGAGGTTGAGCGCGTTCGGCCCGAGATCGACGCGCGACGGCACGATCCACACGTTGATCGGCCAATGCCAGAGGTAGAGGCCGTAGGAGATGCGACCGATCCACGTCAGCGGCTTCACCGACAGGATCGCGGAGAGTGGTCCCGGCTGCATCGCACCCGCGATCACGAACAAGCCCATGACGGCGAAGAGCGCAGAACCGCCGTTGTAGTACGCAGGCCCGGTGCCGGAAGTGAAGTGCCACGCGGCGAACACGGCCGCGACGGCGCCGACGGCGAGCACTGCGAGGACCTTTCGTGCCCGTGCGCGCGGCTGCCACACGAGGAACAGCAACGCGAGCAGCGCGCCGATCAGCAGCGTGTGCGCGCGGGAGTCGGTCGCGTAGTACGCGCTCGTCGGATCGGTAGGCGAGAACCGGACGGCCATCGAGACCACCGAAGCCACACATCCCACGGCGCAGACCGCGGTGAGCGGGCGCAAGGAGCCGCGACCGAGACGCAGGCACACGAGAACGACGAGCGGCCACACGAGGTAGTACTGCTCTTCGATCGCGAGCGACCACATGTGACGGAAGGGCGACGTCGCGGAGAACAGATGGAAGTAGCTCTGGCCGTCGAAGATGAACCGCCAATTCGCGACGTAGAAGAGGCTGGCGATTCCGTCGTTGCGCACACCGGTGCGCTCCCACGGGACGATCTCGAGGCGCGTGTAGACCGCGACGAAGACGAGCACGAGCATCAGCGCTGGGAGCAGACGCCGCGCCCGCCTGACCCAGAACGCGGCGAAGTGGATGGTTGCCCCGCGCCGGAACTCGAGCACGAGCAGCGTCGTGATCAGAAAGCCGGAGAGAACGAAGAACAGGTCGACCCCGAGGAAGCCGCCCTTCGCCCACGCATAGCTGTCGTGGTACGCGATGACGGCGAGCACGGCGAGGGCACGCAGACCGTCGAGCGCCGGCCGATACGCGAGGCCGTTGTCTCGGGGTTCTCGGGCGGCGGGATCAGGATCGATGTCGCGACGGGCGTCCGTCCTGGTTGCCGTTGCCACCGGGCGAGAGCCTAGAGACATGGTTCAAGGGCGATGGGGTCCCCCCGGTACACTCACGCCCCTGTGAAAGCTGTCGTCGAACCCCTCGAGGGCAACAAGGTCAAGCTCTCGGTCGAGGTCGACGAAAGCGAGTTCGAGAAGGACATCGACGCCGCGTTCCGTCGGATCGCCAAGGAGGTCCGCCTTCCGGGCTTCCGGCCGGGCAAGGCACCACGTCGCATCCTCGAAGCCAAGCTGGGCAAGGACGTCGGCCGGAAAGAGGCGCTGCGCGAGGCGCTGCCGACGTACTACTACCAAGCCGTCAAGGAGAACGAGGTCGACGCGATCGCCGCGCCGGAGCTCGAGATCACCTCCGGCAAGGACGAAGGCCCTGTGGTCTTCGACGCCGTCGTCGAGGTGCGCCCATCCGTAGCCGTGCCCGGATACGCGAGCCTCCGCGTCGAGATCGCGAAGCCCGAGGCCACCGGCGAGGAGATCGACGCCCAGATCGAGCGTCTGCGTCAGCAGTACGGCGAGCTCACCGCGGTCGACCGGCCGGCCATCGACGGCGATCACGTCACGATCACGATCAACGGCAGCCGCGACGGCGAGGCGATCGCGGGGTTGCAGGCCGACGATTACCTGTACGAGGTCGGCACCGGCAGCATCGCTGACGAGCTCGACGAGAACCTCCGCGGCGCCAAGGTCGGCGACATCCTGTCGTTCGAGGCCCAGCCCGAAGATGCCGACGAGGCTCCCGTGCAGTTCCGCGTGATCGTC
>JBEEFX010000168.1:0-7965 GCA_041166365.1 Acidimicrobiaceae bacterium
ACCGGTGCGCGCGTGCAAGGTCTCCACGACACGGAAGGAAGGCACGCGGCCGTACACCGCAGCGAGGAAAGCGCCCACCTCGTTGGTCGTGAGGCGATCGAGATGGAGATGCGTCACCGCGCGCCGACGCTCGAGCCGCGGCAACAGGTCGGCGACGGGATGCCGACGGGTCAAGGCCTCCGGGCGATACGTGCCGACGAGCAGCGTGGGACCACTGCCAGTCTCGGACAACCGGTCGAACAGCGCGACGCTCTGCGAGTCGGCCCAGTGCAGATCATCGAAGATCACCACCATCTGACGATCGCGGGAGAGCTCGACGACGATCTCGAGTCCGGCGGTCACTCGCTCGTCGGCCGGACGCGTCGAGTCGGTGACGATCGCCAGGAGGTCAGGGGACACGCGCGGCTCGGCTTTGATTGCATCGAGCAGGAGTTCGAACGGACGGCCGAGGGCGCCGGGGTCGGCCTGGCCGGCGATGACGCGGACGTCGCCCGGGAGACGGTCGCACAGCTCCCGCACGAGTCGGGTCTTGCCGATTCCGGCCTCACCGCCGAGGAGCACGATGGACGGCGCCTCGGCGTCGTCGGGCAGTCGAGCGATCCGATCGAGCTCGGCGGCACGGCCAACCATCACCGGGCTCAGCCCGGGCCGTCCTACGAGCATTGCGCAATCGTAGGGGCGACCCGGGTGAGCGTTCAGTGGTGGCGTGGGGTCTGGCGCCGCCAGATGCGGCGCAGGTTGCGAGTTGCCCGGTGACGCCGGGCCGCTTCCTCGAGGGAAGCACGGTGCTCGGCGACCAGGCTTGGGGTGGTGTACCAGGTCGTTGTCATGGCTTGAGTGTGCGCCCCTGAGGTAGCGGGCCACATCGGACGACCTGTGTATTTCAGCGGTGTAGTTCGACCTAGGTATCGACGGGATTCGCCTAGGTATCGGGCAGCCCCGGGGCCGGGCCCCCGATGGCCCCGATGGCCTCGAAGTACGCCAGCTCGACTTCGAGGACGAACGCCACCTCCGTGTCCCTCACCTCGAGGCCGGCCTCGTCCGCCTTGCCGAGCACCCAGGCGATGCCCTCGTCGTCCTCGACGACCACCGGTCCGCCCGCGGTCTGATCACGCCGAACCGGCACGCCCCGATCGCGCAGGTACTCCAGGTGCCAGCGCAGGATCGAGCGGACGTCGTCGTAGGTGAGGACCGCGGTCACCTCGTCGGGCAGCCGGTCGGCGACGAACTCGACGGCCTCCTCGAGATCGAAATGGGCCTGCCTCGGCTGCGAGCCGAGCGTGAACGACTCGCGCCCGACGGCCACGAGCGCGATCACCACAACGAGAACCGCGGCAAACCCCGCAACGACGATGACCACGTGAGCACGTTAGGGGGGTGCACGAGGGGGGTGGCTCCGCCAACCCCCTCGTCCCGCGATCGATCCGACTTGCTCGGTCGATCGCAACAGTTCTTTCAGTGTCGCCCGAAGGGCGAGGCCATCAACTCGTCGACGAACCTCCGGTTCGGCGACGAAACTCAGATGCCGATGCGCTGCGCGAGCAGCTCGCGGTGGTAGGTCGGGTCACCGAAGAGGAGCTCGGACGACTTGGCCCGCTTGAAGTACAGGTGCGCGGGGTGCTCCCACGTGAATCCGATGCCGCCATGGATCTGGATGTTCTCGGCGGCGGCATGGAAGTAGGCCTCCGAGCAGTACGCCTTGGCGAGCGACGCCACCGACGGCAGCTCGTCGTTGAGCTCTGATGCGCACCAGCCGGCGTAGTAGGCCGCGGACTTGGCCGACTCGACCTCGAGCAGCATGTCGGCGCACTTGTGCTTGATGGCTTGGAACGAGCCGATCGGACGGCCGAACTGCACGCGCACCTTGGCGTACTCGACCGCCATCTCGAGCACCTTCTGCGCACCGCCGACCTGCTCGGCGGCCAGCGCGACTGCGGCCAGGTCGAGCACACGCTCGAGCACCGCCCAGCCGCCGCCGTCGGTGCCGATGAGCTGCGCGGGCGTGTCACTGAACTCGAGCTTCGCCTGCTTGCGGGTCTGGTCCATCGTGGCGAGCGGCGTGCGGGTGAGCCCCGACGCGTCCGCATCGACACGGAACAACGAGACGCCGGCATCGGTGCGTGCCGCGACGAGGATCAGGTTCGCGGTGTGGCCGTCGAGCACGAACATCTTCGTGCCGTTGAGCTTGTAGCCATCGCCGGCCTTGGTGGCCTGGATCGTGATGCCCGACTCGTCCCACTTCCCCGACTCCTCGGTGAACGCGAGCGTGGCGATCGTCTCGCCGGAGGCGATCCCCGGGAGCAACTCCTTCTTCGCGGCGTCGTCGCCCGAGTGCAGCAGCGCGTTGCCCGCGAGCACGACGCTGGAGAAGTACGGCGCGCACAGCAGCGACCGACCCATCTCCTCGAGCACGACGGTGAGCTCGACATAGCTGTAGCCCTGCCCGCCGAATTCCTCCGGGATCGTGAGGGACTGGAGGCCCAGCTCGTTGGCCATCTGCGACCACGTCGCCGGGTCGTATCCCTCGGTCGTCTCCATGAGGCGGCGGACCTCGGCCTCGCTCGACTTGGCGTCGAGGAACTGACGGACGATGCGGCGGAGCTCTTCTTGCTCCTCGGAGAAGGCGAAGTTCATGGGCGGATTGCAGCACGAAGTGCTGGTGGCGTGCCACTCTCGTCGTGTACACATGTGTACGTGAACATTCGGGAGCTGCGGGCCAATCTGGCCGCGGCCGTGCGCCGGGCCGAGGCCGGCCACCGGGTCGTCATCACGGTCGGCGGGCGGCCGATCGCGCAGTTGGGGCCGCTCGACCACGGCGCCGGCGAGCCGACGCTCGACGATCTGGCCACCCGCGGGCTCCTGCACCGGGCCCGCCGCTCGGACCGACCGGCGCCCGAGCTCGTCGTCGCGATGCCGGTCGGAACCCGCCTCGACCACCTGCTCGGCGAGGTCCGTTAGTTGCTCGCGCTCGACAGCTCCGCGTTGCTGGCGCGCTACCTCGGAGGCCCGGCCCGCCAGGTCGTGCTCGACGCGATGGCGGCGGACGACGACTGGTGCGCGTCGAGCCTCGCGTTGACCGAAGTACTCGCGCTGATCGAGCGCGCCAGCTCGCTCGAATCCGAACGCGATTCGCTGCGTCGGGCGGTGCGTGACGACTGGGAGCGCATCAACGTCGTTCCCGTCGACCAGGTGTGTCTCGACCGTGCGGCCGAGATCGGACGCACACAACCGGTGCGCACGGTGGACGCCATGCACCTCGCGGCCGCGGATCGACTGCCGAAGCCGATCACGTTCTGCACATTTGACCCCCGTCAGATCCCGGTCGCGCTCGCCCTCGGCTTCGACGTCGTCTCCACCTGATCCCGCCCGCCGCTGAACGTACGCTGCCGCCGATGAGCGACGACCCCGTCATCCGACGTGTCACCGAGGCCGGCGCGACGCACGACGAGCGCGAGATCGAAGCGGTCGTCGAGGTGTTGCGGACGACGCGGCTCGATCTCGGCCCCAGGGTCGAGGAGTTCGAGCGCCAGATCGCCGAGCTGCTCGCCAAGCGACATGGTGTGATGGTCAACTCCGGCACGTCGGCGCTCCGTCTCGCCATCGACCTGCTCGGGTGCGAGCCCGGCGACGAGGTGATCACCCCGGTCGTGACCTTTTCGTCGGATGTGGCTCCGCTCGTGCAGTCCGGCATCGTTCCCGCGTTCGTCGACGTCGATCCCGAGACGTACCAGATCGACGTCGACCGCATCGAGGAGATGATCGGGCCGCGCACGCGCGCGATCGTCGCGCCGAACCTCGTCGGCAACTGTCCTGACTGGGACCGCATCCGCGCCATCGCCGATCAACACGGCTTGCTCGTCGTCGAGGACTCGTGCGACGTGCTCGACTCGTGGTTGCGCGGTACGCGCACGGGCACGCGCGCCGACATCGTCGCGACGAGCTTTGCTCGGGGACACGCGATCACGGCCGCGGGCAACGGCGGGCTTGTCGGGGTGGACGACGCCGCGTGGCACGACAAGTGCTTGATGCGCCGCCGTTGGGGTCGCCGGTCGGAGACCTATCTGTTCGGTAGCCGCAAGGGCACGGCCGAGCGATTCGGTCCGCTCGCCGATGGCACGCCGTACGACCTCGTGTTCGTGTTCGACGACGTGGGCTACAACTTCGAACCGTCCGAGATCATGGCGGCCTACGGCCTCGTCCAACTCGAGAAGCTGGCGGAGTTCAATCGGAGGCGACAGCACAACTTCCAACTGCTCGACGACGCGATGAAGGCGCACGAGGGCGAGGGCAAGGTCGTGCGCCCGCGCACCACTGACGGCGTCACCACGACATGGATGCGCTACCCGTTCCTGCTCGACGAGACGATCGATCGCACGGAGGTGCAGCGCCGACTCGGCGAGCGCAAGATCGCCACGCGCATGGTGTGGACCGGCAACATCCTCCGCCAGCCGGGCTTCGCCGGCATCGCCCACCGCGCCCCCGCCGGCGGATTCCCGAATGCCGACCGCATCACCGACACCGCGCTCTCCTTGCCCAGCCACAACAGCCTCACGAGTGACGACGTCGGTTACCTGATCTCGTCGATCGACGACGTCTTCGGCGCGCTCTGAGCCGAGATCCCGCTCATCCGTACACAGAAATGTGTGCGGATGAGTGAGAGGTGCGGGCGTAGCGTCGATCGGCTCCATGGAACCGGTCGCGATCGATCCTCGGCGCGTGTTGCGCGCCCATCTGTGGCCCGAGCGCCGTGCGCTCGCGGGCCTGATCGGCGCGCTGCTGATCGGCACGGTGCTGCCCCTGACGGGCCCCCTCATCCTCGGGCGCTTCGTCGACCGTGCGATCGCCGGCGCCAAGACGGGCGAGCTCGTGACGATCGGCATCGTGTATCTCATCGCGGCTGCCGGTGCTCAGGTTGCGACCGTCGTGCGTACGTGGGTTGCCAGCCGGCAGGCATGGACTGCGACCAATCGCCTCCGCGAGGAGTTGGCCGCGCACACGCTGTCCCTCGACGTCTCCTACCACGGCAAGCACCCACCCGGTGAGCTGATCGAGCGGGTGGACGGCGACGTCCACGCGATCGCCGAGTTCCTCGTCACGTTCCTGGTCGACATCCTCGGCAGCGCGCTCTTGCTGGCCGGCACGCTCGTCGTGCTCACCTTCGAAGACGTTCGCCTCGGCTTGGCGCTCGCGGCGTTCGTGGTCGGCGCGTCGTTCTTGCTCGTGGGCGTGCAACGCCGCGCCGTTCCGTCGTCGGCCGCGCACCGAGAGGTTGTTGCGGGCATGTTCGCCGACCTGGAGGAACATCTCGCGGCTGCAGAGGATCTCCGAGCCAACGGCGCGGGGGCCCACATCGTTCGCCGGTTCCACGACGTGAGCGCGGAAGCGTTCAGAGCCGACCGCCGCGCGGAGATCGTCGGCGGAGGGCTGGTGCGTCTGACGAACCTCGCCTTCACCGTCGGCACGGCGATGCTGCTCGGGCTCGGCGTGCTCCTGCAGCGGTCGGGCGCCGTCTCCGTCGGAACGCTGCTCGTCGTGTTCCGGTACGCGCAGATCATCCGGCAGCCACTCGAGCGCATCATCGATCAGCTCAAGGAGCTCCAGGCTGCGCAGGCCGGCGTCGCCCGTGCGGCCGAGCTGTTCGCCGAATCGTCGAGCCTGCAATGGCCGGAACCCGAGAACGCGCACCGGCTTCCTTCCGTCGGACCGATCTCGATCGCGCTTCGACATGTCGACTTCTCCTACGGCGACGAACCCGTGCTCGAGCACATCGACCTGAACCTCGGCGCCGGCCGCTCCATCGGCCTGGTCGGCCGAACGGGGAGCGGCAAGAGCACGATCACGAAGCTGCTCCTGCGGCTCTACGACCCCGTCGGCGGCACCGTCGAGCTCGACGGCGCGGACTTGCGGCGCATCGGCGTCGACGATCTGCGTCGCCGTGTGGCGATGGTGACACAGGAGGTCCAGTTGTTCCGCGCGTCACTGCGCGAGAACCTCACGCTCTTCGGTACGCACCCGAAGAGCGACCCGGAACTGGTCGCGTTGCTCGACGAGCTCGGGCTCGGAGCGTGGCTCGGCGCCCAGCCGCGAGGTCTGGACACCGAGCTCGGTCCGGACGGTTCCGGCCTCTCCGCCGGCGAGGCCCAGCTCCTCGCGTTGGCGCGGGCCTTCCTGGCCGATCCCGGCCTCGTGATCCTGGACGAGCCGTCCAGCCGGCTCGATCCCGACACAGAGCTCCTCGTCGAGCGCGCCGTCGACCGTCTGGTGCGCGGGCGTACGGCGATCCTCGTCGCGCATCGATTGTCGTCGTTGCGCGCCGTCGACGAGATCGCGGTCGTCGACCATGGCCGGATCGTCGAGCACGGTCGTCGCCAGGACCTCGAGGCCGATCCCAACAGCCGGTTCGCGCGACTGCTGGCGGTCTCCAAGTGAACGGCGACGAGCGCACGGAGAACATCTCGTCCTGGTGGGTCGGCTGGCGCCTCGCTCGCTACCTGCCGACGAGGTACGTGCTCAGCGGACTGTTGTGGGTTGTCGTCATTGCGTTCCCCGTCCTCACTGGACTCGTCCTGCGCGAGCTGTTCGACCGATTCAGCCAGGGCACCGAGGCCTCGTTGCAGGAGATCGGGTGGCTGCTCGCCGCGTTCGTCGCGCTGGACCTCGTCCGCCAAGCGTTGATGTGGTTGGCCATCGCGACGTGGCCGTATTGGTGGAACTCCATACAGACGGTGCTGCGCACGAACGTGCTGCGCTCGATCCTGTGTTCGCGCGGTCCGGCCGCGACACGCCTGCCGGCGTCCTCGGGCGAGGCGCTGAACCGCTTCCGCGACGACGTCGAGGACATCCTGCTCCTCGTCGACATCTGGATCGATCTCACGGGCGACGCCGTGTTCGCCGCGATCGCTCTGGCGATCATGTATCAGACCGATTCGCGAGTGACGTTGGTGGTCGTCCTGCCGATGGTGGTCATCATCGTGGTGACGCGATCGCTGTCCGATCGCATCAAGGCCACGCACTCCGCCGCTCGCAGCGCGGCGGCCAATGTGTCCGAGCAACTCGGTGGCCTCTTCGGTGGAGCGCTCTCGTTGAAGGTTGCCGGTGCGGAGCAGGCCGCCATCGCTCGGCTGCGGGAGCACAACGCCGTGCGACGCACGCTCGAAGTGCGCGCCCGCCTTCTCACCGACCTGCTCGACACGTTGACGGCCTCGAGCGTGGAACTCAGCACCGGCATCGTCCTGCTCCTCGTCGCACCGGCCATGCGCTCGGGTCGCTTCACGGTCGGTGACCTCGCGCTGTTCACTGCCTACGTCGGATGGCTCGCGGGCCTCCCGCGCCGCGTGGGCCGCACGCTGTACCGCCTGCGCCAGACGTCGGTCGCGAGCGGACGGCTCGTTCGGTTGCTCGCGGAGCACGAGGATCAGCACGATCTCGTGGCCCACAATCCGATCTACTTGCGGCAGCGCGCCCCCGAGGCGCCGACGCCTCCACCGATCGACGAACCGTTCGTCCGCCTCGAGGTCGACGGCATCACCGCGGTGCATCACTCGACGCGGCGCGGCATCACGGACATTTCCCTACAGGTCGAGCGGGGCGAGCTCGTCGTCATCACGGGCGCGGTGGGCGCGGGCAAGACGACGCTCGTACGAGCCATCCTCGGCCTGCTGCCGATCGAATCCGGAGCGCTGCGTTGGAACGGTGACGAGATCGCCGACCCTGGCACCGTGCTCGTGCCGCCGCGGGTGGCGTACGCCGCGCAGGTGCCCCGGCTCTGGAGTGCGTCACTCCGCGAGAACCTCGAGCTCGGCTGGCGGGTCGACGAAGGTGGCATCGACGACGCCTTGCGACTCGCCCGCCTCTACGACGACGTCGGCGAGATGGCCGACGGCCTCGACACGCTCGTCGGGCCGCGCGGTGTCCGTCTCTCGGGCGGCCAGCTCCAACGAGCGCTCGCGGCGCGCGCCCTGGTCC
>JBEEFX010000169.1:0-30471 GCA_041166365.1 Acidimicrobiaceae bacterium
ACCATCGGCGGTCGAGCGCAGATCGTCGGCGGACCAACTCGTCGCGCCGCCGCTGACGCCTGGGCCTTGCGCGACCGTCACCGTCTTCGCCGTGACGCTCTGGAGGACGGAGCTGAGATGGTCGATGCTCGCCTGCTGTGGAGCGGCCCCGGATTGCGTGCGCACCTCCACCACCACTTCGCTCGACTCCGCCGGTTGCAGGATCGCAGGCGCGAACGAGCCCGGTGGTCCGTTCGAATCGGTCGATGGCGCGGCGCCGGCGCCGGCGCCCGCACAGCCGGCCCCCGCCGGGCAATTCGCGGAGGGCGCCGGCTGGGGATCGTTCGGGACGACGACGACCGAGGACGAACCGTCCGGGCCGATGACGATCGTCGTCTCGACCGGCTGCCCCGCGGAGTCGGTCGATGCCGCCTGACTCGGCTTCGACGAGCCGCCGCACGCCAACAACGCGACCGAGAGCAAGGCTCCTGCCAGTCGTCGTGTGGTCACTTGGGCCATTCTGGCGTGGTGGGATCCGAGTTGCCGCTACCGCCCGGGCCCATCACCAACGGCGAGTTCGTGCCGAGGCCGCCGAGCCGCCACGACGCCGACATCCTGCGCGAGATGCTGGCCGCCACCGATGCGGCGGCGAAGCGCGCCGGCATCGACCGCCGCGTGTTCCTCCGGGGTGCGGGCGGGGTGGCGGCCGCGCTGGCCGCGTACAACCTCGCCGCTTGTTCGTCGAAGCGCGCGGCCCCGCCGGCGGCCACCACGACGTCGACGGTTCCCGGCGGAAGCTTCTCGGTGCCGCCGGCGGAAGACCTCGCTGCGTGCGCGGAGGTGCTCGCGAGCCAAGGCGAGTTCATCTTCGACATGCACACCCACCACGTGATGCCCGATCGTCCCTGGGTGCAGAACGCGCCGACCACGCTCGGCCTGGTCGAGCACATGGTGCCGAGCGATTGCATGGCAGGCAACCCGCTCGAATGCCTGAACCGGGCGTCGTACCTCAATGACCTCTTCCTCGCGAGCGACACGACCGTCGCGTTGCTCTCCGACGTGCCGAACAGCGGCGACGACGACGCGCCGATGCCGTTCGCCGATGCGGTGGACACGCAACAGTTCGCAGCACAGCTCACCCATGGCGGCGCGGCTCGGGTGCTCGTGCACAACGTGATCGCTCCGAACGTCGGCGACCTCAACGCACACCTCGACGAGATGACCGCCAACGTCGCGACCGGAGCAGTCGCGGCATTCAAGGTGTACACGGCGTGGAGCCCGGAGGGTCATGGCTTCTCCCTCGAGGACCCGGCCATCGGTCTTCCGGTGATCCAGCACGCGCACGATCTCGGCGTGCGGGTGTTCGTGTCCCACAAAGGGCTCCCGCTCATGAACTTCGACGCGGCCCACAACGGCCCGGACGACATGGTGGCCGTCTCCCGGCTGTTCCCCGACATGCAGTTCGTCGTGTTCCACGCCGCGTGGGATGCGAATCACCGTGAGGGCGCGTATGCGCCGAATGCCAGAATCGGCATCGACACGCTGCTCGACTCGCTGGATCGTCACAACGTCGCGCCGAACGAGAACGTGTGGGTCGACCTCGGCACGCTGTGGCGCCAACTCCTGACGCGGCCTGAGCAGGCAGCGCACGCACTCGGCAAGCTCCTGTCCCGCGTCGGCGTCGATCGAGTGCTGTGGGGCACCGATGCCATCTGGTACGGCTCGCCGCAGGCCCAGATCATGGCCTTCCGGTCGTTCGAGATCTCTCAAGAGCTCCAGGACCGGTACGGCTATCCGGCCATGACCGACGAGATCAGGCGCAAGGTGTTCGGGCTGAACGCAGCCGCGCTGTTCAAGCTCGACCCGGACGCCACTCGCTGTGCGCTCGCGGACGACCCGTTCACCGCCGCGCAGCCAGTGGCAGCCGCGTTGCGCAACGAGGGCGCACTGCCGTCACCGTGGCTCGCGAAAGGGCCGACAACGCGGCGCGAACTGTTTCGATCACTCGCGAACGCCACGACGCCGTGGATCCCTGCATGACGCACACGGCCGTCCGCGAACACGCCGCTCGAGCGTCAAAGTGTCGTGGGAGTCAGCCGCACGAGTGCGATCGGGCGCGCCGTCTTCGCCTGATAGCCGTCGTACCGCCGATGGTTCTTCGCGTTGACGAGCTTCCACAGCCGGTCGTAGTCCGCGTGTTCTGGACCGAGAACCTCGGCCGTCGCGCTCGAAGCGCGCCGCGCGACTTGGATCTGCACGTCGGATCGTGACGTCACGTTGTGGAGCCAGCCAGGCGGGCGATCGTCGCCCCCGTTCGACGCCACGACGATGTAGGAGTCGTCATCCTTGGCGTACACCAGTGCCGATGTCCGCGGCGCGCCGGTCTTGCGGCCGACCGAGCGCAGGAGCAGCGAAGGCACACCGATCAGGCGGTGCCCGATGAGACCGCCGCTGCGCTCGTACAGCCCCTGATGGACCCGGAGAAAAGCCGACTGGAGTCCCATGCGGGGACCGTAGCCGAGCGGCTACAGGACGATGCCGGCGAGCAGGTCCATCGACTTCAGCCATGCGTCGAGATCCTTCTGCCACGGCGCGGCCACGACGTGTTGCACCCCGGCCGCCTCGAACGCGTCACGCTCCTCGCTGATCAGGCTCGGCTCCATGCCTTGCGGATCCCAGCCCGTGCGCGTCGAGATCGTGAATGACTCCTCCGGCCGGTCGCGGCGTATGCGCTCGACGACACCCACCGCCGCGTCGGGCTTGATGCCGACCGCCTGAAAACCGTCACCCTTCGTCACCGCCCGCCGATACGCGGCCTCGCTGCCGCCACCGACCCACAACGGGATCGGGTGCGCGGGCTTCGGCAAGACCCGGATGTTGTCGAAGTCGATGAACTCGCCGTGGAATGACACGGGGTCGTTGGCCCACGCGGCGCGCATCATGTCGATCGTCTCGTCGAGTCGCCGGCCGCGGTCGGCGAAGTTGTAGCCGAGCGCGGCGTACTCATCGCCCGACCATCCGACGCCGATACCGGCAATCACCCGACCACCGGACAACGAGTCGATGCTCGCGACGATGTTCGCCAGCTCGAGCGGGTTGTGCATCGGCACCACCAGCACGCTCGTTCCGAGGCCGACCGACGTCGTGCACGCCGCGGCCCATGTCAGCGTGACGATGGGGTCGTAGAGGTGCGGCGACGGATAGGTCTGGGCCGCCGGGTGCACGATGTGATCGCTCACCCAGACGTCGGCGAACCCGAGCTCCTCTGCATGCCGGGCCGCACGAGTGATGGCTTCCGGACCGGCGACCCGGCCGTACTGCGGCAGGTGGATTCCAACGCGCATGCCGCCTGTCTATCCGTTGGGGTAGCCGATCGTCCCCGTCGGCCCGTGTCGAGGTCGACCACGATCAACGGTCGTTTGTGTTTCCGGAGGAGTGGGCAAGAGGAGCCCATGCAGAACCGGCACCCTGCTGCCGAGCGACGCTCGCTCGCCGCGCTCCTCCGCGATCTCCGGCTGTCACTGGTGGCCGACGATCCCTTGCTGTGCGACTGCGATGCCTCGATGCCTCAGCACGAGTGCGACTGATGGAAGGCGGCGGGTTTCGCGTCCGGCCTCTCGGTGGCGCCCCCGGGTGCGTGGCCATGATCGCCTTCTCGATCCTGGCATCGTTGGTGCTCACGATCCTGCTCAACGTGGCCGTGCGGCTCCTCTGAATCAACCGGCCTCTCGTTGTGGACCGGGCGGTCAGTCGAGATCGGCGGGGGGCCAGTCGGGGTCGAGTTGGCGGAGGAAGAGCGCGCAGCGTTCCTCTTCGTCGCGCTCACCGATCGCCGCGGCGGACCCTCGCAAACCGTCCAGCGCCCGCAGGAAGCCGCGGTTCTGCTCGTGCGCCCATCGCACATAGCCCGAGCCGCGCCAGCCGTTCGCCCGCAACCGATCGAGACCACGGTGGTAGCCGGCGCGGAACGCGGCGTACGCCTCGACGTCGTCGCGCGCGAGTTGACCGAGCCGCGCCCACGCGTCGAGGAATCGCGGCCACCGCGCGACGACAGCCGCCACCGCATCTCGATCACCACGCGCCGCGGCTAGGGCGGCCAGCGCGTCGGCCGGCTCCGAATCGAGGATCGTTTCCGGCGGGCCGGAACCGGACAGGCTGACGGGGCGAGGTTCGGACATCGACGGCAACCTACCGGCCATCACGCTGTCCCCCACCTGCCGTTCTCCTGCGACTAGTGAGCCGCCGCAACCGCCTGGCGAACGAACGTCGCAAACTCGGTGTGATGTGTCGTGTGCGCGTTGTGGCCCGCGCCTTCGATGACGAAGGGTTCGTCGGCGCCGAGCACGCGGGCGAGCTCTCGTGCGGACCACTGGTGATGATCCCTCGACAGGGTGCTGTAGCCGACGACGACGGGCACCGTGATCTTTGCCGGGTCGAAGGGCGCCTCGCTGCGAGCGGAACGCAGCTCAGCGAGCAGTGCGGGCCCCTCCGCGCGGCGGGTGCGCTTCGTGGCCTCCGGCAGACCTTCCCACCGCTCGTCGCTGATCATGCGCCGCATGAAGCGCTCGGCCACTTCGCCCGCGGCTTCGGCCGTCGTGTCGGCCGCCGCGTTCATCGCGTCGCCACCGGCGCTCATCTTGGGCCACCACTCCACCCACGGCATCGGTGCCTCGTACGCACCGACGGCATGCATGAGATCTGGTCGTCGTTGTGCCGCGGCGAGGGCGATGACTCCGCCGAGGCTGTGGCCGATCACGACGGCCGGGCGCTCGTCGAGGATCTCGAGCAGGTCGTCGCCGTGGCCGGCGAGCGCAGGCGCCCCCAACCCGACACTGCGGGCGTAGCCGCGGCGGTCGTACCGCACGGTGTGCAGGTCGCGTAGATGACCGCAGCATCGGGCGAACGCGCCGCTGCGGTCCATCGACCCGTGCACGAAGACCACGAGCGCTGCGCCCTCGACGGCGTGCTCTGTGACGTAGAGGTCGGTGATGGTTAGTGCGCGTCCTTGGGCGTGAAGGCGGCTTCGAGCTCGTCGCGCGAGCGAGCGTCGGCCAAGCCGGCCCTGCGCCGCCGTTGCAACTCGACCGTGGAGCGCGAGAGGAGCTGACGGATCTCGCGCGCGAGCTTGTCGGGATCGACGGGCTTGTTGAGGTACTCGTCGGCGCCGAGCTCCCAGCACCACACCGCATCCTTCGTGTCGGTCTTGGCCGTGAGCACCAGTACACGTGTGTCGGGTGCGAACCCACGCTCGCGGCGAGCTCGGAGCACTTCTACACCGTCGACGTTGGGCATCATCAGGTCGAGCACCATGCAATCGGGCGCGTCGACGGTCAGCTCGGTGATCGCCTCTGCGCCGTCGGCCGCCTCGCGCACGTCGTAGCCCTCGTCATGGAGGAGGTAGCCGAGCATCGCCCGCACGCTCGCGTCGTCGTCAACGACGAGCACGGTTCGCGAACGATCCCCGATTCGATGCACCGACCAGAGGTTACCGGTCCCTCGGTTTGTCGCCCGGCGCGTCGACGAAATCGAGACGGTTGCGAATCGGATGACCTTCGGGCACCTCGACGAGCACGATGCGCACACCGTCGGGATCCTCGATCCACATCTCGCGCAGTCCCCACGGCATCGTGTTCGGTGCGGCGACGACGTTGACCTCACCGGTCGCGGCGAGCCGCGCGTGCTCGGCATCGACGTCGGGCACCTGGAGCCACAATGTCATCGGCATCGGGTCGCGGCCTCGCGGAGGAGTCGCGCAGTTCAACTCGAGGAACCCACCGCCGAGGAAGAGGACGACGCCCGTGACCCGCCCGTCGACTCCGAACTCGCGGTAGATCCGCAGCCCGAGCACGTCGGTGTACCAGTGGCGGGAGCGGTCGAAGTCGAGGGGCGACAGCAGCACGCGGCTCGACAACACCTCCATCACTCCACGCTCCTCGGCTCGCAGGCTCGCTCCGACTCACCCACGGGCTGCACGTTATGGCGCGCCACCATCTACGTTGCGGACCGCATGGAGCTCCTGTTGATCCGTCACGCGCTGCCCGTCCGCATCGAGGGCGAGGAGGGCACGGCCGCCGATCCCGCACTGGCCGAACTCGGCCACGAGCAGGCCGACGCGCTGGCCGCCTATCTCGCCGGCGAGCGCATCGACGTGCTCTACACGAGCCCGCTCCGGCGGGCCGTTCAGACGGCCGAGCCCGTCGCGGCGCAGCTCGGCCTCGAGGTGATCGTCGATGAGGAGCTCGCCGAGTTCGACCGGCACTCGCACTTCTACATCCCGATCGAGGAGTTGAAGCAGGAGAAGGACGAACGCTGGGACGACCTGGTCGAGGGTCGCTGGGGCGTCGACGGTGAAGTCGATCCGACCACCTTCAAAGACGTCGTCGTCGAAGCGATGGAACGCGTCATCAAGGCCAATCCCGGCAAGACGGTGGCGATCGTGTGCCACGGCGGCGTGATCAACGCCTACTTCGCTCACCTGTTGCACCTGGACTTCCCGATGTTCTTCGAGCCGGCCTACACCTCGATCTCGCGCGTGCTCGCGTCGAGCGCCGGACAGCGGCAGGTGAAGTCGATCAACGAGCACGCCCACGTCCGCGCCCTGCTCTGAGGGTTGGACGGAGATTTCAGGAGCGCGGGACCTGGCTCCAGGGGAGGGCCTTGTCGACGCGGACGTCGCCGGGCAATCCGAGCACGCGCTCGCCGAGGATGTTCTTCATGATCTCGGTGGTGCCGCCCTCGATCGAGTTGGCCCGCATCCGCAAGAACGCCTGCTGCGGGTTCGACCACAGCATCGTGTGCTCCGGTCGCGCCATCGGGTAGCCGTCGGGCTTCAGCATCCCGTCGGCCCCGAGCAGGTCGACGCAGAACTCGCTCACGTCCTTGTTGAAGTCGGCGGCTGCCGCCTTGCCGATCGATCCTTCCGGGCCGGGCGTGCCGATCGTGCGCAACTGTGAAGCTCGGATGTTCGTGAGGCGCAGCACCTCCGCGCGTACCCACAGCTTCATGAGCTCGTCGCGCTTGGCCGGATCGGTGATGCCCCGCTTCTTCCAGAGCTTCACCGCCTCCCCGATGAAACCGCCGCCACGCGGCGCGATCTGTCCGCCGATCGACACGCGCTCGTTCATCAGCGTCGTGAGGGACACTCCCCAGCCTTCTCCGACGTCGCCGAGGCGCTCAGAGTCGGGGATGCGGACATCGGTGAAGAACACCTCGTTGAACTCGGCCTCACCGGTGATCTGGAACAACGGCTTGACCTCGACGCCCGGCGCGTGCATGTCGACGACGAAGTACGTCATGCCCTTGTGCTTCACCGACTCCGGATCCGTGCGGGCGATGAGCATCCCCCACCGCGCGAGATGCGCGAGCGTGGTCCAGACCTTCTGACCGTTGACGATCCACTCGTCGCCGTCGCGCAGCGCCCGCGTCGACAAACTGGCAACGTCGCTGCCGGCACCCGGCTCGCTGAACAGCTGGCACCACACCTCTTCACCGGTGAACAACGGGCGGAGATAGCGCCGGCGCTGCTCGTCGCTGCCGTGCGTCACGATCGTCGGCGCCCCCATGCCGAAGCCGATCGGGTTGCGCGGGTACGCCACGGGCGCGCCCACGGCCGACAGCCGTTCGGACACGATCTTCTGCTGCTTCGGGCTCGCACCGACACCGCCGAACCCCTCGGGGAAATGCACCCACGCGAGGCCGAGGTCGTACTGCGCACCGAGGAACTCCGCCGGTGGCGTCGTCTTGGGATCGTGCTCGGCCAGCAGCCGATCGACGAGCTCGCTGACTCGATCGTCGGGAGAGGAGCCGGTGGACGAAGGGGCAGTGTCGAGAGCGCTCACCCGCCCGACGCTACCTTGACCGCCCGGTCAAGTCGTAGTCCGCGCCCACAGCAGCTGATTGCTGGTGCGAGCGGTGTCGAGGGTCTCCGCCAACGCTCGGTGATCGAAGCCGGACAACGCCCCCAGCGCCGCGATCAGCCCGCCGTCCTCGGCGGCCTCGAGCGGGACGATGCAGCCGCGCTCACCACCGCCGTCGAGCACGAACCGCACGCGATCGGCCCACGGACCTTTCGGCAGCGTGATGATGCGGACCTCGCGCAACTCATCCCATGACACTTCCTCGTAGCGGCCGTCGGCCAGCCAACGCTTCGCGCCCCAGCCGTCGACCTCGAGCTTGACCGTGGCCGCGGCCGCGAGCCGCGCATCGCGCGCCCGTCGCATCCGCGCGAGGGCGAAGGCGAACAGACCCAGCGAGCCGAGGAACAGGACGAATGCCATGCGAGGAGCCGCCTAGGAGTTGGCCAGACGAGACCCTCGTGCGGGGTCCTGTGCCACTAGGACGGCGGAGGTGACGAGCACTCTGGAGGCCGTTCCAAACTGAGACACGGATCCAGGGTGCTCGGGGTCTCGGTCGTCGTGGTCTCTTCCGGCACGGTCGAAGTCGTCACGACCTTCGGCTGGGTCGGTGCCGGTGACGGTGACGGAGCCACCGCTCGCTTCGCCGTCGTCGGCGGCTCCGTGGGGGGCGGCTCTGTGGGCGGCACCGGCGCGCTCGTCGTCGGACGCGCGAGCGTGGTGACACCGTGACTCGTGGACGGCGGCGCCGGATTCGTCTTCACGGTTTCGGATCGCCCGCCGCTGAGTCGCTGGTAACCGAAGCCACCGACCAGGAGGAAGAGCACCACCACGGCGGCCGCGAGGCGCCGTCGGTCCGGCGCGTAGCCCGCCGCCACCGCCGCGTGGCGAGCGCCACCGGTCGTGTTGCCCGTCGGCGCCGGGCGAGGAACGTCCTCCGCCCACGTACCTTGCTCATGGCCGTCGCCGACCGTGTAGCGCGCGATCGCACCGCGCAGGACATCCATCACCGCGCTGCTGTCAACGGCCGCCTCGCCATCCGGCTCCGGATCCTGTTGCGCCGCGAGCGAGCTGGGCGACGGCAGCACGATCTCGGGGTCGTTGTCGTGGTCGGGGATCTTCGTCCGCGCCTGTACGAGCGCGCGTTCGAGGCCATCGACGATCAGCGTGTCGTCCTCGGGCGCGTCGGCCGGAGGCCAGCTGCGGGGGGTTTCGAGACTCATGAGGCACCTCCAGGGTACGCGATCGCCCGCCCGACTCCGATTCATGCCTCGATGGCCGGGTCAGTTCAGCCGGGCACGCAGGCGGGTGGCGCCCCGTTCGGCATCCTCGGCGATTCCGGCCTCCCCGACCGCCTGAGCCAGTTCCCCCAAGCGATCGAGCACCGCCGCGGCCTCGAGGAAGCGACCGTCGGCGGCCAACGCCGACGCGAGCTCCCGCCGTTCCTCCAGCGGGACTCCGGGAACCGTCACGCGCAAGCCGAGCACCCACGCGAGCGCTCGGCGGTCGCGCCGGGCGAGGTGGATGCCCTTCAGGTTCGCGAGGAGACGGGCCACGATCGAGCGCGTGCCGACGGGCGCGAGGTAGCTCTCGTCGAACGCGACATCGGGCTGCGTGTCGGCGAACGCTCGCGCACAGCCGTCGCGATCGAGCAGCCGGCCGTCGAACGGATCGGCGAAGAGGTGCTCGTCGAGTCCGTCACGTACGAGGAAGTGCCCGGGCAGGCCGACGCCGACGATCGGCACGTCGAGTCGACGGCCGAGCTCGATCATCACGACGCTCAACGTGATCGGTATGCCGGTCCGCCGCTCGATCACATGGTGGAGATACGAGTTGCGCGGGTCGTAGTAGTCACCGCGGTTGCCACCGAACCCTTCGCTCGCGAGATGCCGGAGCACGCCGGCGAAGGAGCGGTCGGCACAGCGCGCGGCAATGTCGTCGAGCGCCACGAGCCACGCGCCGATGTCGAGCCCTGGTTCGGCGTGAGCGGCGACGAGCAAGGTCAGCTCGTCGAGCGGGATCGCCGGCTCGGGGCCCTGCACCAGCGCCTCGAACCGAGCGGTCGGATCCATGTTCAGGTCGGAGGTTCAGTGATCGGCGTTCGGCCCGCGAACCCGTCCTCGGGCCAGTGCCACCAGGCGACGTCGGGCTCGCCGGCGACCCAGCACAACCAGTAGCCCCGACCATCAGGGGCCCGCGCGGGAAAGTCGACGAGTCCTTGCCGGACGTCGCGCAGCAGGATGCCCTCCGCCTCGAGCTCGACCACCACATCGTGGAACGCGGCGGCCTCCTCCCCCGCAGGACGCGCATGCCCGTTTCCCGCCGAACTGGTGGAGAGCGCCGCCGCTCGCCCGCCGATGCCGGCGACCGCGGCCTTCGCGCGCTCCACCGCTTCGCTCACTCGGGGCAACGCCTCGTTGGCCTCGTCGATCGTCCACCAGCGCGGTGGGTCGTTCGGGTCAATCAACGTTGATCACGATCAGGCGCTCCTCGGTCATCTCGCGCACGGCATAGGCCGGACCCTCACGCGTGTTCCCGCTGTCGCGCACACCGCCGTACGGCATCTGATCGGTACGCCACGTCGGGACCTCGTTGATCATCACGCCGCCGAAGTCGAGTGTGCGCGCCGCTCGCAGCGCGACGTCGAGATCGTTCGTGAAGATCGCCGCTTGCAAGCCGTAGCGCGTGTCGTTCGCCAGGCGCAGTGCTTCGTCGACGTCGTCGTACGGCGCGATCGCGACGACCGGGCCGAAGACTTCGTCGCTGCACACCTTCATGTCGGGAGTGACATCGGTGAGCACCGTCGGCTCCAGCAGCCGCCCATGGACCTCCCCGCCGATCTGCACCTTGGCCCCCCCGCTCACCGCTTCGTCGATCCACGACTTCACGCGTTCCGTCTCGGCAGGCGCGATGAGCTCGGCGACGTCGGTGGCGTCGTCGAGTGGATCGCCGAGCACCAACTCCCGGACGTGATCGACCAACGTGGCGACGAACTCGTCGTGAATCGAACGATGGGCGAAGACGCGCTGTGTCGAGATGCACGACTGTCCCGCGTGGCTGAAGCCCGCGACCTTGATCTTGGCGGCCGCGCTGCGCCAGTCGCCGCTCGGCTCGATGACGACCGGTGCGTTGTTGCCGAGCTCGAGCCCGACCCGCTTGCGCGGCGCCCGCTCGCGGATCCCCCAGCCGACGGGCGGCGAGCCGGTGAACGTGATGAGGGCAACGTCGGGATGATCGACGAGCGCGTTGCCGACGTCGCCACCGCCGCCCGTGACGACGCTCAACCAGGACTCGGGCAGCCCGCACTCGTCGAGCAACAGCTCGGCCAGGCGGATCGCCGAGAAGGGCGTCTGGCTCGCCGGTTTGAGCACCACCGGACAACCGGCGGCGATCGCCGGCGCAACCTTGTGCGCGACGAGGTTCAGCGGGAAGTTGAACGGACTGATCGCGCCGACAACGCCGACGGGAACGCGAATGACGAAACCGAGCTTGCCGGCCCCGGCGTCGCTGGCATCGAGCGGCACCATCTCGCCGGTGAGCGTGCGCGCCACTGCCGCGGAGAACTGGAACGTGCTGATGGCGCGCGCCGCTTCGATGCGGGCGGTCTTGATGGGTTTCGCCGCCTCGACGGCGATCGTGCGGGCGAAGTCTTCTTGGCGCTCGCGCAAGAGGCGCGCGGCCTGATCGAGGATCTCGGCCCGTTCATATGGCGCCAAGGGCGACTCGCCCAGCACGGCCTTGGCCGCGGCGACGGCACGTTCGACCTCGGCCTCCGTGCACTTCGGCACCGAGCCCACGATTGTCCCGTCGTGGGGGTTGACGACCTCGATCGATTGGCGCGCTAGATAGCGGTCGCCGGCCAAGGGCACCGGCTGTTGGTCTGCCATGCGGACACCTTCCCGGCCACGCAGTGCGTGAGCCGCTGGGGGACGTGCTAGTTGATCACCTGGAGGTACGAGGTGGCGCTCTCTTCGCTCATCGAATCCGTTCTCGGATCAGATCTACCGGTTGCCGTTCGAGGCTACGACGGGAGCGTGCTCGGGCCACCAGACGCGCCGGCCACGCTCGTGCTGCGGTCCCGCGACGCGCTGCGGAGGATCGTGACGTCGCCGGGTGAGCTCGGCTTCGCGCGCGCGTATGTGTGTGGCGATCTCGACGTCGAGGGCGACATCTACGCCGTGCTCGAGTTGCGTGATCGCCTTCCTGACGTTCGGCTCACACCCGGGCAGCTGCTCGCGGCCGCGCGCGAGGTCGGACTCACCCATCTGCGACCGCTCCCACCGCCGCCCGAGGAGGCCCATCTCAAGGGACGACGGCACACCATTGCCCGCGACCGCGCCGCCGTCAGCCACCACTACGACGTCTCGAACGAGTTCTACCAACTGGTCCTCGGACCGTCGTTCACCTATTCGTGCGCCCTCTTCACGTCCGACGACACGACGCTCGAGGAGGCGCAGGCCAACAAGTACGAGCTCGTGGCCCGCAAGCTCGGTCTACACGCAGGCATGCGCTTGCTCGACGTCGGCTGCGGATGGGGTGGCATGGTGCTGCACGCGGCCCAGCAGCACGGCGTGCACGCCGTGGGAGTGACCGTCGCCGACCGGCAAGTCGACCTCGCGTCGAAGCGTGCCGCCGACGCGGGCTTGGTCGATCGCGTCACCGTCCGCAACCAGGACTACCGCATGATCGACGACGGCCCGTACGACGCGATCTCGTCGATCGGAATGTTCGAACACGTCGGCGAGTCGCGGTTGGCGGAGTACTTCGGGCATCTCTTCGAACTGCTGGCGCCGGGCGGCCGATTGCTGAATCACGGCATCAGCCGTCCGCCGGGCGAAGCTGCTCGGTTCTCGCGGAACAGCTTCATCGACCACTACGTGTTCCCCGACGGGGAGCTCCACGAGATCGGGCGGGTCGTGTCGATCATGCAGGAGGCCGGATTCGAGGTCCGTCATGTCGAATCCTTGCGCGAACACTACGCGAGGACGCTGCGACATTGGGTCTCGAACCTCGAGCGTCAGTGGGACGAGGCGGTGGAGCTCGTTGGTGTCGCACGGGCGCGCATTTGGCGCCTGTACATGGCGGGCTCGGCGATCAACTTCGAAGCGAACCGTTCGCAGATCCATCAGGTGCTCGGCGTGAAGCCCGCAGGTGCCGAGTCCAACATGCCGTGGCGGCCAGACTGGGAGCTTGCGTAAGGGGATCACTTTCGACCGCCTGACGGTCGCGCTGCTCTTCATCGCGTTGTTCGCTCGCGCGTGCCACTCCCCGGCGCAGAACGACACGTGGTGGCACCTTCGAGCGGGCGAGGACATCTGGCACGGCTGGTTCCCGACGAGCGATCAACTGTCGTACACCGCGCACGGGCGGTTCTGGCCGGACCACGAGTGGTTGTCGCAGGCGATCTTCTACGCGCTCCACACCGTCGGAGGGATGGTGGCGGTCACGCTCTACGTCGCGGTTGCGGTCGTGTGCACGTACGCCGTGCTCTGGCGCCTCATGGGCGGATCGGTCAGGCGGAGGGCCGTACTGCTCGTCGCCACGCTTCCGGCGACGTTCATCACCTCGGCGGTACGCCCGCAGGTGGCCAGCCTGCTCTTGCTGCTCGTCGTGGTCACCCTGCTCGCCGAACGACGTTTCCGTCCCCTCCCACTCGTGTTCCTGCTCTGGGCGAACCTTCACGGCGCATTCGTCCTCGGCGCGCTCGTGCTGGTCGCCACGCTCGTCGTGGCCCTCCGGTGGGAGCGACCGCTCGTGCGCCAGCTCGCGGTGGTGACGGCGTTGAGCGGTGTCGCGACGCTGCTCACGCCGCTCGGCCCGCGCGTGATCACGCTGGTGCTCGGAATGACGAACGAGGTCGACATCGTCGAATGGAGGCCGGCGTGGGAAACGATGCCCGCCGGAGCGATCCTGGCTGTGGTCACGATCGCGCTCGTGGCCGCGTGGCGCGCCCGGCCGCCGGTCGCGTGGGAAGACAGAGTGCTCGCCGCGGGATCGGTTGCACTGCTTCCCCTGGCCGTGCGCTACAGCCGCGTGATCCCCATGTTCATCGTGATCGCGTTGCCGCTGATCGCTCGGGCGTGGGAGTCCCGCCGTCCGCACGCCGCACCCAAGGACGATTCGAGCGTCCTGCACAGCGCGGCGGTCGTGGCCACCGCGTTCGCGGCGGCGATCTGGATCGTCGTCTCCTGGGCCGGACCCGACCCCGCACTCGCCTGGGAGCCGTTGCCGGAGGAGGCGACGCACGCGTTGCGGTCGTGCGGCGGCCCCGTCTACAACCGCTTCGACGACGGGGGCTACCTGATCTGGTTCGCGCCGGACATTCCCGTGTTCATCGACAGCCGGGTCGACCCCTACCCGAAGCAGTTCCTGCGCGACCAGATCGACAATGAGCGCACCGGCGACTACGAGACGACGTTCGCCGAATGGAAGATCGACTGCGCGCTGCTGCCGCCGCGATCGTCGACCGCGCAGCGGCTCCAGCAGGACGGGTGGCGCGTGACCTACGTCGACTCTGGTTGGCTGGTCCTCGAACACCCGTGACGACGCCTGACTTCCCCTTCCTCGACTGGCCCGGCCCGATCGCCTTCGCGCACCGTGGCGGCGCGTCCGAGGCCCCGGAGAACACGATGTCCGCGTTCGAACACGCAGTGCGGCTCGGCTATCGCTACATCGAGACGGACGTGCACGTGACCGCCGACGGGGTGTTGCTGGCGTTCCACGACGACGTACTCGATCGCGTGACCGACGGGCATGGCCGCGTCGACGCGCTGCCATGGTCCGTCGTGCAGCAGGCGAAGGTCGACGGACGCGAGGCCATTCCGTTGTTCGAGGACCTCCTCGGCACGTTTCCCGACGTGCGGGTGAACATCGATCCGAAGCACGACGGTGCGGTGGATGCGTTGGTCGACGTGCTCGAGCGGTGCGATGCGATCGACCGCGTGTGCATCGGTGCCTTCAGCGATCGCCGGCTCGCGCGGTTGCGCACAAGGCTCGGCCGGTCGCTGTGCTCCTCGCTCGGGCCTCGCGGCATCGCGCGGCTTCGCAGTGCGTCGTACGGGGTCCCCGTCGGCCGGTTGCCCGCACCGTGCGCCCAGGTACCCGCTGAAGCGAAGGGGATGACTCTCGTCGACGCGAGATTCGTGTCGGAGGCCCACAACCGCGGCGTCCAAGTGCACGTGTGGACCGTCGACGAGCGCGACGAGATGATCCGCCTGCTGGACCTCGGGGTCGACGGGATCATGACCGACCGCCCCGCGGTGCTCCGTGAGGTCCTGGAGTCGCGCGGTCAATGGATCGAGTGATCGCGGACGCGGGGTAGCGATGTCACGTATCGGGTAGAGCGCTGCGCATGACGCCGCTCCCGGTCAGCGACAAGCGCAAGGTCAGCGCGGCGAAGCGACGGTTCCGCGAGTTCTATCCAGGCGGGTTCCACGACGAGGACTACGTCGTCATGGAGCGCCTCTACAAGTGGGAGGCCCACCGCTCGTGGGACCACGCGCTCGGACGTAGGGCCTTCGACGTGCTGCTGCGGTCCGGCAGCTACACCGACATCGCGGCCACTGCCGTGAAGATCGAGTCGAAGACGAACCTCCTGTTCTCCTTCGAGAAGATGGCGATTCGCGACGCCGTCAACTCACCGCAAGGCGCGAAGGCGTTCTCGGCCGGCCTGTACGACTGGCTGTACGGACGCGGAGGCGAGCGAGCGAGGTTCGAGCGCTGGTGCCAGACGGTGGCAGAGCTCCCGAGGCGGCAGACGAGGGTCGCGACCTGGCCGGTGATCACGGTGTTCGGGTTCGTGGCCCGACCGAAGGTTCACCTCTTCCTCAAGCCGAACGTCACGCGGGCCGCCGCCGAGCGCTACGGGTTCGATTTCCGCTACCAGTCGCGGCCCGGCTGGGACACGTACGCGAGCCTGCTCGACTTGGCCAAGACCGTTCGCCGGGACCTGGCGGACTGGCGACCGCGCGACATGATCGACATTCAGTCGTTCATCTGGGTGCTCGGCTCCAGCGAATACGACTGACACCGGCCTCAGTGCCGCGTGGGACCGGACTCCGGGAGCAGCGCGTTCGGGTTGAGGATCCCCGCGGGATCCAGCGCGCGCTTGATGGCGCGCATCGCCGCGATCTCGGCCGCGGATCGGTTGAGGTGCAGCCACTGCTTCTTGGCCGTGCCGATGCCGTGTTCGGCCGAGATGCTGCCGCGGTGCTCGGCGACCAGCCCCAACACCGCGGCGTCGATGCGGTCGTCGGCCGGGTCGACACCGGTGACGTTCACGTGGAGGTTGCCGTCCGCCGCGTGTCCGAAGAGCCACACCTGGGCCGACGGCTCTGCGGCCAGCACGCGCGCCTTGACCGCGTCCACGAACGCGGCCAGAGCACTGGCAGGCAGTGTGACATCGAGCTTGTGCGGCGGTCCGATCTGGTTGATGGCCTCCGTGTGGGCCTCCCGGTATCGCCACAGCTCGGCACGCCTACCGGCCGTCGTCGCGACGGCGACCTCCACCGTCGCAAGCTCCGCGACCACCGAGGCCACGCCGTCGGATGGGTCGACGCGATCCGCGCACTCGACCAAGAGGTAGGCCACCGCCGGTGCGGACAGCGGCCGCGGCAACCCAAACGTCGAGCACACCAGCTCCAAGCCGTCGTCGAAGAACAGTTCGGCCGCCTCGAGGGACGGCAAGCTCCTGCGCAGTGTGCCGCAGGCGCCGAGCGCGTCGTCGACTCGCGCGAAGCCGAGCAGCGCGACGACCCGCTCGTCGAAACGAGGCACGAGCTTCAGCCGCGCCCCGGTGATGACACCGAGCGTGCCCTCACTGCCGCACAGGAGCGATGGCAAGTGGTAGCCGGTGTTGTCCTTCACGAGTCCGTCGAGGTGCGACACGACCGACCCGTCGCCCAGCACGGCTTCGACACCGAGTACCTGCGCGCGCGTGTCGCCGTACCGGGCCACCTTCGAACCACCGGCATTCGTCGCGATCGCCCCCCCGATCGTCGCGGTGTCGCGCGCTCCCCAGTCGACGCCGTAGTCCCACCCGGCGTCGCGAGCGGCGCGCTGCACGCCGGCGATGGTCGCGCCGGCTCCGGCCGTGAGCTGTCCCTCGATCCCCGCGACCGCCGAGACGGAATCGAGGCGACGCAGCGACAGCACGATCTCGCCGTTCAACGGCACGCTGCCTCCAACGAGCCCGGTGTTGCCGCCCTGCGGGACGACGGCCATCGCGGTCGCCGCGCACCACTTGACGACGGCCGCCACCTCGGCGGTGGACCCCGGTCGGACCACCGCGGAAGTCGAGCCGATGAACCGGCCGGTCCAGTCGGTGGCGTAGCTCCCGGTGACGGAGGGGTCCGTCAGCACGTGCGCGCCGCCGACGATGGACCGCAGCTCGTCGACGTTCAAGAGGCTCGTTCGACCCAATCGTCGATGAGGCGCCGAGCGATGCTGATGCCCGGTGGGATGGCCGGAAGGTCGTCGGCCGCGAACCAGTTCGCATCGACGATCTCCGTCGGGTCGATCACGATGTCGCCGCCGGCCCACGCCGCGTTGAATCCGAGCATCAACGAGTGTGGAAACGGCCACGGCTGACTCGCCCAGTACCGCACGTCGTCGATCTCGACGCCGACCTCCTCGCGCACCTCACGGTGCACCGCTTCCTCCAGCGTCTCCCCCGGTTCGACGAACCCGGCGAGGCAGCTGTACATCGGGATCGGGAACGTGCGCCCCCTCGCGAGCAGGGCGCGGCCGTCGTCGCGCTCGATGAGGGTGATGATCGCGGGCGCGAGCCGCGGGAACGCGAGCAGACCGCACGCCGGGCAGCGCCGGGCGCGCTCACCCATCGCCGGCTCCGTGGGGGTGGCGCAGCGTCCACAGAAACGGTGCGTGCGTTCCCACTCGACCAGCTGCACCGCCCGACCCGCGATCGTGAAGGTGATGTCGTCGACCTGGCCCCACAGACCCATCAGCGGCACCGCGCCGGTTCCGGGCTCCTCTTCGACGGCCACCGCCCAGCAGGGGCGGTCGTCGAGCGTGCCGAGGAAGATCGCACCGTCGAGGTCGTGGTCTCCCTCCTGGTGTACGAGGATCGTGCCGGTGCCCACGACGAACACCAGCGGTTCGCCGACCGCGTCGGGCGCATGCAGGAGAGGAACGAACCGTCCGGGCTTCACACGCCGGAGGGTAGGTCAGCGAGCGTCGGCCAACGCAGCCGTGAGGATGCCCAACCCGTGCTCCAGCTCGTCGTCTGCGATGGTGAGCGCCGGGACCAGGCGCAGGACGTTGTCGTCCGGGCCGCACGTGAGCACGAGCAGACCGTCCTCGAAGCAGCGCTGCTGCACGGCGGCGGCGGTGCGTCCATCGCGGAGCTCGACGCCGATCATGAGCCCGATGCCGCGCACGTCGCGCACCGCCCCGGGATTGGCCGCCGCCGCGGCAGCGAGACGAGCGAGCGCGAGCGCGCCGAGGGTCTCGGCTCGTTCGTAGCACCCACCGCGCTCGAGGGCGTCGAGCGTGGCCAGAGCCGCGGCGCACGCGACCGGGTTGCCGCCGAACGTCGACCCGTGCGTTCCCTGCGGCCACCGGTCCATCAGCGCCCGACCCGCGATCAAACCTCCGAGGGGCAGCCCGGACGCGATCCCCTTCGCGAACAAGATCACGTCGGGCGTGACGCCGAACGTCTCCGCCGCGAACGGCCGTCCGGTGCGGCCCATGCCGCACTGCACCTCGTCGAAGACCAGCACGATGTCGCGTGCCGAGCAACGCTCGCGCAGCCGTGCGAGCCACGACACGGGAGGCACGACATAGCCACCCTCGCCCAGCACCGGCTCGACGATCATGCAGCCGATCTCCTCGCCGTGCGCGTCGAGCACCTCGTCGAGCGCGTCGAGCGCGCCGGGAACGTGACCGTACGGGACGTGGAACACCGACGGCAGCAGCGGTTCGTAGCCCTCTCGGTACTTCGCCTTGGTCGTGGTGAGCGTCGTGGCCGCGAGTGTGCGCCCGTGGAACGCGCCACTGAACGCGATGACACCGCCGCGGCCCGTTGCTCGTCGGGCGAGCTTCAGCGCGCCGTCGACGGCCTCGGCGCCGGAGTTGGAGAAGAACACCTGCGGCTGGTCGATGAACGGCACGAGTGCGCCGAGCCGCTCGGCGAGCACGATCGCCGGCTCATGGCGCGTGACGACCGACGTGTGAATGAGCAGCCGCGCTTGGCGTTCGATCGCCGCGACGACGAGCGGATGGCAGTGTCCCACGTTCGTGACGCCGATCCCCGAACCGAAGTCGAGAAAGCGCCGGCCTTCGACGTCGACGATCCAGCTGCCCTCGCCCCGCTCCGCCACGATGTCGAAGTAGCCGGGCAGCACCCCGGCCATCGCATGGTCGAAGCGATCGAGCCAGTCGGTCGTCACGGTGGATTGCGAGACCGCGCTCACGGGTTCACCACGGACGGCGTGTCGATCTGCGCCCGTTGCAGGCGACCGGAGTAGTCCACGTACACGGTCTTGATCTGGCTGAACTGCTCGATGCCGCGGGCTCCGGCCTCGCGGAAGCCGTTGCCGGTGTGCTTTGTGCCACCGAACGGCAATGGGATCTCCGCTCCGATCGTCGGCGCGTTCACGTACACGATCCCGGTGTCGATGCGATCGACCGCGTGCAACGCGGCGTTGATGTCGCGGGTGTAGACAGCGGCCGAGAGGCCGTACTCGACCGAGTTGACGACCGCGATTGCCTCGTCGAGGTCAGCGATCTCCAAAACACTCAGCACCGGACCGAACACCTCTTCGCGAGCGATGCGATGCTCGGGCTTCACGTCGACCAGCACGGTCGGCTCGACGAACGTGCCGCCCTCGCACCCTTCGACGTCGTCGCGCAGGCGGCCGCCGGTCGCTCGTTGGACGCCTTCCTCCCGCGCCGCCGCGAGGACTCCGAGGATGCGTTCGCCGGACGCGCGGTTGATCACGGGACCGACATCGGTGTCAGCAAGGAGCGGATCGCCGAGCCGCAGAGCGGCCGCCCTGGTCGTGATGCGCTCGACGAGTGACCCGGCGATCGCCGGATCGACGATCAGCCGCGACGTCGACGTGCAGCGCTGGCCCGCGGTGCCGAACGCCCCGAAGATCACGCCGTCGACGACGAGATCGAGGTCGGCGTCGGAGCGTACGATCATCGCGTTCTTGCCCCCGAGCTCGAGGGAGACGAGTCGAGGACCGGTCTCCATCGCCGCGGCGGCCACCTTGCGCCCGGTGGTGACGGACCCGGTGAAGCTCACCGCACCCACGCCCGGATGCGTCGCGAGCGCGGCTGCGGGCTCTGCGAACCCGTGCACGATCTGGATCAGCTCGCGCGGAACGCCGGCTTCGAAACACGCGGCCACGAACGCCTCCGCGCAGGCCGGCGCGTGCTCCGAAGGTTTCAGGACGATGCCGTTGCCGGCGAGCAATGCGGGAAAGCACTTCCACGACGGAATGGCGATCGGGACGTTCCAAGGGGTGATCATCCCGACGACACCGACGGGCTGACGGGTCGTCCACGCCAGCTTGTCGGCCAGCTCGGATGGCACGGTCTCGCCCCACGCGGCGCGGCCTTGGCCGGCCACGAAGTCGGCCATGTCGACCGCCTCCTGCACGTCGCCGCCGGCTTCCACGAGGATCTTCCCGGCCTCGCGACTGACGAGCTCGGCGATCTCGTCCTTGCGGGCGGCCAGCACGGCACCGGCGCGCCCGATCACGGCGGCGCGCGCCGGAATCGGCACCGAGGCCCACGCCCGTTGCGCTTCCGCGGCCACACTCACCGCGACGTCGACAGCTGCGGCATCCGCAACCTCGAACGTGCCTACGACGTCGGCCGGTCGAGCAGGGTTGACGGATTCGAACGATGACATGAGTGGAACCTCCGTTTCTGCTCGGTCTCATAGCGTAACATCTGTTTCATGACTGTCGGGGTCCGGATCCAGGACCGGCGCGATGAGCTCACGGCCGCCGAGCGCAAGCTGGCCGAAGTCGTGCTCGCGGACCCGCAGACCGTGGCCTTCGGCACCGTGGCCTCGTTCGCGCGAGCGGCGGGCACGAGCGGCGCCAGCGTGGTCCGCTTCGCGAACCATCTGGAGTACGACGGCTTCATCGAGCTGCAGGCCGCGGTGCAGGAGGAGCTCGCCGACCATCTGCGCCCGGCCGTCGAACGGATCCGCCAGCCCGCGCACGACGACATCGTCGGCCGCACGCTCGCCGTCGAAGTCGACAACGTCGTCGCATCGCTCGAGGCGATCGATCGCCGGGTGCTCGCCGCCGCGGTGACGCGGTTGGCTGCGCCCCGAGCGCGGGTCATCGTCCTGCCCGGGAGCGCATCGTTCGGCGTCGGCTACCACCTCGCCGACCAACTCGGGTTGCTCCGTGACGGTGTCGCACTGGCATGGGGGGCGCCGGCCCCGGTCACCGCCGCGCTCGCGGCGCTCAAGCGCACCGACGTCGTGGTCGCGATCGACGTGCGCCGCTACGACGTCACCGTGCTCGACGGCGCCGCCCTCAGCACGAAGCGGGGCGTGCCCCTCATCGCCATCACCGACTCCGCATTGTCCCCGCTGGCGCGACGGGCGATTGCCACCTTCACGATCGCCGGTGAGGGCGCCGGCCCGTTCGACAGCCAGACCGGAGCAATGGCGGTGTCCAACACGCTGGTCACCGCGGTGGCGCAGCGCCTGCGCGCGAGCGCTACTCGGCGACTCGACCGCGTCGAGCAGGCGTGGCGAGCCGCGGGCGTGCTCACCGATTCGTAATCTTCTCTCTGTGCACAACGTCACCCGCCACGCCCCGCACGGCATGGTTGCGTCCGTCGACCACCTGGCCTCGGCCGCCGGCGTGGCGATGCTGCAGCAGGGGGGCTCCGCCGCCGACGCGGCCATCGCCGCCAGTGCGGTGCTGGCGGTGACCGCCCCCCACCTGTGCGGGATGGGTGGAGATCTGTTCGCGCTCGTCCACCAAGGCGAGGGAGCGCCGGCAGCGCTCAACGCGTCGGGCCGCGCCGGCCGCGGCGCCGACCCTGTCCAGCTTCGCCTCGAAGGTCACGACGTGATGCCGTTCGCCGGCGATCTGCGGGCCGCGCCAGTACCGGGCTGCGTGGACGGCTGGCTCGCGCTGCACGACCGTTTCGGCCGGCTGCCGATGGCCACGGTGCTCGAGCCGGCCATCGTCTACGCGGCGAGCGGATTTCCGGCATCGCCGCTCCTCGCGGGAATGGCCGGTCAGTTGCGCGGCATCGAGGGTGCCGAAGATCTCACCGGAGGAGGCCGTCTCGGCCATGGCGATCTCGTGCGCCGACCGGGAGTCGCCCTCTCGATGCAGGCGATCGTGGCCCACGGCCGCGCCGGCTTCTATCAAGGCCTCTTCGGCGAAGGCCTGCTGGCGATCGGCAACGGCGAATACGTCGCGGCCGACTTTGCCGAACCGCTCGCCGATTGGGTCGAGCCCCTGTGTGTCGAAGTGTGGGGCCACGCGGTGTGGACGATCCCACCGAACTCGCAGGGGTACCTCACGCTGCTCGGCGCCGCGATCGCGGAAGCGCTGCCGCTGCCGGATTCCCCCGACGACGGATTGTGGCCGCACCTGCTCGTCGAAGCGGCGCGCGCCGCGGCGTACGACCGACCGAGTCGTCTCTACGAGAGCGCCGACGTCTCCTCGCTGTTCGCGCCGGACGAGGTGGCGCGCCGCCGGGCGCTGATCGACCCGAACGGCCGGGCGACGATCGCTTCGCCAGCCGGAGCCGGCGACACCATGTATCTGTGCGCGGTCGACCGCGAGCGCATGGGTGTGTCGCTGATCCAGTCGAACGCAAAAGGGTTCGGTTGCAACGTGTTCGAACCGACGACCGGAATCGGGCTGCACAACCGCGGCATCGGCTTCTCGCTCGAGCCCGGGCATCCCGCGGAGTACGGGCCGGGCAGGCGCCCGCCGCACACGTTGGCACCGGCGCTGATCACCAGGCCGGACAGATCGTTGCGGGCGGTCATCGGCACGATGGGCGGTGACGCCCAACCGCAGATCCTGCTGCAGCTCATCGCTCGTCTCCTCCACCACGGTGAACCACCCGGATCGGTGATCGGCGCGCCGCGGTGGTCGTTGATCGGCTCGGGTCAGTCGGGGTTCGACACCTGGGCGGACCCCGATGGCGCCACGGTCGCCATCGAGACCACGGCGCCGGAGTCCTGGGGACACGCATTGCGCGAGCGCGGGCACGAGGTGAGCGAGATCGATGGCGTCTTCGGCTCGTTCGGGCACGCCCACGTGATCGAGGTGAGCGAGGACGGCCTGGCCGGCGCGGCCGACCCCCGCGCCCTGATCAGCGCCGCCGCGGGCTACTGACCGGTGTCGCGGTCGGCGAACTTCGGGTCGCGCTTCTCGAAGTAGGCGGTGACGGCTTCGACGTTGTTCGGACTCCCGATGAGTGAGGCCATCGTCGCGGTCTCGGTCGTGAAGGCCTCGCCGAGGCTCACCTGGCCGGCCATGTTCAGGAGCGCCTTCACTCCCTTGATCGCGTTCGGGTTCTTGCCGGCGATCTCGCGGGCGAGCTCCATCGCCGCTGCGTGCGGATCATCGGCCACCCGCGTCGCCAGACCGAGCTCCACCGCTTCCGCACCGGAGACCATCCGGCCGGTGAACGCGAGCTCCTTGGCCACATCGAGCCCCACGAGGCGCGGCAGCATCTGCGTGCCCGTCATGTCCGGCACGAGGCCCCATCGGATCTCGAGCACCGACAGCTTGGCGTCCGGCGCCACGATGCGGATGTCGGTGGCGAGCGCCAGCTGGATGCCGGCGCCGACCGCCGCGCCGTGCACGGCCGCGATCACGGCAGCCGGCATCTCGGTCCAGACGTAGCACGCCTGCTGCGCGAGGTTGGTGATGCGCCCTTGGTCACGGCGTCCGATGTCGCTTGCGTCCGCGTCGGGGGTCGAGTCCCCGGCCATCGCCTGGAAGCTGTCCAAGTCGAGCCCGGCACAGAAGCCCCGCCCTGCACCGGAGAGCACCACCGCCCGCACCGAACGATCCGCCTTGATGCTCTCGCCCGCCTCGACCAGCGCACGGAACATCGCGTTGTCGACGGCGTTCAGCTTCTCGGGGCGGTTGAGCCGCACGTCGGCGACACCGCCGTCGATCTCGATGGTGACCCGGTCGGACATCCGGTCATGCTGTCCCGTTCTCGCTGGAACCCGCAAGACTGGCGGGGCTGTGCATCGTTCCCTTCTGCTCGCCTGTGTCATCGGCGCGCTCGTCGCGCTGGTGCCCGCCGTGCCAGCCGCCGCCCGTGCGGGCACCCCGAGCGCCCCGAGCGCCGCGAGCGCGCCGACTGCTCCGGCCGGCATCGCGCCAGAGCTCGACCGGCTGCCGGTGGACGGATTCGAGTACCGGGTCGTCAAGGCGCAGTTCGACCAGGCGTCCACTGCGCTGTCCGAGGCCAAGACGGCCCTCGCCGCGTCCGCGAGCGAGCTGACGAACCTGCAGCTCGAGGACACCCGGCTCACGACACAGCTGGCCGACGCGACCCAGCGCAAGAAGGAGGCCACGGTCAGCCGGGCGGCAGCGCGCGCCGGTCTGCGGGCGCTCGCCATCGACAGCTACGTCCACGGCCAACCCGATGCGGGAGACGTCGTCGACGTGAACGTGGCCACGCGCCTGTTGGGCAACCGCACGCTGACCCAGGCCGTCAGCGAGGAGCAGGTCACCAAGCTCCAGGCCGCGCGGGACGCCGTCGACGATGCGCTGCGCACGATCACGACCGATCTCGTCGCACGGTCGAACGGCCGCCAGCGCATCGCGGTCGTGCAGGCCGCGCGTGACAAGGCCGCGGCGGACGAGGTGCAGCTCACCGCAGACCTCGTGACCCGACAAGGAAACCTCGAACGCGCCCGCGTCACGGCAACGGTCGTCGGCGAGGACTTTGCGCTCGTCGCGCTCGACGCCTACTGGAAGGCCGCGCAGGCGATGGTCGTCGACGATCCGAGCTGCGGCATCCCCTGGTGGGCGCTGGCCGGCATCACGAGAAGCGAGAGCCGTCACGGGACGTATGGCGGCGCGCGACTCCTGTCGAACGGCGACGTCGACCGCATCATCGTCGGCATCCCGCTCGACGGAACGAACAACACCGCGGTGATCGCCGACACCGACGGCGGGGCCTACGACGGCGACCCGGTGTACGACCGTGCCGTCGGCCCGATGCAGTTCATCCCGTCGACGTGGCGGCGGTGGGCGCGTGACGGCAACGCCGACCGTGTGACGAACCCGAACAACATTTACGATGCCGCGCTCGCGGCGGCGCACTATCTCTGCGCGAGCGGGCCGATGCAGACCGACGACGAGATGCGCCGCGGCTTCCTCAGCTACAACCACTCCGAGTCGTACGCCACGACCGTTCTGAACTACGCGAAGACCTACGCCCAGTTCACGATCGCGTAGCAGTAGCGTCCGGTGCGATGAGTGATCCCAAATCCTTTCAACTGTCGGGCGAGATCCACGACTACCTGATCTCCCACGGCACCCCTCCCGACGACATCGAACGCGCCTTGATCGAAGAGACGGCGGCGCTCGGCGAGATCGCGAGGATGCAGATCGCACCTGAGCAGGGCGCGTTGCTGCGCATCCTCACGCAGGTGACGGCCACGAAGCGCGCCGTCGAGGTCGGGACCTTCACGGGCTACTCGGCGCTGTGTGTCGCGCGCGGTCTCCCGGACGGCGGCCGTTTGCTCTGCTGCGACGTCAGCGACGAGTGGACCAAGATCGGCCGGCGTCACTGGGAAGCCGCGGGCGTCGCTGATCGCATCGAGCTCCGCCTCGGCCCCGCGCTCGAGACCTTGCAGTCCCTTCCGCAGGAGGCGACCTTCGAGCTCGCGTTCATCGACGCCGACAAGCCGAACTACATCGCCTACTACGAGGCGCTGCTGCCACGGATGCGCGTCAACGGCCTGCTGATCATCGACAACGTCCTGTGGAGCGGCTCGGTGGTCGACGCGAAGGCGAACGACGAGAACGTCGTTGCGATTCGCGCGTTCAACGACCACCTCGCCGCTGACGACCGGGTCGAGAAGGTGATGCTGCCCGTGAGCGACGGCATCACGCTCGCCCGCAAGAAGTAGGCCATACGGACCGTTTGCCTCGACAACGGACCGTTCGCCTCAACGACGGCTCGAACAGACCGATCACCTGAGTAGGAACGAAGGGAAGGGGTGATCACGTGGAGCCTGCCGAGTTCGCTGAGCGACTGAGCGAACTGACCGGTCCCGACATCACCGCCCTCGCCGCCGTTCTCCGCCACGAGCTCGACTCCGCTGAGGGAGAGGTCTCCTGGTGGCGAGCCACCATCACGATCGGCGCCAACCTCAAACGGCATCACCGCTCGCGCGAAGCCGGCCTGGCGGCGCACCGAGCGTCCTGCGCCGTGGTGAGCGCCGCTGCGAAGCTTCCTCACGCGCCGAGCAAGAGTGACGTCACCGTCGTGGCACGCGCCGCCTCGGAGGTCGCGCGAGTCCTCGTCGCCGAACACGACCACGACGTTCCGCAGGCAACGGCCGCGGTGCTGCTCGCTCCGTGGCGACCGCTCGTTCTCGTCGCCGCATAGTCCGATTCGCACCCCTTTGCCGCCGCGCGGGCGCGCACTTGTCCCACACGTCGTGAAGGTCCGGGCTACATTGCCGCTGCGGCGCTCAACGTGCCGCTCGTCACACGCTTCGCTAACCACTCTCCGGGGGGAAATGTGTTGAAGCCCGCCACGTCGCGCAAACCGCGAATCGCCGCACTGCTGCTCGTTCTCGTGCTCGTTGTCACCGCGTGCGGCAGCAGCAAGAAGAGCAGCTCCAGCGGGAGCTCCTCATCGAGCAGCGCCGACACCTCCAAGCCCGTGGTGGGCGGCAGCATCGTGTACGCGCAGGAGGCGGAGAAGGCCAACGGCCTCTGCTTGCCGGAAGCGGAGCTCGACATCTCCGGCATCAACCTCGCCCGCACGGTGTACGACACGCTCACCGCGCCGAACGAGAGCGGCAAGTTCGTGCCGTTCCTGGCCAAGTCGGTCACGGCGAACGCGGACTTCACGGAGTGGACCATCGGGCTGCGCGACGGCATCACGTTCCATGATGGAACAGCGCTCGACGCCACCGTGGTCAAGAACAACCTCGACGCCTACCGTGGCAAGTACCCGGGCCGGAGCCCGCTGCTGTTCGCCATCGTCTTCAAGCTGGTGTCCTCGGTCGACGTCGTCGACGCGAAGACGGTGAAGGTCACGATGAGCTCGTCGTGGCCGACGTTCGATTCCTACCTCTGGTCGACCGCCCGGCTCGGGATCATGGCCCAGAAGCAACTCGACGATGGTGCCGAGTGCGCGAAAGACCTCATCGGCACGGGCCCGTTCAAGCTCCAGGAATGGGTCATCAACGACCACTTCACCGCGGTGAAGAACCCGAACTACTGGCAGAAGGACAAGGACGGCGTGCAGCTGCCGTACCTCGACTCGATCACGTTCAAGCCGATTCCCGATGGTCAGCAGCGGCTGAACGGTCTGGTGAGCGGTCAGTTCCAGGCCGTCCACACGTCGAGCAGCATCGATCAAGAGCAGTTCCGCGCATTGGCGCAGCAGGGCAAGATCACGGAGAACGAGTCGGACAAGTTCGCCGAGGTCAGCCACCTGATGCTGTGCTCGGCGGTCGACCCGGCCAACGACAAGGTCTGCCCGGGTTCCCCGTTCTCCAATGCTCACGCTCGCAAGGCCGTGGCGCTGGCCGTCGACCGCGAGACGGTGAACCACGTCCGCGGCAAGGACATCCCGAAGATCGCCAGTGGCCCGTTCGCTCCTGGCGCCGTCGGGTTCCTGGACGACGCCGGGTTCCCGAAGTTCAACCTCGAGGAAGCCAAGAAGGAAGTCGCGGCATACACCGCTGAGACGGGCAAGCCGCTGGAGTTCACCTATGGCGGCACGACCGACCCGGAAACCATCGAGACCCAGAACTTCATCAAGGGAATGCTCGAAGCCGCCGGGATGAAGGTGTCGACGTACACCGTCGAGCAGACGCAGTACATCAGCGTCGCGATCGCTCGGAACTACCAGATGTACGGCTGGCGCAACTACCCGGGCAGCGATCCCGACTCGCTGTTCGTGTGGTGGCACTGTGACAACAGCGCCGCGACGCCGCTGCCGTGCGACAACCCCGTCAACTTCGGCGCCTTCAACGATCCGCAGATCAGTAGCGATCAGCAGAAGGGCCGGATCGAGACGGATCCCGCCAAGCGCGCCGCGCTCTACGAGGACCTCAACCGTCAGTTCTCCAAGCAGCTCTACAACGAGTGGCTCAGCTGGACGGTGTGGGCGGTGCCGACGGCCACCAACGTCCACGGCATCCTGGGCGCGGATCTGCCCGACGGCAGCAAGCCGTTCCCGGGGCTGGCCGCCGGTCATCCGATGAGCGGCCTCTACGTCACGAAGTGACGACCAACTCGCCCACGGGCACGCACAGGTAGGCGCTGACACCTGTGCGTGCCGTGCTGCAGCGAGTCGGGCAACTGGGTGTGGTGTTGCTGCTCGTCACCATCTTCACCGCGTTCCTGATCAACCTGGTGCCGGGGGACCCGACGGTTCCCCTCGCACCGTTCGCGACGCCTGATCAGCGCGCCCAGATGAAGCACGAGCTGCACCTCGACAAGCCCTTTTACTCTCGCTACGGCGAGTGGGTGAACGGCATCGCCCACGGCGACTTCGGCTGCTACTACGGCACGTCGGGCTACACGGCGGCGACGAACTGTCCGGACAAGGTGGCCGACCGCATCAAGGACGGATTGCCGATCTCACTGACGCTGATGTTCTATGCGCAGCTGCTCGCGTTGCTCGTCGCCATCCCGCTGGGGGTGCTGACCGCCTATCGGGCGGGCAGTCTGTTGGACAAGGGCATCAACACGGCCGCGTTCGCGCTGCTCGCGATACCGAACTTCGTGCTCGCGCTCGTGCTCGCGTACTACATCGGCACCAAGGCGGGTTGGGTGAGCCCGACGGGCTACGTGGACTTCGGTCAGAGCCCGGTGGAGCACTTCCAGCAGTTGGCGTTGCCCACGATCAGCCTGGCGGTCGGCCAGGTCGCCGTGTACATGCGCCTGCTGCGCAGCGACATGATCGCCACGCTTCAGGAGGACTTCGTCACGATGGCGCGCGCGAAAGGGCTCAGCCCCGCGCGCATCCTGTGGCGACATGCGCTGCGACCGTCGAGCCTCACGCTGCTCACGGTGGCCGGTCTCAACGTCGGCACACTCATCGGCGGCGCGGTCGTGATCGAGAACATCTTCGCGATCCACGGGATGGGCTTCCTCATCGCCGACGCCATCTTCCGGCGCCAGTACGTCGCCCTCCAGAGCTACGTCGCCGTCATCGCCCTCGGCTACGTCGCCGTGAACTTCCTCGTCGACATCCTCTACACCGTCCTCGATCCCAGGATCCGTCATGCCCGAGCCGTCGGCTGAGTCCCTGAAGGCCGCCGAGCCGGCCACTCCGGTCGAAGCCGGCGTGCAGACGCTCGTGCTCGACCCCGCACCCGCGGCGAAGCCCAAGGTCGAGAAGGCGGCCACGAAGAAGATGGGGGTCGTCGGGTGGATCGCGCTGATCTGGATCCTCGCCATCTTCGGCGCAGCCATCCTCGCGCCCCTGCTTCCGATCCCCAGCCCGACGAAGACGTTCATCGCGCAGGCCGGCGAGGGTCCTCAAGCCGGACATCCCCTCGGGCTCGACGGCACCGGACAGGACATGTTCTCGCGAGTCATCTGGGGGGCCAGGGCATCACTCCTCGTGTCCGTCGCGTCGGTGTTGTTCGGGCTCGTCGGCGGCGGCGTGCTCGGACTGATCGCCGGCTACTACCGCGGCAAGCTCGACACCCTCCTGAGCTATGTGTTCAACACCTTCCTCGCGATCCCCCAGCTCGTGCTGGCGCTCGCGATCATCGCCGTGTTCGCGAGTGAACCGACCGTGAGTGTCGGCAAGCGCGAGTTCTGGTTGGTGGTCTCCATCGGCCTCGTGTCCATCCCGATCATCGGACGAATCACGCGGGCCAGCACCTTGGCGTGGTCGCAGCGCGAGTTCGTGCTGGCGGCGCGCAGCATGGGCGCGAAGAACCGCCGGATCATCGTCCGCGATGTGTTGCCGAACGTGATGCCCGCCATGTTCTCGATCGCGTTGCTCGGAATCGCGGTGGTGATCGTGCTCGAGGGCGGCCTCAGCATCCTGGGCGTGGGCGTGCCGTCGTCGACCCCATCGTGGGGCAACCTGATCGCCACCGGCCGCAACGAGCTCACGAAGATCGTCGGCGCGGCCCCGCAGGTCATCTTCGCCCCTTCGATCGCCATCTTCTCGACGGTGCTGTCGCTCAATTACCTGGGCGACGTCGTGCGGGCCCGCTTCGACGTGCGCGAGAGCGCGCTGTAGATGTCCCCTCTTCGGCGGCGCAAGGAGGTGACGCGCACCATCTCGGCGCGTCCAGAGGCCGGGCACCTCCTCGAGATCACCGATCTCTTCACGTCGTTCAAGACGCCGCGCGGCCTGGCCACGGCCGTGAACAACGTGTCGTTCGTCCTCGACCGCGGCAAGACGCTCGGCATCGTCGGCGAGTCGGGCTCGGGGAAGAGCGTCA
>JBEEFX010000170.1:0-2907 GCA_041166365.1 Acidimicrobiaceae bacterium
ATCACGCGCTCGACCAGCGGAGGGCCGAGGGGTACGGCCTCGAGGTGGACGTAGACGAGGTCCGCGCGCAAACAGGCTGCGAGATCGGCGATACGCCGCGTTGTCGCGACGACGAAGCCAAGCGCCTTTCGCAGCCGGTGACCGTGCTTGTAGAGGACCGCCCACGTACTGCGGTCCCAAAATGGACGCACCTCGACGTCGTAACCCCTCCCGCGCCAGGAGTCGTAGTACTGCTCGAACTTCAGGCGCTGACTGGGCGCGCACCCAACCGGATACGGGCACAGGACGACGAGCTTCACGCGCCGCGCACCCTCAGCGTGACCGGGCCGCTCGATGGCTAACCCGTCGCCTTGAGCTCGTCAAAGACCCAGTCGTAGGTTGCCGCGATACCCTCCCGAAGCGGCGTCGACGGAGACCAGCCCAGCTTCTTTTCGATCATCGTGTTGTCACTGTTGCGGCCGCGGACCCCTTGTGGTGCTGACAGGTCGTGGCGACGGGTCACTGCTATGCCCGCGTGTTCAGCGACGAGATCGATGAGTTGATTGATCGACACCATCTCTGACGAGCCGATGTTCAGAGGATCGCTGACATCAGAATCCATCAGCATGCGCGTGCCCACGACCGCGTCGTCGATGAAGGTGAAGCTGCGCACTTGCTCGCCGTCGCCCCACACCTCGATCTCGTGGTCACCGGTGAGGACCGCCGTTGCCACCTTCCGGCAGATCGCCGCCGGTACCTTCTCGCGCCCACCTCGCCATGTTCCGTGGGGCCCGTACACGTTGTGGTACCGGGCGACGCGAGTCTGGATACCGAAGTCCTCCTCGAAGTGGCGGCACATGTGCTCAGCGAACAGCTTCTCCCAGCCATAGCCGTCTTCCGGCATTGCCGGGTAGACATCCATGTCCTCGCGGAGCGCGATCACTTGGGTGTCGGACTGACGATCCGAGCGGTAGACACATGCCGTCGACGCGAAGAAGTAGCGCTCGATGCCGAGCTCGCGCGAGGCCACCAAAAGATGGGTGTTGATCAGCGAGCTCAGCATGCAGAGTGCCTTGTTGAGCTCGATGAACCCCATGCCCCCCATGTCGCAGGCAAAGTTGTAGACCTGCGAACAACCTTCGACCGCCTCCCTGCACGCATCGAGCAACTGGAGATCGAGCTGCCGACAGTCGGCACCCTCAACGGGCCGGTACCACTGGTCGAAGGGACGTTGGTCGACGACACGTACGTCCTTGCCGTCGGCGAGCAACGCGTCGGCGACGGCCCCGCCGATGAATCCGCCGCCTCCGGCCACCAGGATCTGGTCGGTCAATGCCACCTCGCAGATGTCGAGAGCCAGGAAGGACCCACTGTAGAGGCCGATCCGAGAAGTATTGAGCCGTGGTGAACGTTCTCGTCTGCTCGTCATGGCCACGAGACGACGGTTTGACGCGATCGACGGTCGAACCTGCGGTTGAGTCGCTGCGTCGCCTCGACCGCGTGAATTGTGTCGAGCTGTTCGCGCCGTCTCGCGCCCGCGGACGAGGGCCGGTGGCCCGCATCGCCGGACATCGGGCGGAGCGAGCTCGGCTCGATCGGATGATGTCCGAGTACTCGCCTGACGTCGTCATCGCCCGCGGTGTCCCCGCGGGCAACCTCGCGCTCCGTCTGAAGCGGCGCCACCGCGTCCGGCTGGTGATCGAATCCTTCGAGCCGCATGCCCGCTACATGCGCGACGCGGGCGTCTGGTCGCCGTCGGGTCCGAAGTTCATGATCCAAGCCCTGCTGGAGTGGCGACAACGCTCCGGCGCTGACCACCTCGTCTGTCTCTCGACTGCGTTTCGCGACGAGCTCCTCGGCAAAGGGGTCGACCCGGCGCGCGTGTCCGTGATGCCTTGCTTGGTCGACACGGCCGCGTTCGCGTTCGACAGCGTCGCGCGCGCGAAAACTCGAGAACTTCTCGGGATCCGCGGCGACGACGTGGTGATCGTCCACCTCGGGAAGTTCGGGGGGGTCTACTACGACGACGAAGCCTTCTTTGCGTTGGGCGAGTTCGCTTCACGCCTCGGTGAGCAGGGCTTTGTGATGGTGCTCACCCCCCACGATCCTGAGACTGTTCGTCGCCGCGCATCACAATGGGGCATCAGCAAGCTCTCGGTGGGATCTGTGGAACACGACGAGGTACCCCGCCATCTCGCGGCCGCCGACGTGGCCATCACGAGCGTCCGTCCGCTCGCGAGCAGCGCCGCGTGCAGTCCGGTCAAGGACGCCGAGTACTGGGCGAACGGGCTGCCCGTGCTGATCAGCCCGGGCATCGGAGACGATGCTGACCTCACCTCACAGCATCGTCTCGGCGTGGTCGCCGACCTGACCGATCGAACGGCCCTCGGGTCGGCTGTGGACGAGCTCGTCGCCATTGCGATGGAAGCCGGCTCCCGCGATCGAATCGCGGCGTTCGCGAGAGCCCAGCGCGACGTCGCTCAACTCGACTCCCACTACGAACGCATTCTCGCCGGACTGTGACCCGCCTGATGTCAGCTCACGCAGCCTGGACCGTCGAGCACGTGCCATGCGCAGTGTGCGGCGCCGACGACTCGAGGAAGCTCGGCGTGCGCGGCAATCGCGAGCACGCGGGAGCCGACCCCACGACCGAGCCACATGTCGTGACCGATGTGGTGCAGTGCCGGGGATGTGGGTTCATCTACACGAACCCGATGATTCGGGGCTTCGAGCACCTCGAGCACGAGCACTACGACGATCCCGATGGCTACGAGTTCGCGGCAGGTGGCTCACCTGCGGAAAATGTCGCCGAGCGGCTCGCCTTGATCGAGCGTCACGTCAGTGGCCGCCGGCTGCTCGATGTCGGTGCCGGCAAGGGCGAATTCGTTGCCGGGGCGATTCGCGCCGGGTTCGACGCAACAGGCGTCG
>JBEEFX010000171.1:0-3522 GCA_041166365.1 Acidimicrobiaceae bacterium
CCGTTGAGCGACGTTTGGGCGTTTTCCCGCGCTCAGCACGCCAGAACGCCCAAGCGTCGCCCGGTCACGCGTCGCCCGGTCACGCGTCGCCCGGTCACGCGTCGCCCGGTCACGCGTCGCCCGGTCACGCGTCGCCCGGTCAAAGGGCGGGCAGGAAGCTGGGTTGGCAGTCCGCCGGCGGGGTCTGGTCGAGGGAGCGGAAGGCGAAGAGCTTGGACTCCCACGACGGCACCGGCTCGACGAGGGCGGGATCGTCCGCGGCCCGGGCGACCGATCGCTCCACCCCGTCCCGGACGTACGTGAGCGACGCCCCCGGGTGGCGACTCAGGTAGTCGCGCAGCTGGAGGAACGGGAGGTCGAACGCCCCGACGTACGGCTGCAAACCCGAATCGTTCGTGGCGGTGATCCGCACGAGATCCGATTGGAAATCGGCCACCGGCAGGGTGCGCGTCACCAGCAGGTGGTTCGACTCCCCGTCCGCCGTCTGGAGGTTCGAGTACATGTTGAACGCGTACGCCGTGCGCAGCTCGAGGTAGGGCGACAGCCCGTTCAGCACCACCAACACCACGACGAGCGCCATCCACGCCGGAACGCCGTGCCGGCGGAAGCTGAAAGGCCGCTCGACGGCCGGCGGATGCGGCCGCAGGAGGAACCGGGCCACCAAGGCGAGCACGACGACGTCGAACAGCACCCACGCCCATCCGAGCCCGTCGCGGTACAGCCGGGTGTTCCCTCGCGTCCACTGGAGCAGGAGCAGCATGGCGGCCACCGCGGCAACGGCGGCGCGCACCCGCTCTCGATGGCGCCCCATCACGTCGCTCGCGAACGAGGCCGGGAGGAACAGCACGAACAACGCGAGGAGCACCGATGAGAAGTCGGAGAACAAGTGCGTTTGGTCGAGCGCGATCAGGCTGTGGAACACGAGCCCGACCGCGACACCGGCGTACCGCGTTCGGCGGAAGCACAACAGGATGGGTATCGACGTCTCGGTCGCCGCGACACCGATCAGCACGAGATGCGACCACCACCCTCCGCTCGCGCTGTGCAGCGAGATGCCGAGTGATCCGGCCAGCTCGTCGAAGTAGTAGGTGCCGCAACTCACGCTCGGCGTGAAGAACGCGTGGTTGAGCTTCGCGAACGCGGCGAAGAAGTAGAAGCCGATCAACACCAATCGAGCAACCGGCACGAACACCGGCGCGAGGCGATCACCCCACCGCGCCGCGATCATCGCGAGCAGCAGCGCGAGATCGACCAACGATGCCAGCACCCAGTGGCTACCGGCGACGGGTGCCTCGAACCACAGCATCACGGGACCCAGCGCGGCCAACGCGGCGAGCAGCGCGATCGATCGTGGCCTCAGCAACACGGCCACCGCGACCACGCCGGCCGCGGCTTGCACGAGACCGAGGGTGGTGGAGCCCGAGAAGAGCTCGAAGGCGCGGCCACTCGGGCCCCAGACGTGGAACAGGTTGGCCGCCGCCCACAGCACCGCGAAGAGCGCGACCACGTCGGAGTTGCTCCGCGGTCGCGCCGGCGCCAACTCCGTGGCTACGGCTGCGGCAGCGTCTTTGTCCACGCCCACACTTCGTCCACCTGGCGGCGCAGATCCTCGTGGGTGCCCGAGTTGTCGATGACCTTGTCGGCCACCTCCAAACGCTCCGCCCGACTGGCCTGGTTGGCGATCCGCGCCCGGACGTCTCGCTGGTCCATGCCCCGCTGCTCGACGACGCGCTGCACGGCGACCTCGGGATCGATGTCGACGACGATGACGCCGGCGAAGGTCATCGCCCGGCGGGCGGCCTCCACGAGGAGCGGGACGTCGTAGACCACCACGTGATCCGTGTCGGCTTCGGCCTGCATCCTTTTGAGCATCTCGGCACCAACCGCTGGATGCACGATGTGCTCGAGGTCTTTGCGGGCCTTCTCGTCGGCGAACACGATCGTCGCCAGCCCCGCGCGATCGAGCGAGCCGTCGGCCGCGACGATCCCCGGCCCGAAGCGCGCCACCATCTCGTCGAAGACGGGTTGGCCAGGCTGTTGCAACGACCGAGTGATCGCGTCGGCGTCGATGATCACCGCGCCCTTCTCCGCGAGGAGCGCCGACACCGTGGACTTGCCCGACCCGATGCCGCCTGTCAGGCCGAGCAGCAGCACGACGCCAACATACACACACACCCGCATGCCGACTGAGCTGACTAGTCATTTCGAGTCATCTGAAAATGACCCGACCGGGCCATGGAGAACATGGCCTGCGGTGCCGACAATCGGAACGACGTGCACACCAGAGCAACGGTTCCTGGTGCCGCGCGCCGCGCAAGGCAAAGCGATGGTCGAGCAGTCCTGCAGTCCTGAGCCCAGGGGGTGGTTGTGCGTCGGTCGAATCTGCTGGTGCTGTCGGGCATCGCGTTCTTCGTCGTCGGCGTCGTGATCGTCGCGTTGCTTTCACGCGACGACGGCAACGGCACGTCGAGAGCCGCAGGCACGGTCGACGTGCTCGTGGCGAAGGAGGACATCCCGGCGGGGACCAACGGCGACGACGTGACCGCGAAGGTGGAGGTGCGCCGCGTGAACGCCTCGGATCGCCAGCCCGACGCGCTGTCCACCCCGAGCCAGCTGAGCAACCAGATCTTCAAGCTCAAGTTCTCGAAGAACGAGCAGATCCGCTCCGGCGGCCTCCAGGTTCGCAGCATCTCCCCCAGCGTTCAGGTGCCCGCCGGCAAGGAAGCCATCGCCGTGGACGTGCCGTTCGTGGCCGGTGGCGCCGGCTACCTCGCCCCTGGCGATCTCGTGAACGTCTACCAAGTCATCCCCGGGCCGGTGCAGAACGTCACCGGCGGCACGGCCGAGCTCCCCTACTCCACGCCCCGCACGCAGCTCCTGCTCACGAACGTGAAGGTCATCGACGTCCAGCAGCAGGTGGCCGCGCTCGGTGGGGCGACCCCGGCAACGAACCAGACAGGCATCGTCTCGCGGCCCAACTCGACCGCCGACCATTTGACGGTGCTGCTGGCGCTCGACGCCATCGATGCGGAGAAGGTGATCTTCGGATCGTCGACCACCAACATCAACCTGTACCTGACGCGTGTCGGCGACCAGGCCGCCGCCGCCGGGCCGACACCGGGCCGTGACTACTTCAACATCTTCGGCGAGTCGCCCGAAGTCGCGAACGCCCGCGACCACTAAGAGGAGCGTCGTTGCGCAACCCAAAGATCCTCGTCCTCGACCGAGGTGAGGAGCTCGCACAACAGATCCAGCACGTGGCGAACGAGCTGCGGCCCCGACCCGAGGTCGTGCCGTGCACGCGCCTCGGTTCGGTCGGCGAGCTGCTCGAGAACGACGGACCGTTCGACGTGCTCGTCGCCGGCCCGAGCCTCGGCACCCGTTCGGGATTGCAGCGCTTGGGGTTGATCCGCGAGGAGCTCCCCGGCATGAGCGTGGTGCTCGCGTTCAGTCGCCGACCCGACGGCAGCCTTCGGGAGATCGTCCGCGCCGGCGCCATCGACCTGTTGCAGCTGCCGGTCG
>JBEEFX010000172.1:0-8709 GCA_041166365.1 Acidimicrobiaceae bacterium
CGCGGTCGTCGCCGGCGCCGTCGTGGTGGGAGCGGTGGCGGGTGTGGGCCGCGGCGAACCGCTGCAGGCCGCAATCAACGCGAGGGCGACCAGCCCCAGGACGAACCGCTTTATGTCAGACGGTTTACCGCGCTCACGACAGCGCGAAGGCTCGCGGTGAGGATGCTCTCGTGGACGCCGACCCCCCAGCGCACGGCGCCATCCGGTCCTTGCACCTCCACATAGGCGGCCGCCTGCGCATCCGTCCCCGCGCTGATCGAGTGCTCGGCGTAGTCGAGGACATTCGCCTTGACGCCGACGCACACCTCCAAGCCGTGCACGAACGCGGCAATCGGGCCGTTGCCCTCGCCCTGAATCGTGCGGTGCTCGCCGTCGACGAGCAGTTGCGCGGTGATCTTCGCGCCGTCGTCCGTCGTCGTGACCTCGTGGCCGAGGAGCTGCACCTTGCCGTTCTCCTTGAAGTACTCGACCCCGAACGCGTCCCACATCGCTGACGGGCTGATCACCGTGCCTGTGTCCTCGGTGATGGTCTGGATGGTCTTGGAGAATTCGATCTGCAGGCGACGGGGAAGGTCGAAACCGTGCTCCGCCTTCATCACGTAGGCGACCCCGCCCTTGCCCGACTGGCTGTTGACCTGGATCACGGCCTCGTACGTGCGGCCGACGTGCTTCGGGTCGATCGGCAGGTACGGCACCTCCCACGACTCGTAGTCGCCCGGCTCGAGCACATGGTCCTCCGCGCCGCTGATGTTCTCCATGCCCTTCTTGATGGCGTCTTGGTGCGAGCCCGAGAACGCGGTGAACACGAGGTCGCCGGCGTAGGGGTGACGGGGATGCACCGGCAGGCCGGTGCAGTACTCCGACGTCCGACGGATCTTGTCGATGTCGCTGATGTCGAGGTTCGGGTCGACACCCTGACTGAAGAGGTTCATGCCGAGCGTGATGATGTCGACGTTGCCGGTGCGCTCGCCGTTGCCGAAGAGCGTGCCCTCGACGCGGTCAGCGCCCGCCATCAGTCCGAACTCGGCCGCGGTCACGGCGCTGCCGCGATCGTTGTGCGGGTGCAACGACAGCACGACGCTGTCGCGCCGCGAGATGGCTCGGCCGAACGCCTCGATCACGTCGGCGTAGATGTTCGGCGTGTACATCTCGACGGTGGCCGGCAGGTTCAGGATGATCGGCTTCTCGGGTGTCGGCTCGATCACGTCCATGACCGCCTCGCAGATCTCGACGGCGTAGTCGATCTCCGTGCCGGTGAAGCTCTCGGGGCTGTACTCGTAACGGACGGCGATGTCCGGCACCGTCTCCTCGAGCTTGCGGCAGAGCGCGGCGGCGTCGACGGCGATCTGCGTGATGCCGTCACGGTCGAGTCCGAACACGACCTTGCGTTGCAGCGTGGAGGTCGAGTTGTAGAAGTGCAGGATCGCCTTCTTGGCCCCCGCCAGTGCCTCGTACGTGCGAGCGATGAGCTCCTCGCGACACTGCACCAGCACCTGCACGGTGACGTCGTCGGGGATGAGGTCGTCTTCGATGAGCAAGCGGATGAAGTCGAAGTCGGTCTGGCTCGCCGAAGGGAACCCGACCTCGATCTCCTTGAAGCCCATCGCGACCAACGTCTGGAACAGGCGCATCTTGCGCTCCGGGTCCATCGGATCGATGAGCGCCTGGTTGCCGTCGCGCAGGTCGACCGAGCACCAGATCGGCGCCTTCTGCAGCTGACGGCTCGGCCATTCACGGTCGGGCAACGCGAGCGGAAGCGGCCGGAAGGGCTTGTACTTCTCGAACGGCATCGGCTTCGGGATCACGGGATCCGGTGGCATCGCTTGCTTCCTCTCGTGCATTTCGTGTCTTGGCCTGAAAACTGAAGAACCCCCTGCATCTGCAGGGGGCCGACGAGCGTGAGTAGGTGGCGCTCGCCGTTACGTAAGAAGGAGGACCTGGGTCGGGGTGCTCATGACCCGTTCACGATGACAGCAATCCGGTGGGGACGTCAAGCGCACTACGGTGTCACGTCGTGATCCGACGGTCCTTCCGAATCGGCCTGTGGCTGGGGTTGCTGGCCGGAGCCGGCATCGCCGTCTCCAAGATCTTCCGCTCGAAGTCCGACCACAGCACGGCACCGCCGGCGTGGCCGCCGCTCGAGGCGGCGATCCCGACCCCGTCGCCCGTACCCGTCGCCGAACCGCAGATCGAGCCGGTCGTCGCGGCGGAAGAGCCCGGGCTGATCCTCATCGGCGACGAGCCGCTGCAGGAACCCGAGCCGGAGCCGGTCTCGAAGCCGGTGGCGAAGAAGCCGGCGACGAAGGTGGCCGCGCCCCCGAAGCCCGCGAAGCCCGCGGCCGCCGCCGTTGCGAAGCCCGCTCCCGCGAAGCCCGCGGCTTCCGCGAAGAAGGTCGCCGTCAAGAAGAAGCTGGCGCCGTGGGTCGACCCGACCGGCACCGTCTGCCCGAAGACCCATCCCGTGAAGGGAAAGCTCTCGAGCATGATCTTCCAGGTGCCGGGCAACTTCGCGTACGACCGCACCACGCCGGATCGCTGCTACAAGTCGGTCGACGCCGCCGAAGACGACGGCTTGCGCGCGGCGAAGCGCTGACACCGCTTCGTCTGGCCTCACGCATCGCGGGACACCGCGTTGGCTGACGCCGGAACGGGCTAGTCGGTGGCGAGGGCGTGGACGGAGATGATGCCCTCGGCGCGGCGGAGTGCTTCGACCACGTCGGCGGGGACGGGCTCGCCCGTCGCGAGCACCTGCATCGCGGCGGCCCCTTCCGTCGAGTGACCGAGGTGCATGTCGCCGATGTTGATCCGAGCGGCGGCCAGGGCCGACGTGACGGTGGCGATCATCCCCGGGACGTCGTCGTTGCGCACGATCAGCATGTTGCGCGAGGGCGGTAGATCGACCGACAGGTCGTCGATCATCACGATGCGCGGGCTGCCCTTCAGGCCGACGAGCGTGCCCGCGATGGCGTGATCGCCGCCGCGCACCGTCACGAGGTTCACGTAGTCCTGGGTCGACGACGTCGACGACTCGCGCACCTCCACACCACGTTCGGCGGCGATCTGCGGCGCATTCACGTACGACACGGGTTCCTCACTCACTCCTCCGAACGCACCCTTCAGCACCGAGAGCGTGAGGATGCGCGTGTCGTAGTCGGCCAGCTGACCGTGGTACTCGACCTCGATGCGCCCGGGCGCGCCTTCGTTGAGCGCCACGTAGAGACGGCCGAGCCGCTCCGCGAGCGGGAGGAACGGGCGCACGGTCTCACTCGCCTCCGCGGCGGAGACGTTGACCGCGTACGGCACGAAGTCACCCGCGAGCGCGAGGCCGACTTGCTCGGCGATGGTGTCGCCCGCTTTGTCCTGCGCCTCGCGCGTCGATGCGCCCAGGTGGGGTGTGACGACGACCGAGTCGAGCTCGAACAGCGGAGACGACGTGGTGGGTTCTTCGGCGAACACATCGAGTGCAGCCCCGCCGATGGTTCCGGCGCGAATCGCGTCGGCCAGCGCTGCCTCGTCGACGATGCCGCCGCGCGCGACGTTGATGATGCGCAACCCCGGCTTGGCCTTCGTCAGCAGTTCCTTGCCGACGAGCCCGAGGGTCTCCTTGGTCTTGGCCACGTGAATGGTGACGAAGTCGGATCGGGCCATCAGCTCATCCAGCTCGACCAGCTCGACCCCGAGTTGGCGTGCTCGCTCCTGACCGACGAACGGGTCGTACGCAATGAGCCGCATGCCGAACGCGCTGGCCCGCTGGGCGACGAGCTTGCCGATGCGCCCGAGCCCGATCACCCCGAGCACCTTGTCGGCCAGCTCGACACCCTCCCACCGGCTGCGCTCCCACCGGCCCTGCGTCAGCGCGGCGTGGGCCTGCGGGATGTTGCGGGCCTGCGCCAGCAACAAGGCCATCGTCTGCTCGGCCGCCGAGAGGATGTTCGACTGCGGCGCGTTCACCACCATCACGCCCCGCTTGGTGGCGTGCTCCACATCGACGTTGTCGAGCCCGATGCCGGCGCGGCCCACGACGACGAGATCCGTGCCGGCGTCGATGACGCCCGCGGTGACCTGCGTGGCCGACCGGATGATCAGTGCGTGCGCACCCACGACCGCCGGCAACAGATCCTCAGGTGACAGGCCGAGCCGGACATCGACGTCGTGGCCCTCTTGACGCAGCCGATCGAGGCCGCCCTCGGCGATCTCCTCGGTGACGAGCACTCGTGCCATCGCGACGATCTTGTCAGGCGCGGGGTTGGAGTCCGTCAACCAATCTGGTCAGGACGTCGGTGACCTCGGCGCGGGCCGCATCCTTGTCGTCGGCCTCAGCGATGAGCGCACACGCCTCGGCCAACGCGCCGGCGACGATGTGCGCGAGGGGCCCGAGGGGCTGTTGCTCGATCGCTCCGGCGCGCATCGCACTTCGGAACGCGCCACGCAGGAGCGACGCCTCGTAACGCGTGGTGAGGTCTCGGCGCGTCGGCGCGTCGAACACGGCGCGGGCGTCGATGATGCTGATGCGTTGCACGGCAGGATCGAGGTGAGCATCGATCATCGCGATGAAGAGCCGGTGCACCCGTTGCAGCGGATCGTTGCCGTCACCGTCGTCGAAGAACGAGTCCGCGGCCTTGGCGGTGACGTCGACCTTCACCTGCTCGACCACCGCACGGAAGAGATCGTCCTTGTCCCGGAAGTGGTGGTACAGCGCACCCTTGGTGACACCTGCGGCCTTGACGACCTCGTCGACCGAGGTGCCCGCGAAGCCTTGGTCGCCGAACAGCTTGCGAGCCGACGCGATCAGGCTGCGTCGCGTGACCTCGGCCTTGGCCACGTTCGCTGGTCGTAGCTGCTCGATCGTCTTCGGCATCGGCGGCTGCCCCTCAGGAGATTCGTCTTGACAACATACCAGTGGTATGTCTCAATCAGACCGACGGTATGAAGAGATCATACCATCGGTATGAACGAAAGTGGGGAGACATGCCCAAGTACGTGATCGAGCGGGACCTGCCGGGCGCCGGGAAGCTGAGCCCCGAGGAGCTGCAGGGCATCTCGGAGCAGTCCAACAAGGTGCTGAGCAGCCTCGGCCCGGAGATCCGGTGGCTCCAGAGCTTCGTGACCGACGACAAGATCTACTGCGTCTACGTCGCGCCCGACGAGGATCTCATCCTCGAGCACGCACGCTGCGGTGGGTTCCCCGCCAACGTGGTGACCAAGGTCAGCGCGGTGATCGATCCCTCGACCGGGGAGTAGGGCTCGAGCTCAGGCGACGACGTCGGCGATGCGCTGCAAGCCTTCGCCGAGGTCGTCGTCGCCGAGCGCGAAGGACAGCCGGGCGTAGCCGGGCGTGCCGAACGCCTCGCCGGGGACGATGGCGACCTTGGCCTCCTCGAGCAGCAGCTCCGAGAGCTCGGTCGTGGTGCTCGCCTTGCGGCCGGCGATCGAGCGGTCGAGGAGGCCGGTGAGGTTCGGGTAGGCGTAGAACGCGCCTTCGGGCTCGATGCACGTGATGCCGTCGACCCCGTTCAGCATCTTGTAGGCGGTGGCGGCGCGGCGCTCGAAGGCCGCTCGCATCTCCACGACCGCGTCGAGCGGGCCCGACACGGCAGCGAGCGCGGCGTGCTGGGACACGTTCGAGACGTTCGACGTGGCGTGCGACTGCAGGTTCGTCGCGCCGGCGATCACCTCGGGCGGGCCGATCATCCAGCCGACCCGCCATCCGGTCATCGCATAGGTCTTCGCAACGCCGTTCAGCACCACGCAGCGATCGGCCAGCTCGGGGACGAGCACCGGCATGGAGTGGAAGCGATGGTCGCCGAACGTGAGGTGCTCGTAGATCTCGTCCGTCACGACCCAGATGTCGTGCTCGACGGCCCAACGCCCGATGGCCTCGATGTCGTCGCGCGGATACACCGCGCCCGACGGGTTCGACGGCGACACGAACACGAGGAGCTTGGTCCGAGGCGTGCGCGCCGCCTCGAGCTGCTCGACCGTGACCTTGAACCCGGTCTCCTCCGTGGTCTGCAGGACGATAGGCGTGGCTCCCGCGAGCCGGATCGGCTCCGGATAGGTCGTCCAGTACGGCGCCGGCAGGATCGCCTCGTCGCCCTCGTCGAGCAGCGTGAGCAGCGTGTTGTACACGGCGTGCTTGCCACCGTTGGTCACGAGCACCTGCGATGCCGAGACCTCGTAGCCCGAATCGCGCGCGGTCTTGATCGCGATCGCCTCGCGCAGCTCGGGCAGGCCGGGCACCGGGCTGTACTTGTGGTTCTTCGGATCGTGGCACGCCGCCGCCGCGGCCTCCACGATGTGGGCGGGCGTCGGAAAGTCCGGCTCGCCCGCACCGAAACCGATGACGGGCTCGCCCGCCGCCTTGAGGGCCTTGGCCTTGGCATCGACCGCCAGCGTGGCGGACGGTGCGATGGCCGCTATGCGCTTCGAGATCGCACTCATCACACGCGATAGTGGCACCTGATGAGCCCGACCCCGGACGACATTGCCATTCCCGCCGACCTCCTCCCCCGCGACGGGCGATTCGGATCAGGACCCTCGAAGGTGCGGCCGGAGGCCGTCGAGGAATTGGCCAAGGTCGCGTCGGAGTATCTGGGCACCAGCCACCGGCAAGCCACCGTGCGATTCATGGTGGGCGCGCTGCGCAACGGGTTGGCGGAGCTGCTCAATGTCCCTGACGGGTACGAGATCGTCCTGGGCAACGGCGGCACCACGGCGTTCTGGGACGCCGCCACCCTCGGTGTCATCGAGCGTCGCAGCCAGCACCTCAGCTTCGGCGAGTTCAGCACGAAGTTCGCGTCCGCCGTCGCGGCAGCGCCGTTCCTCGACGACCCGTCGGTCATCTCGTCCGAGCCGGGCACGCATCCGGCCGCGGTGGCCGACCCCGATGTCGACGCCTACGCGCTGACGCATAACGAGACCTCCACCGGCGTGTCGATGAGCTTGGAGCGCCCTGCCGGCGCCACCGGTGGACAACTGGTGCTCGTGGACGGCACGTCGGGCGCGGGCGGGTTGCGCTTTGATGCCCGCGAAACCGACGTCTACTACTTCGCACCGCAGAAGGGCCTCGGGTCCGACGGCGGACTCTGGCTCGCTGCCGTGTCACCGGCGGCGATCGAGCGCATCGAACGCCTGGCCGCATCCGGACGATGGATCCCGTCCTCGCTCGACCTCAAGATCGCGCTCGACAACAGCCGGCTCGACCAGACCTACAACACGCCTGCGCTCGCGACGATCTTCCTCGCGGCCCAGCAGGTCGAGTGGATCAACGGCAATGGCGGCCTCGAGTGGGCGGCGTCGCGGTGCGACCGGTCCGCCGAGATCATCTACTCCTGGGCGGACGCGGCCTCGTTCGCGACGCCGTTCGTGCAGGATCCTGCGGACCGCAGCCACGTCGTCGCCACGATCGACTTCGACGCCGCCGTGGACGCGAACACCATCGCCGCCGTGCTCCGCCGCAACGGCATCGTCGACACCGAGTCGTACCGCAAGCTCGGCCGCAACCAGCTGCGCATCGCGCTGTTCCCGGCGATCGAGCCGGACGACATCGCCGCGTTGACGCGCTGCCTCGATCACGTCGTCGAGCGCCTCACCGCATAGCTTCTCGGCGATGCCGACGTACGCCGAAGTCAAAGCACAGCTCACCGGGCCCGGAGGACCCTTCGAGGTCGTCACGGAAGAGGTGCGGGGCCGAGCCATGCAGGTCTACAAGGACCGCATGAAGGCGCTCCGGCAGATCTGCGAGATCGGCGCGGCCCGCGGTGACCAGACGTTCATCGTGTACGGCGATCGCGAGATCTCGTTCCGCGAGTTCGTGTCGCTCGCGAACTCGGTGAGCCCTGGGCTCCAGAAGTACGGGGTCGTTCAGGGCGATCGCGTCGCCGTCCTCAGCCAGAACAACCCGGAGTGGTGCCTCAGCTTCTGGGGGAGCGTGAACATCGGAGCGATCCTCGTCGGCCTCAACGGGTGGTGGACGACCGACGAGGTCCTCTACGGCCTGCAGGATTCCGGCGCCCGCGTGCTCGTGGCCGACGCCAAGCGGTTCGAGCGGATCGCCGATCATCTCGACGAGTGTCCTGATCTGGAGCATGTCTTCCTCGTCGATGCCGATCCGAGCGCGTTCGCCAACGACCCACGGCTCCACCGATTCGACGAGTTGACGACGGCGCCGTCGGAGACGCTGCCCGACACCGCGATCGACGAGGACGACTACGCGGTGATCTTCTACACGAGCGGCACGACGGGCCGCCCGAAGGGCGCCATCAGCACGCACCGCAGCATGATCGCCAACCTCCAGAACACGATCTTCAACGGCGTCGCCGGATCGATGACCGGCGGCGGCGCGATCCCGCAAGGACCGACGCAGCCGGTGGCGCTGTTCACCTCGCCGTTGTTCCACGTGTCGGGGTGTCACTCGACGTTGGTCGTCGGGCTCCTCGCGGGCTTGAAGCTGATCATGATCGAAGGCCGGTTCGAGCCACAGAAAGCGCTCGAGCTGATCCAGGACCACGGCGTCACGTTGTGGGCGACGGTGCCGACGATGGTGTGGCGCGTGTGCGAAGAGCCGTCGCGGCACGACTACGACACCTCCACGGTGGTCAGCGTGGCGTTCGGTGGCTCGCCGTCCGCCGACGAATTGCAGCGCAAGGTGCACGAGACCTTCCCGAACGTCACGTCCACGAGCAACGCGTACGGCCTGACCGAATCGAG
>JBEEFX010000173.1:0-3510 GCA_041166365.1 Acidimicrobiaceae bacterium
GAGTTTGAGTCCGGGTTCGAGCCAGGTTGCGCAACGCAGCACCCGTTCATCATGGCGTGCGCGGGACGCATCGGGTTTCGGCCCTTGTGATCGTCGGGTACGGAGCCGCCATGGCTGACCACACGACACCATCTGACGTCACCCGAGCGGAAGAAGCTCGTCAAGCCGGCAAAGGCCACGATGCCGGACGCGAGCCCACTCCCGAGGAAGAAGCGGCGGCCGAGAAGAACTCCGTCGATCCGGCGACGCGCGAGGGCTACGAGGACATGCTCGAGCGGGGTGCGAAACAGGAGGGCGAAGGCAAACCTGGGGTGTGAGGGCCGACGCGCGAGACCGGCCCCGAAGGGCCGGTCTCGCTAACGAGGTGCCCGGGCGGGAGGCACCCCGTTCCCGTTGGCGTGTCACTGCGCCGCGTCGTCGAGCAGAAAGACCACTCGGACGATGCGCAGGTGCCGTCCTTTACTTCTTGTTGATCTTCTCCTTGACGTCGTCGACAACGTCCTCGACCTTTTCCTTCACGTCGTCGACGAAGTCCTTGACCTTGGCGCCGACCTGATCGGTCTTGCCCTCTCGCTTGAGGCGATCGTCGTCGGTGAGGTCACCCGCTGCTTCCTTCACGCGACCCTTGGCATCATCGATGTTGCTACCCATGATGGGCTCCTTTTCGGTTGGCGATCCTGTTTGGGGTGCCCGGCCCTCGGGGGAACCCAAACATCAGGGCGGCCGCTAACGTCGCTTGCGGCCCTTTTCCCCAAGCAAGGACTCCACGGGTGAACGACGAGCGCGCTGACGGTCTGATCGAGTTGGTGTTGCCCGCGGACACCCGCCTCGTGCGAGTCGCGCGGCTTGTTGCGAGTGGAATCGCGACGACCGCCGGGTTCGATGTCGACGAAGTCGAGGATCTGCGCATCGCCGTCGATGAAGTGTGTACCGCGCTCGTGGAAGGGGGCGATGGCTCGCCGCTGCTCCTCGGATTCGACCTCGGTGACGGTGAGGTCACGGTCGTCGGGAGCACGAAGGCCTCCGGCGGCGTCGCATTCGAGCCCGACCGGCTCGCGTTGAGCCGCCAGATCCTGGCCGTCGTCGCCGATGAACACGACATCAGTGCCGACCACGGCCAAATCAGTGTGCGCGTGAACAAACGGCGCGCCAACAACGATGGTGGATGAGGCAGGCGGCGACGACGCCGCCGCCAAGGCGGCCGCGACTCGCGCGGGGCGAGCCGCCGCCGCCGCCGACGCGGACAAGCGCTTTCGCCGGCTCCGGGAGACCGGCGACCGCGATCTCCGGAACCAGCTCATCGAAGATCACCGGTGGGTCGCGATCCATTGCGCTCGTCGGTTCGATCGGCGCGGTGAGCCCCTCGACGACCTCATCCAAGTAGGGCAACTCGGGCTCCTGAAAGCGGTGCAGCGGTTCGATCCCGAAGTGGGTGTGTCGTTCGCGAGCTACGCGATACCGACGGTGATGGGTGAGTTGCGGCGTCACTTCCGCGATGCAACGTGGGCCGTGAAGGTGCCGCGCCGCGTGAAGGATCTGCACGTCGACCTCGGCAATGCCGTCGACTTCCTCGCCGCAGAGAACGGCCATCCACCGACGCCCGACGAGATCGCGGAGCATCTCGGTGTCACGGTCGACGCCGTGCTCGAAGCGATGGAAGCCGGGGGCGCGTATCGCACGGCTCCACTCGTGAGCGCGAGTGATGACGACGACGGTCGCCGCGAGGCAACGGCGCTGCGCACGGACGACGCGGTGTTGGCGGGTTCAGACGACCGCTTGCTCGTGCGCCAGCTGCTCGAATCGCTGCCCGAGCGCGAGCGCACCATCGTCGAGTTGCGGTTCTACGCGGGGCTGAGCCAGAGCGAGATCGCTGAGCAGGTCGGCGTCAGCCAAGTGCACGTCTCGAGGCTGCTGCGCAGCAGCCTCGCGGCGCTGCAGCGCGCCGCCGGCGACCGGCTCGTCGAGTAACGGCTACTCGCGAGTCAGCAGCGCCCGAGTACCGGTCATCTCGAGCACTCGCTCGACGGCCGGGCTCGGATTGGCGACCTGCAGGGTCGCGCCCGCCGCCTCGATCTGCTCGCGGGCAGTGAGCAGCGCCCGCAGGCCCGAGGAGTCGATGAAGCTGAGCGCGCTCGCTTCGACGATCACCTGGGTCGCGCCCTCGGTTGCCAGCGTGCTGAGCTGGTCCGCCACCTCCTCGGCCCGGTCGAGGTCGAGCTCGCCCCTCAGCGTGACTCGAGCGGTGCTCCCGTCTACGGCGGTGACCACGTCCAAGGGGGCTTCGTCCGGCATGGGTGCGGACCATACCCGGAGGCCGACGAGCGACACTCATGTGTGTGCGTCCGCGCCGATCTGAACGCCTTTGCCCATTCGAAACGATGTGCAGTGGACAATCTGTCCGTCCGATCGTGTCCTTGGCGCGCACAGTGATCTGATCACCGACAATCGCTGGACGATCGAGGCACGAGCGGAGGACACTGGAGGCGTGATCGACGGCGACCTGTTCGAGCTCCCGGCTGATCATCCCGGAGTCGCTGATCGCGCGTACCGCGCTCGCCGGGCGGCCATCGCGGAGGTCGCGGCTCGTTTCCGCCGTGGTGAGCCGATCCCCGATGTCACCTACATCGAGGAAGAGGACGATGTCTGGCGCACAGTGTCCGTCGAGCTGCGCCGCAAGCACGAGCGCTACGCGTGCGCTGCGTACCTCGAAGGTGCCGAACGGCTCGAGCTGCGGTCGGACCGCGTTCCGCAGCTCCAGGAGGTGAGCGATCGGCTGAGCGCGTTGACCGGCTTCCGCATCGAGCCAGTGGGCGGTCTGGTACCGACGCGGGTGTTCTACGGCGCGTTGGCCGACCGATCGTTTCTGTCGACGCAGTACGTGCGTCATCACAGCGTGCCCTTCTATACACCTGAGCCCGACGTGATCCACGAGGTCGTCGGGCACTGCAACTCGCTGGCCCATCCTGCGTTCGCGGAGCTCTACCGATTGGCCGGAGAGGCCTCGCGGCGGTGCCACACCGATGCCGCGCTGGAGTTCTTCAGTCAGGTGTTCTGGTTCAGCCTCGAGTTCGGTGTGGTGTGGGAAGGCGGCGAACTGCGGACCTATGGGGCCGGGCTGCTTTCGTCCTACGCGGAGATCGAGCTGTTCCGCGACGCCGAGATCCGTCCACTCGACATCAAGGCGATGGGCTCGACGCCGTACGACATCACGCACTACCAACCGTTGCTGTTCGCGGCATCGTCATTTGGCCACGCCGTCGATGCGCTCTCGACGTTCTTCGCGAGCTACGACGACGACGCGTTCGTGCGTTTGGCCTCTGCTGCCGCGTAGCGCTGCAGTCCCCAACGAAACGGCCGCCCGACGAGCGGATACACCGCCGACACCAGACCGAAGCGTCGCGGCACCGTCTGGTGGACGACACCCTTCTCGATCATGCGCACGACCGCATCGGCCACAACGGTCGCCGGATAGAGCTTGCCGCTGTACTCGTTGCCGGTGTGGTCCCAGAT
>JBEEFX010000174.1:0-6346 GCA_041166365.1 Acidimicrobiaceae bacterium
CTCCAGATTCTCGCCGCGGCGCGGACCGATCTCGAGATCGCAGTGGACCGCACCCCGGACCGCAAGGACCTGGCGCAGAGGATGAAGGATCTCCTTGCCGCCGCCGAGACGCCGATTCTCGACAGCCGTCACGAAGCACCGGACGGGGCGCCCGAGAACGCGTCCGTCACCGACGTCCAGATCCGCACGGACCGGTTCCGTCTGTTCGCGTCGTACACCGCCGACGGGTTCGACGCGAACACTCCACTCGCGAACGTGTGGTACTTCCGGCCGATCGACCGCGAGGGCAGGGGTCCCTTCGAGCAGGTGTTCCCGCTGGACCGGGCCACGCTCACCGGCACCGATCCTGTCGAGACAGAGCCCGTGGAGAACGGCGACTGCCTCCCAGGGGGCGACTATCGAGTCGAGATCTACGCCGGCCGCGACCTGGTCGCGACGGCGGATCAGCACATCGCGGACAGCCCGCTCGGCTCGTTGGTCGTCGACGGGGGCGAGGACGTCGGCTTCACGATGTGCCATCCGGACGACTGGACGCCCCCTCCCGTCACGTTCGAGCCCGGCTCGCTGGCGTTCGCGAACCCGAAAGACTCTGCTCAGTTCGTGCTCGTCTTCAGCTTCCCGATCGGCGCCGGCTCGGGTGCCACCGGCACGGCGTTGCTCAACGCGACGATCCAGAACGCCATCCAGCAGCAGGGCATCACGGCCGACGGCCCGCCCGAGGCGGGGGAGGAGTTGCTCGGCCGCGCGGTCGACGGGCGGGACGTCACGCTGGTGACCACCAGCATCACGGGGACCAACTCGCTCGGCGATCGCGTGCGGATCACGGGGTCGGTCGGGACCGACGACGTGGTCCGAGTGGTGATCGTCAGCGCCGCGAATTCCGCCGATCTGGACACCGTGCGCAGCGAGCTCGTGAACTCGATCCGTTTCCTCCGCGTCGCTGACACTGCCGGCTCCAACGGGGGTTAATGTCTCCGGCTGCTGACCGACCGGTGGAGGATGTCTGATGTCCGACGAAGCTGCGATGGAGTACCTGAAGACCCACGAGCTGCTGTTCCTCGGGACGTGCAGCCTCGCTGGCAATCCTCACGTGACGCCGATGTTCTACGCGTGCGAGGGCAAGAAGATCTACTTCTCCGCGCCTCCCGGATCCGAGACCGATCGCAACCTCAAGGAGAACCCGATCGCCGAGATCGCGGTGTCGGAGATGCCCACCGAGTGGGCCAAGGCACGCGGGCTGCAGATCGAGGGTCCCGTGGTCGAGCTCGACGGACCCGAGGAGACCCACGCGGGCGAGCTGTTCAAGGCTCGGTACTCCTTCCTCGGCGACGACGCGCTGCACACGCACTACTGGCGGCTCGATGCGAACGACATCACGTACATGCACATGGATGCCTCGCAATCCGACGAGAACCAGTCGTCCCTCGGCCAGACCTGGGCGAAGACCAAGAGCTGAGCCCTTCGGGCGGAAAGGGAACCTTTCCGCCCGTTGCTACGAGTTCGGGGGAGCGCTTGCCAGGGCGGCGTTCACCTTGTCGAGCTTTGCCTGCACGGCTTGCCGCTGCGCGTCGTCGACCGGCGACGCGAGCAGTTGCTCGAGGAGCGGCTTCGCGGCCGCGGGGTCGTCGAGCTTGTCGAAACGAACCATTGCGAGGAACCACAGCGCATCCGGATTGCCTGGTTCCTTCACCAGGCTCTGCTCCAACAACCCGGCGCCCTTCGCCGGGTCGGTGAGCAGCGCGGTCGTCCAGCCGAGGTAGCGCAGCGAGCGCGCCTGGTCGGTGGTCGTCGTCGCGCGGGCGGCAGCTTCACCGGCGTGGAACCGCGCTCGCTCCAGTTGCGCCTTCTTGCCGTCGAGGCCCTGTTCGCTGTCAGCGGAGCGGAGATAGCGCTCGACGAGCGCGAGTCGCATCGCTACGACATCGGGGTTGGCGGCCACGACGGTCTCCATCTCGTCGTTGGTGACCTGCGACAGGTCACGCCCGTCCTGTGTCGTCGAAGGCGTCGTCGGAGACGCGGTGGTCGCCGGCCCCTTCGAGTTGTGGCCGTTGACGATCACGAACCCGGCGACCATCGCGGCCAGTGCGATCGCGGCGATCGCGATGACGGCAAGCAGCATTCGGTCCGACCAGCGTCGAGTCGATGGGTGATCGAACGGGATCGAGCCGTCCGGGCCCAGCGGTTGGATCACCGCCGAGTACGTCGCCGCACGCGCCACCACCCGAACGGGGCGATGAGCGCGAAGGCGACCGCACTCCCCAGTGCCCGGGGCCCGTTGTCGCTCACAGCAGTGTCTTGCTGGAGAGAGGGATGCCCAGCCGGCAGCGCCGAGCCGCCATCCTTCGCGAAGCCCGCGCCCTTCACCGTGAACTGCGGCGTGTTGTCCTTGACGCAGTCGAAGATCGAGCCGCCTTTGACGTTCTGGGCGCCCTTGTCACAACCGACGGTCTCGATCGCGTCGCCGCCACCGTCAGGGCTGCTCGCGGCGCCGGCCTCGGTCACCGTCATGTGCGACAGCAGGTTCTCGAGGCGGTCGCGGTGGTTCTCGTCATCGAAGATGCGGGCGCCTTCCGGCACGTTGAAGCCGAGGTCCAGGACGTCCTTCTGCTCCTGGGCGAGCCCCTCGACGAAGTACGGCGGCAGATGACGCACGCGCATCTTGGCGGTGACGACGATGTCGTCGGGCGACGCGATGTTGAGCGAGTCCGGGACGAAGAACGTGTAGTTGAAGATCCCGGTGTCCTGTCGTTCGCCGGTCGCCGGATCCAGCCGCACCGGCTGGAGATCCTTCATGAGTTGTCCGGTCGCCACTCGGCCGCGGATCTGCACGAGGTTCGGCACGAACGACTGGAACGCGACTTCCTTCTTGGTGCCGGTCTGGGCTGGGTCACCGTCTGTGAGGATCTTCTGGAAGTTCGACAACCACGGGTCGCAGTCGTCCACGGGGAACGGGTTGGTGAAGGCCACGTCGAGATTCGGGATCGTGATGCCCGACGCGGCGTCGGTGCCCTTCGTCTGCTTCAGCGTGTCGACATTGAAGCCGAGCGCCCCGGCCACTGCCGCGGTGTCGCACTGACGCAGGTCGGTCGCGACGTCGGCGGACGACGGTCCGTCCTGCGCCTTCTTGATGGCCTCGTCGGCACTCGTGCTCGTGTCGATACCGAGAACACCAGACGCGCACGGTGTGGCCACGGGTGCGCTGCCCTGCGGGTCGACGAACGGGCTCGACAGGCACACCGGCTCGCCGTCCTTGGTCGTCGCTGACACCTCGAGCCAGAACTGGCGGGCGAAGGCGAAGCCCGTGGGGAACGTGTGGGCCAGCAGGTTGTTGCGGACCTGCACGCCGTACGTGACGAGCTTGCCTGGTTGACCGTTCTGGTTTGCGAGCGCCGGAGCATTCGCCGCGAACAGCGTCGTGGGCTGGCCGTTGGCATCCTTGGCCACGTCGACCTGCAGCGCGACAGCACTGCGCACCAGCGCTTCGCGCTCGGCCAACACCTTGTCGATCGCATTCGCGGGAAGCCCGGGCTCGTCGTACTTGGCCGGGTCAAGGTCGTAGTCGACGCCCACGAACGTGTGCGTGTGGTACTCACGGTCGGGGATCGGCAACAGACCGGGCGCGTGGTCGACGACACCACTCGTCGGACGGTCCTTCGACTCGAGCGGCATGTGGCAGTCGGAGCAGCCGAGCGGCGCGTCGAGCGGGTTGGCGAAGTCGGTCAGGGTGCTCGAGCTGTAGCGGTCCTTGAATCCGTCCTGCGCGTCGAAGAACGCCACGTAGTCCTGCCACTCGTCGTACGTCGTCTGGAGCACGACGTCCTTGGTCGCGTCGGCTTCGTTCTCGTCGAGTTGCAGGTTGTTGTTCTGATCGTGGTCCGCCGCGGTCGCGGCATCGGTGATGGGGGTGGCGCTGGTGTCGCCGCCGTCGAACTTGGTCTGCGGCGCCGTCGGATCGGTCGGATCGGAATTCGGATCGTTGGCCAGGCCGTCGCCTTGCAGGTCGACCTTCACGTTGTGGCACGCCCCACAGACCTGGCTGACGCGGATCGGGTCGTTCCAGAAATTGTCGTCGCCCTGCCCGATGTCGTGAATGCGCTGTGGCAGCGGATTGGGGTTCTCGAAGAGCGGTGCGAACACCGCTCCGAACCCGCCCAGCGACGACTTCTGATCGTTCAGGGGCCCGAAGGCCGCTTGCAGCTCGACGGGAGGCTTGCTCGTGCCGTGGCATGTCTGGCAACCGACGCCGTCGGTCTGCACCGCGCTGCCTCCGCCTTCCACGGCCGTCCCCTTGGCCTTGACCCCGGCGGTGTCCGCTTCGCCGAGCGGGTAGAGCCCGTCCTGATTGGCCACGAACGTCGCGCCGACCGGCGAATGGCACGTGATGCACACCTTGGCGGTGGCCTTGAAGACGTCGTCCTGATTGGTGACCTTGTTGGGGTTCAGGTTGTTGGCCGCGACCTCCCCCTGATCGGCGAGCAGGCGGTTGCGCGCGAGCGTCACGGGCAGCTGCGCAACGGTGATCGTGGAGGTCTGCGCGTGCGCCATCGCCGATGTGCCCCACTCGGCGTACTCCTTCGAGTGACACCCGGCGCACGACGATGCCGAGACGAACTGCTGCTTCTCGTCGTTGTTGAACGGATTGGCGCCGCCCAGCACGTCCCACATGTGGTAGCCGAGCACGACGAACAGGATGATCGTGAGCGGTGGGTGCAGCGCTCGCCACAGCTTGAAGCTGCGGATGTGGGTGCGCTGCCCGCCGGTTCGGGGGAAGTGCTTGTCGACCTCCGAACGCAGCGTCTTGATCTTGGCCCAGCGTTCCTGGAGCTCCGGAGCGAACTTCGCCATCTCGGCATCGATCTCGCCGACGGGGCGCGGCGTGTCGGTGAAGTCAGCGACGAGGCGCCGGAAGTCGCGCGGCTGGCCACTGGTGATCTTGCTGATGGCGACGTTGACGTTGAGAGCGGCTTTCTGGACACCGATCAGATGGTGGCGGCACATGCCGGCGATGGACACGAGGACCCCGAGGACCAGCAGCAGCTTCCCGGAAGAGAGGTGGGCGCGGAACGGCACGATGCTGGCGTGCACGTACGCCGCCACGAGAGCCAGGACCGGGAGGTAGAGGTGTGAGCGAACCCACGCCATCGTCCCGCCGGGCAGCTTGGCCTTGACCCACGCGTTTCGTTTGCGCAGCACGTACACGATGCCTGGGCCGGCGAACCCCGCGAAGGTCAGGATCCCGAGGAAGACGATGAAGAACAGCGTCGGGTTGCCCGCGCTGTCGATCGTCTGCAACGCGAAGAGCCCACCGAAGCCGACGAGCAGGAGGGCGAGCGACCCGATGAGGATGCCGACGTCCCACTTCTTGGACCGGATCTGAAAGGGGCCGCCTGCCACTGCCAGGAGTTGCTAGCACGCGCGGGCACCCTTCGCGGTCCGTTGTCTTCGCGGTACGGTGCGGCTCGTGCTGCTGGCGTTCAACGTCGACGTCGTGAAGCTCTCCTCGACGCCGCTCGAGATGCTCGTGGTGGTGCTGATCCTCTCGGCCATCGCGGCGTTCGGCTCCTTCCTCTTCACCATCGTCGGCTCCCCGTTCGTCGACAAGCGGTGGCCCGCGGACGAACCGCTGAATCCGATCGAGATGCTGTGGGGCGAGTCGGGCGGATACATCCAGCGCACGTTCCGGGGACTCGATCTCGGGACGTCCAAGGACCTTGCGTCCCAGTTCGTCGAGAAGAAGTACAAAGCCGGCGAGACGATCATCGAACAAGGTGAGCCCGCCACGCACTTCTACGTGGTCAAGGACGGCAACGTCGAGGTGAGCCAGGCGGTCGACACCGGAACGGCGCGTCGAGAAGACGTGATCAACCAGTTCGGCCCGGGGCAGTCGTTCGGCGAGACGGCGATCCTCCGGCGTTCCGCCCGTACCGCGTCCGTGCGGGCCTTGAGCGACTGCACGGTGCTGGAGCTGAGCGCAGAGGACTTCGTAGCCGGGGCCGCGAGGAGCGCCGCCGAGGACAACGAGCTGCTCGCTCGCGTCGATTCGTACATGCAGGCCGACGCCGCTCGCGCCAACGCGGCCAAGAGCTCCGCCGGCATCGGGTTCCTTGCTCGCGACGAGGCGCCGCCCGAAGCGTCGCGCAGCTGGCGGCCGACGCATCGGCTGCCGACCGAGGTGGCGGCGTGGGCGGAACCTGATCCGAGTGCGGTCGCGATCGCGCAGCTGCCTGCAGGTCTCGAGGTCACGGTCGTCGAGCAGCGCGGGAGCTGGGCGCACGTCACCGCCGAGAACGGCTGGAAAGGCTGGGTCGATGGGCGCGGGCTCGAGACCCTGGCGGGGTGACGGCCG
>JBEEFX010000175.1:0-11009 GCA_041166365.1 Acidimicrobiaceae bacterium
CGTCTGAGTGGGATTTGCCGGTCGTCAGAGCTGCGCCAGGAACGCCTCGCGTGTCGGTGGGCCGAGCTCGGGTTCGGGCGGCCGGTTCTCGCGGTCGTTGTAGACCTCGATGACCCGAGTGATCAGATCCCCGTCGCGCATGAGCGCGTCGGGGGTGGTCAACAAGTTGAACGTCCGCAGGAACGCGCGGAACACGCGCTGATCGGTGCGCATCGCGGGCGCGAGACCGTCGCGCAGCACGCTGCGGAAGAAGTGGCGCGGGTCGGACTCGTCGGCCACGGGCTCGCCGCGGTTGTCGCGATCGGCCATGACGGACGCGTGGTACCACGGCTCGATCGCGGCGACAGTCGTGGCCTCGAACAAGATGGCTCGTAAGTACGGATCATCGGGATGGGCCTCGAGCGCGTCGGCCAGCAACGTGGCGTGGACCATGGCCAATGAGCAGCCACGGCCATAGAGCGGGTTGGTGCACGTGTGGGCGTCGCCGACGGCATGGAAGCCGAGCACGGTCGGTGCGCGGGTCTCGTCTACGAACACCCGAATCCTGTTGAGCAGTTTGGCCATCACGTGCACCGGCGTGATCGGTTCGGAGCGCTCGGGGTCGACCCATGGCTGTGTCGCGGGCAGTACGAGACCGGCCCGCTCGAAGGTGTCCGGGTCGAGCAGGCGAGCGCGGAGCTCGCCGTCGTCGACCGGCGTCGCGAACGTCACCGAGAAGGTGCGGTTGTCACCGATGAACGTTGCGTACTTCAGGTAGCCGAGGTCGCCGCCGATCGGTCCGATCTGCTCGGGGACGTCGGCGCCATCGCGCAGTCGGTAGAACCTCGAGAGATAGATGATCCCGGTGTCCTCCACGGTCTCCGGGCAGTCGACTCCAACGCCCGCGAGCCACGCGGGTACGTCACCCCGCCGGCCGTTCGCCGCCACGACGATGTCGGCGTCGAAGACCTTCGTCTCGCCGTCGACCGTCGCGTGCACGCCGGATACGACACCGTCGCCGCCCACCAAGCCGTCGACCACGACCCCGTCGAGCAGCGAGACGTGCGGCGCGGCGAGCACGATCGTGCGCAGGACCCACTCGAACGTCGTGCGCCGGCAGGCGAGCATCACGAGGTCGTCGTCGCCCGGCTGCGGGCTCGGGTCGTCGATCGTCGGCGGGAGGTTGGCGGTCAGCGGCCAGTCGGTGACTCCGGCGGCGTACAGCGCCTCCAGCACGTCGGGGTAGCGGTCGCGCAACAGGTTGCGGAGCCTCGCGAGCATGGCGTGCGAGTGGCGGACCTGGGGAGCGCCCCGGCGGTCCCACTCGAAGGCCTCGTCGGGGTCGTGGGGCAGCGGCGTGCGGTCCCGCTCGAGCACGGTGACGTCGTGGCCCTGCCGGGAGAGGGCGAGGGCGGTGCCCAACCCACCCACTCCGGCCCCGATCACGACGACCCGCACGGATGCATCGTTAGCACTCGGCCCTGCCGGTTGCTAAGTCGGCCGCGATCTGGTTGGATTTAGCAGTCTCAGTTCGAGAGTGCCAATACGGAGGACCGCATGCCGAAGATCATCGCGTTTGAAGAGGAAGCCCGCCGCGGGCTCGAGGCCGGCATGAACAAGCTCGCCGACGCCGTGCGAGTCACGCTTGGGCCCAAGGGCCGCAATGTCGTGCTCGAGAAGAAGTGGGGCGCTCCCACGATCACCAAGGACGGCGTCTCCGTCGCCAAGGAGATCGAGCTGGAGGACCCGTACGAGAAGATCGGCGCCGAGCTGGTCAAGGAAGTCGCCAAGAAGACCGACGACGTCGCCGGTGACGGCACGACGACCGCCACCGTGCTGGCCTGGGCCATGGTGCGTGAGGGCCTGCGCAACGTGGCCGCCGGCGCCAACCCGATGTCGCTGAAGAAGGGCATCGAGGCCGCCGTCGAGGCCGCTGTCGCCAGCCTGGCCACGCTGACCAAGGACATCGAGTCCAAGGATCAGATCGCGCAGGTCGCGGCGATCTCCGCCAACAACGACAACGAGATCGGCGGCCTGATCGCCGACGCCATCGACAAGGTCGGCAAGGACGGTGTCATCACCGTCGAAGAGTCGAACACGATGGGCATGGAGCTCGAGTTCACCGAGGGCATGCGCTTCGACAAGGGCTACATCTCGCCGTACTTCGTCACCGACCCCGATCGCATGGAGACCGTGCTCGACGATCCGTACATCCTGATCGTCGGTTCGAAGATCTCGGCCGTGCGCGATCTGCTGCCGGTGCTCGAGAAGGTCATGCAGTCCGGCAAGCCGCTCATGATCATCGCCGAGGACGTCGAGGGCGAGGCTCTCGCCACGCTCGTGGTGAACAAGATCCGCGGCACGTTCAAGTCGGTTGCCGTCAAGGCTCCCGGCTTCGGCGAGCGCCGCAAGGCCATGCTGCAGGACATCGCGATCCTCACGGGTGGCCAGGTCATCACCGAAGAGGTCGGCCTCAAGCTCGAGAACACCACGCTCGATCTGCTCGGTCGGGCCCGCAAGGTCGTCGTCACGAAGGACGAGACGACGATCGTCGAGGGCGCTGGTTCCGAGGACGAGATCAAGGGCCGCATCCAGCAGATCAAGAACGAGATCGAGAACACCGACTCCGACTACGACCGCGAGAAGCTGCAAGAGCGGCTCGCCAAGTTGTCAGGTGGTGTCGCGGTGCTCAAGGTCGGTGCCGCCACCGAAGTGGAGCTCAAGGAGAAGAAGCACCGCATCGAGGACGCGGTCTCGACCACGAAGGCTGCGGTCGAAGAAGGCATCGTCCCCGGCGGCGGTGTCGCCCTGCTTCGTTCGCAAGCCGCGATCCTCGTGGCCGCCGAGAAGCTCGAGGGTGACGAGGCCACTGGTGCGAAGATCGTCGCCAAGGCCGTCGAGGAGCCGCTGAAGCAGATCGCGGTCAACGCCGGTCTCGAGGGCGGCGTGGTCGTCGAGAAGGTCAAGAACCTCGAAGGGGCGAACGGCCTCAACGCCGCCACCGGCAACTACGAGGATCTGCTGAAGGCGGGCGTTCCCGACGCCACCAAGGTGACCCGCTCGGCGCTCCAGAATGCCGCGTCGATCGCCGCACTGTTCCTCACGACCGAGGCCGTCATCGCCGACAAGCCTGAAGAGAAGGGCGCTCCCGCCATGGGCGGCGGCGGCATGGACGACTTCTAGAAATTCGACATTCCTGTCCGAAAGAGCCGGCCCTCGGGCCGGCTCTTTTCGTTCTCAACGGACATCGGTCGCGGGCACGTCTTCCGACGGACGCCGCCGCCCCGCCGCCCCCGCCTAAGGCTTGCGGCGAACTCGCAGTGGCCGGGTGCGTCGCGGCCGCGACGTGGGCGCCGGTTGCGGTCGGGCGAGGGGAGAGTCGATGCGCCGCCCCTCCGCGGGCCAGCGCAGCATCGGGAAGTGCACCCCGTCGATCAGCTGGAGAGCGACCGGCGACGGAACATCGCCGCGGGCGAACACGAATGCCGTGGCCATCAACGCGAGCGTGACGGCCACCCACGCAGCGGGATTGCTCGCGAGGTCGGTCGCGCCGTGCGCCGAGCGGGACAGGGACGACGTCAGCTTGCTGCCCCAGTCGCGCAGGCCGGCGATGTTGGGTCGGCCTGCGGACGCGACGTCGCCCGTGAGGGCGGCCTGCTTGATCGCCGCCGAGTCCTCCGGCAGCGCCTGCGTGCCCGAGCCGCCGAACGGCGGAACTGGCGGCACGTTGTCGTCGGTCGTGATCGTGGGTTGGAACAGCGTCGAGCGCAGGCCCAGCGAGGCCGCAAACTTCCGTCCGTCGACGGCGAAGGGGCCGGCGGACCCGTCGAGCGTGACTTGCAGCGCGCGGCCAGACGGCCCCGCCTGACCGACCTTCACGTCGGTGACCGACCCTGGATAGGAGAAACGGGAGGCGACATCGGACAGCGCCACTTCCGCGCGCCAGGGCAGCGGATCGGGCGTGTCGTAGCGGACGACTTGGAGGTACGGATAGCTCGTGTCGCTGCCGAACCCCTCGAGCGGCGTCGCGGTGATGCCGCCGGCGTCGGCCGAGTAGACGGTGGTGGCCAGCCCACCGCCATAGGTCACGACCTGTCCTTGCGTGGCGTCGACTGCCTCGTTCTGCCCCTGCGCTTCTCGATCGGCGCCGATGTACACCTGGCAGAGGTCGTAGTCGCACAGCTCGCCGCTGAACGACATGGCTCGCAGCGCGTACGTGCGGGCCACGACCGCCTGGGCGGCGATGGCTTCCAGCGGCCACGTGCTGGGCACCTCGCCCATGCCCTTCAGGTACGTCTCGACATCGAGCTGGTTGACGAGCCGCAGGGGCCCACCACCGGCGGTGGCCTCGATCAGCCCGCGGTAGTGCCGGCCGCGCTCCTCGACCCCGGTGGTGCCGTTGGACACGGCCCACACGGGCGATGCCGAGCTCGCGGTGCTCGACCCGCCCGTGCCCGGATCACCGGGGTCTGACGGCGGCGGTTCGGTTCCCGGAGGCGGGGTGGTGGTCTCGGGCGGCGGTTCCGTCGCCGGCGGTGGCGTCGTCGGCGTGCAGAACACGACGCAGCCGCCTCCGCCTCCGCCATCGGGAGGTTGCGTCGTCGGCGGGGGACAGGGTGGCGTGAGCGGGACGCCACAGACCGCCTGCTCGGCGGTCGTCGGCCCCGTGTAGGCAACCGGTTGACCCACCGACTGGGCCGTGACCGCCGGAGTCACGTGGTACTGGCCGTCATACGTGATGATCACCGAACCGCCCGGACCGACCTGCACGGGGAAGCCGGACGCCTGCTCGCCACTGGGTGAGCTGCGCACCTCGCCGCCGTACGGGAAGCTCAGCGTGCTGCGGTTGTCGGGGCTCGTGTACACGGCCACCCGGATCGTGCCTGACGCCGTCGACAGCTCGGTGCCCGGGTAGAACTTCGCCAGGATGTCCTCGTGGTGGGCGCCGGCGTCCGCCAGGTACTTGGCCCCCCACTGCGCCAGTCCGACCCCGTGCCCGAAGCCCCGCCCGTCGAGCACGACGACCGGAATCCCCGTTTGGGCGCGGGCCACCGGGAGCGCGGCACCCACGGCCGCGAGGGTGACGAATAGGACGAAGACCCCCCTGCGCACTGTGCTCAATCAGACCAGACCCCGTGGATGGGGCCTATGGCCCGTTCGGGTCATTTTCGCCCTGATCCGCCACGTCTCCTGCCTCGGCCCCCCGCCGGCGTGGTCAGAGGCCGACATTCCGTGGGCGCGGTGCTCACCTCCTAGCCTGACCGGGTGGCGAGGGGACGCATCGCCAAAGTCCTGGTGCAACATGTCGAGACGAACGGCGACGCGCCGCGGATCACGCGCCGGCCCGACGAGCTGATCGTCGAGGAGCCCCTCGAGATCCACCTCGACGGCCATCTCGTGACGACGACGATGCGCACGCCCGGCGACGACTTCGAACTGGCCGCGGGCCTGTGCCTCACCGACGGGTTGCTCGCCGGGGCGGCGGTCACCGGCTGTCGCTACTGCGGCGACAGCGGCAGCGCGGCGGCGACGGAGTTCAACGTCGTCACCGTCGAGACCGGCGGCCGAGCACCCGTGCCGACGGCGCGCGTGGCGACGACGACGTCGTCCTGCGGTTTGTGCGGGTCCGCCTCGCTCGACGCGTTGCGGCAGCGGCTGTACCCGTTGCATGGCCTCACGCCGATCTCGCTCGGCGTGCTGGCCGCCGCGCCGTCGCGGACCCGAGACCAGCAGGAGCTGTTCGCCGCGACGGGCGCGGTGCACGCTGCGGCCGCGTTCACCGCTGACGGTGAGACGGTCGTCGTGCGCGAGGACATCGGCCGGCACAACGCGGTCGACAAGGTGGTCGGGCGCCTGTTGTTCGATGACCGGCTCCCGGCCAACGACCTGGGGTTGTACGTCAGCGGCCGCGCCAGCTTCGAGATCGTGCAGAAGGCATGGGCCGCGGGGTTTGCGGCGGTCGTGGCCGTGAGCGCACCCTCGAGCCTCGCGGTCGACGCGGCCCGCGCCGCCGGTCTCCCGCTGGCCGGCTTCGCCCGTGACGGCCACATGAACGTGTACTCGTAATTCGACACGAATCGCTCGCCCGTGAGCGCACGGCGGCGTTCCGTCGCCGTCGTAGGCTTCGCCGCATGCCCGAGCCACTCACGCCATCGTCCGGTTGGAGTGTCCTGCACCTGTTCTGCAAGCCGACACCGTTGGCGGATGCCGAAGGCATCGTGGCCGCGGTGAAGGCGGCGCAAGGCGACGACCATCAGGTGGTGACCGTGGCCGTGCTCGGCCACAAGGCCGATCTCGGGTTCATGGCCATCGGCCCCGACCTGTGGCGGCTGCGCCGCTTCCAGACCGAGCTGACGGCCGCGGGGCTCGACGTCGTCGATTCGTACCTGTCGCTGACCGAGATCTCCGAGTACGCGCAGGGTCTGCCGGAAGCGATGAAGCAGACGCGGCAGTATCCCCAACTCCCTCCCGAGGGGAAGCGGGCGTGGTGCTTCTATCCGATGTCGAAGCGCCGCAACGTCGACCAGAACTGGTACGCGCTGCCGTACGAGGAGCGCGAGCAGTTGATGCAGGGCCACGGCAAGACGGGCCGCACGTTCGCCGGACGGATCCTGCAACTCATCACCGGCTCGACGGGACTCGACGACTACGAGTGGGGCGTCACGCTCTTCGGCGTACACCCCGATGACTTGAAGGATGTCGTCTACACGATGCGCTACGACGCGGCCTCGGCGATCTACGCGGAGTTCGGACCGTTCTACACGGGCATGGTCGGCCCGATCGAGGAGTTGCTGAGCGAGCTCGGTGTGGCGTAGCTACGCGATGTCGCCGCCGAGGTAGGCGGCCTTCACCGAGTCGTCGTTGAGGAGCACCGCTGCGGCATCGGTGCGCACGACGCGTCCGGTTTCGAGGACGTAAGCGCGGTCGGCGCGCTTCAGGGCCTGCGCGGCGTTTTGCTCCACGAGGAGGATCGTGGTGCCCTGCGCGTTGATCTCCGTGATGATCGAGAAGATCTGGGCGACGAGCTTCGGCGCGAGCCCGAGCGATGGTTCGTCGAGCAGCATCACCGTTGGGCGGGCCATGAGCGCGCGTCCGATGGCCAGCATCTGCTGCTCCCCACCCGACAACGTGCCGCCGGACTGCTTGCGGCGCTCCGCCAGACGCGGAAACAGTTCGAGCACCCGGTCGAAGTCCTCGGGCTTCGCGCCGCGCCTCGCGTACGCGCCCATCTCCAGGTTCTCCACGACTGTCATGCCCGGGAAGATCCCTCGTCCCTCCGGAGCCTGACTGATGCCCATCTGCACGCGGCGATGGGCGGGGACGCCTGCGAGATCCTCGCCCTGGAACAGGATCCGCCCCGAGGTGAGCGGACGCAGGCCCGAGACGGTCTTCAGCGTGGTCGTCTTGCCGGCGCCGTTCGCACCGAGAAGCGTCACGATCTCGCCCTCGTCGATTGTGGCCGATATGCCCCTCAGCGCGGCGATGGCTCCGTAATGGACGTGGACGTCCTCGAGCTCAAGAAGCATCTTCGGTGACCCCGAGGTAGGCCTCGATCACGCGCGGATCCTGCTGGATCTCGGATGGCAGACCCTCCGCGATCTTCTCGCCGAAGTCGAGCACGGCGATCCGATCGCACACGTTCATCACCAGTCCCATGTCGTGTTCGATGAGCACGACCGTGAGGCCGCTGTCCCGGATCTGGCGGATGAGTGTGATGAGCAGTTGCTTCTCGGCTGGGTTGAACCCGGCGGCGGGCTCGTCGAGGAGCAGGACCTTGGGCTGCGTCGCGAGCGCGCGCGCGATCTCGAGACGGCGTTGGTCGCCGTAGGGCAGGTTGCGGGCGAGCTCGCCGGCTCGTGTGGGGATACCGACGAACTCGAGGAGGCGCTGCGCCTCGTGCTTCCCGAGGCGCTCCTCCCTGAAGTATTTGGGCGTGCTCAACAGCGCCCCGGGCACGCTGATCGTGTGGCGGGCATCGGCCCCGACCATGACGTTGTCCAGCGCTTTCATGTTCGGGAACAGCCGGATGTTCTGGAACGTCCTGGCGACGCCGAGCTCCGTGATCCGGTGCGGCTTGCGACCGATCAACGACAGCCCGTCGAGGATGATCTCGCCGCCCGTCGGTTGGAAGACGCCGGTGATGCAGTTGAACAGTGTCGTCTTGCCCGCACCGTTCGGTCCGATGATGCCGAAGATCTGTCCGCGTCGGACGGTGACCGAGACGTCTTCGAGGGCAACGACGCCGCCGAACACCATGCGGACGCTCGCCAGGCTCAGCACCTCCTCTTCGACCTCTGCGGCTCTCGTGACGAAGTCTTGCGGCAGGTCGACGTCGGTTGGTATGGCCATGGGCTCGCCCTCGAGCTCGTTGACGCGCTGCTCCATCTCGGGCTCGAGCTCATCGTCCTTCACCAACTCCGCGGCGCGCTGTCGGTTCGGGAGCAGTCCTTGAGGGCGGAAGATCATCATCAACACGAGCGCGAGACCGAACAATGCGACGCGGTACTCCGTGATGTCGCTCGCACGTGAGCCCGTGATCGAGTTCAGGCGGTCGAGGATCGAGTCGCTTCCGATATGGACCCCGCCGACATCGAATTTGGCCTCGCGCAAGTACTCCGGGAGGTAGCCGACCGCGAAGGCGCCGGCGATGACACCTGGCGTCGAGCCGAGCCCGCCGAGCACGACGGCCGCCAGGATCAGGATCGAGACGGTGAAGGGAAACGTGTCGGGGTTGATGAATCCGACCTTGGAGGCGTAGAGCCAGCCGCCCAGCCCGCCGAAGGACGCGCCCATCGCGAACGACCACAGCTTGAACTTGAAGGTCGGTACGCCCATCAGCTCGGCCGCGTCTTCGTCCTCACGGATCGCCGTCCATGCCCTGCCCACTCGCGAGCGTTTGAGGCGGGCAACGACGAGGATGGCGAACACGATCGCCGTCAGTGCCAGGTAGTAGTAGGGCAGCGGCTCGGTTCCGAACTCCTGGCCGAACAGCGGTGACGGGTGAGGGATGCCGGTGATGCCGCGGGCCTCGCCCAACGAAGGGCTGTTCTGCGCGGTGATGCGGACGATCTCTCCGAATCCCAACGTGACGATCGCGAGGTAGTCGCCGCGCAACCGAAGCGTGGGCGCGCCAAGGGCGACTCCGGCGGCGGTCGCGATGACGACCGCCGGGATGAGGCACTCCCAGGCGTTGAGCGGCCCGTCGGCCGAGAGCTTGGCCGTCGAGTACGCGCCGACGGCGAAGAAGGCGACATAGCCCAGGTCGAGCAAGCCGGTCTGACCCACGACGATGTTCAATCCCAGCGCGAGCACGATGTACACGCCGATCGGGAAGAACAGCACGCTCTGCCAGTAGCGCTCGAGAGTCGACGGATACCAGACCGCGAAGGCGAGCACCGCCAACAGCGCGATGAGCTTGGCCCAGAGCGGCAGGCGGTCCCATCGCTTCGCGATCGGTTCGATGATCGCGGGCCTCGGGAGCCGGAAGCGGCTCATACGCGAGCCCTCCCGAGGGTCTCGCCCAGGAGGCCGGTCGGTCGCAGCAGCAGAACGAGCACGAGCACGCCGAACGCGAAGACGTCCTTCCATTGGCCGCCGAGGACCGCGGCGCCGTAGTTCTCGAGGAGACCGAGCGAGATGCCGCCGAGGAGCGCACCCCTGACGTTGCCGATGCCACCGAGGACCGCCGCGGTGAAGGCCTTGATACCAGGGATGAAGCCGATGTTGAAGCGAGCGGACTCGTAGATGATCGTGTGCAGGAACCCGGCGGCACCGGCGAGCAGGCCGCCGAGCAGGAACGTCAGCATGACGACCCTGTCGATGTTGACGCCCATGAGCTGAGCCGTCTCACTGTCCTGCGCGACCGCACGGATGCCTCGACCGAGGCGGCTGCGCCGCACGAACTGATCGAGGCCGATCATCAGCAGGATGGCCGAGACGAAGACGAGGACCTTACGGTTGTTGATGTCCGCCGTGCCGAAGCTGAACCACGTCTGTTGTTCGAGGACGCGGTGCGAGTTGATGGAGCTTCGGCCATAGCGGAGCGCGAGCATCTCTTGGACGAACAGCGAGATGCCGATGGCCGTGATCAACGCGGTGAGGCGGGGTGCGTTTCGCTTCCGGAGGGGACGGTAGGCCACCCGCTCCATCACCAGCGCGGCAAGGCCGGAGGCCAGCATTCCTGCGACGAGGAGCAGCAGAAGCGTGAACACGAGGCTCGCGCCATGGCGAGGGCCGGTGACGCCCATGCCGTCGATGGCGAACGTCGTGGCGAAGATTCCGATCGCGAAGATCTCGGAATGGGCGAAGTTGATCAGCCGCAACACGCCGTACACCAAGGTGTAGCCGAGCGCGATCAGCGCGTAGACCGCTCCGAGCGTGAGGCCGTCAACGGTCTGTCCCCAGAACGTGTCAAAGAGAACATCGAAGTGCATGCGTCGATCTCTCGTTCCGAAAGACTGGAGGGCGCCCGCGAGGGCGCCCTCCAGTGTTCAAACCACTTGGAGCACAGCTACTTGATGTCGTCGGTGGCGATGTTCAGAACGATCTTTCCGCCCGTTACGTCGAACAGGAAGATCCCTTGCGCTTCGATGTTGCCGTTGTCCGCGAAGGTGACGTCCTTCGAGATAGCGCCATCCACCTTCTTCAGCGACTCGACGTAGTCACGAAGCTTCTCGCGCGTCGTGTTGCCTGCCTTGATGCCGGTCATGAGGATGTTGGCCGAGTCGTACGCCTCGGTGGAGTAGGTGCCGGGCACGGTGCCGTTGAGGGCCTGGTACGCCTTCGCGAAGTCGCCGATCTTGCCGGGGCTGGCGTCGCTCGCGAAGTAGCACGGGCAGCTGAGGATGGAACCATCAGCAGCGGCACCAGCGGCCTTCACGAATCCGGCGTCCAACGAGCCGTCGCCGCTCATGAAGGTGGCCTTCACGCCTGCGTCCGTGAGTTGCTTCTTGAGGCGACCGGCCTGCTCGTAGTAGCCACCGAAGAACACGACATCCGGGTTGACGGCCTTCACGTTGTTGACGGCTGCG
>JBEEFX010000176.1:0-8019 GCA_041166365.1 Acidimicrobiaceae bacterium
CGAACTGGATATTCATCAGCCCCTTGACGCCGAGCGCGAGGGCGAGCGCCCGCGCCTGCCGCTCGATCTCGGCGATGACGGCGGCGTCGAGGCTGTAGGGCGGGATCGAGCAGGCGCTGTCGCCGGAATGGACTCCGGCTTCCTCGACGTGCTCCATCACCGCGCCGATGAGAACGTCGCCCGTACGGTCGCGGATCGCGTCGACATCGACCTCGGTGGCGTCCTCGAGGAACCTGTCGACCAGCACGGGCCGCTCCGCCGACAGGCCGCCCTCGCGGCCGAGCGTGCCGAAGCCGGCGAGCTCGTTCATCGCCCGCCGCAGCGAATCGTCGTCGTAGACGATCTCCATCGCCCGGCCGCCGAGCACGTAGCTGGGCCGGACCAGCGCCGGATAGCCGATGCGCTCCACGATGGCGAGCGCTTGGTCGATGGTGCTCGCCGTTCCGCCTGCCGGCTGCGGGATCTCGAGCCGGGCGCACAGATCGTTCCAGCGGTCGCGGTCCTCGGCCAGGTCGATCGATGCCGCCGATGTGCCCAGTACGAGCTCCGGCGGGAGCAGACCGGCGAGCTTCAGCGGCGTCTGGCCGCCGAGCGACACGACAACGCCGTGCAGGTCGCCCGACCGTTGCTCGACGTCGATGACGTTGAGCACGTCTTCGCTCGTGATGGGCTCGAAGTAGAGACGGTCGGAGGTGTCGTAGTCGGTCGACACCGTCTCGGGGTTGCAGTTGACCATGATCGTCTCGAAGCCGGCGTCGTGCAGCGCGAACGCCGCATGCACGCAGCAGTAGTCGAACTCGATCCCCTGCCCGATCCGGTTCGGCCCCGAGCCGAGGATGATCACTTTCTGCTTGTTGCTCGGCTGGACCTCGTCGTCGTCCTCGTAGGTGGAGTAGTGGTACGGCGTCGCCGCCTCGAACTCCGCGGCGCACGTGTCGACGGTCTTGAACGTGGCCGCGACTCCTTTGGCGAGCCGCGCGGCGCGCACAGCGCCTTCGTCGACCCCCCACAGCCACGCGAGCTGCGCGTCGGCGAAGCCGAGCCGTTTGGCTCGCCGCCAGTCGGCGCGACTCAGCGCGTCGAACCCGACGCTCGTGAGGTGGGCGCGTTCATCGATGATCTGCGAGATCTGGTCGAGGAACCAGGGGTCGACCTTCGTTGCCTCGTAGAGCCGTTCGATCGTGATGCCTCGGCGCAGGGCGGCCTCGAGCTGGAACGGGCGGTCCGGGGTGGCGATGGCGGCCTGGGTGACGAGCTCGTCATCGTCCAGCTCGTCGAGCAGGGCTTCGGCGGGATCGCAGTTCAGCCCGCGCCGGCCATGCTCGAGCGAGCGCAGGGCCTTCTGCAAGGACTCGGGGAACGTGCGGCCGATCGCCATGGCTTCGCCTACCGACTGCATCGACGTCCCGAGCACGCCCTTCGTCCCCGGGAACTTCTCGAACGCCCAGCGCGGCACCTTCGTGACGACGTAGTCGATGACCGGCTCGAAGCTCGCAGGCGTCTTCCTCGTGATGTCGTTCGGGATCTCGTCGAGCGTGTAGCCGACCGCCAGTCGCGCTGCGATCTTGGCGATCGGGAACCCGGTGGCCTTCGAAGCCAGCGCGCTGCTGCGGGAGACACGGGGGTTCATCTCGATGATGACCATGTCGCCGTTCGTCGGGTTCAGCGCGAACTGCACGTTGGACCCGCCGGTCTCGACACCCACGCGTCTGATGCAGGCGAATGCGGCGTCGCGCATCAGCTGGTATTCCACGTCGCTCAGCGTCTGCGCCGGTGCGACGGTGATCGAGTCGCCCGTGTGCACGCCCATCGGATCGAGGTTCTCGATGGAGCAGACGACGACGCAGTTGTCCGCGCGATCGCGCATGACCTCGAGCTCGTATTCCTTCCATCCGGCGATCGAGCGCTCGAGCAGGATCTCGCTGATCGGGCTGGCATCGAGGCCGTACTGCGCGGCGCGCTCGAGCTCCTCCGGTGTCGATGCGATGCCGGTGCCTTTGCCGCCGAGGATGAACGCCGGCCGGATCACCACCGGCAGCCCGATGCGCTCGATCACGTCCCGCGCTTCGTCCATGCTGTGCGCGATGCCCGAGGAGGGCACGGACAGCCCGATCTCCTGCATCGCGACCTTGAACTGCTCGCGGTCCTCGGCGGTCGCGATGGCCGTCGCGTTCGCGCCGATCATCTCCGGCCTGCCGGGCACGCCGATCACGCCGCGCTCGTGCAGCGCCATCGCCAGGTTCAGTGCGGTCTGCCCTCCGAGCGTGGGCAGCACGGCGTCCGGCCGCTCGCGTTCGATGATCTGCGTGAGGATCTCGACATCGAGCGGCTCGATGTACGTGGCGTCCGCGAACTCCGGGTCCGTCATGATCGTCGCCGGGTTCGAGTTGGCGAGGATGACCCGGTAGCCCTCCTGACGCAACACGCGACAGGCCTGCGTCCCGGAATAGTCGAACTCGCAGGCCTGCCCGATCACGATCGGCCCCGAGCCGATCAACAGGATCGACTGGATGTCGGTCCGCTTCGGCATGCCTAGACGCCCCCGTGCATCAGATCGACGAACAGGTCGAACAGGTACGACGCGTCGTGCGGGCCGGGACCGGCCTCCGGATGGTGCTGCACGCTGAAGGCCGGTGCGTCGAGCACGCGCAGCCCCTCACAGACGCCGTCGTTCAGGTTGACGTGGGTCATCTCGGCCCTGCCGGCGAGCGAGTCGGCGACGACGGCAAAGTTGTGGTTCTGACTCGTGATCTCGACGGCGCCGGTGGACACGCGACGGACCGGGTGGTTGCCGCCGTGGTGACCGAACGCCAACTTCTCCGTCCGGGCGCCGATGGCGAGCGACAGCAGTTGGTGACCGAGGCAGATCCCGAAGATGGGAACGGCGCCGAGCAGGTCGTTGATGGCCTCGACGGCGTACGGCGCTTCCTCCGGGTCGCCGGGGCCGTTCGACAAGAACACCCCATGCGGGTCGCGCGCCAGCACGTCGGCCGCGGTGGTGGAGGCCGGGACGACCTCGACCGTCGCGAGTGTTCCGAGATGGCGCAGGATCGTGCGCTTGATCCCGAAGTCGTAGGCGACAACGCGTAGAGGGCCGTCACCCACCGAGTACGGCTGCTCCGTCGTGACGGTCGAGACGAGATCGACGCCGGACGTGCCCGGCTCCGCCGCTGCGGCGGCCTTCAGCGCGACCTCGTCGGCGGTTCCGAACGCGCCCGCCATGGCGCCGGCATCGCGTATGTGCCGTGTGAGCCGACGCGTGTCGACGCCGGCGATGCCGGCCAGACCGTTGGCGCGCATGAACGATTCGAGGTCACCGTCGCTGCGCCAGTTGCTGCGCCGCCGGGCGAGGTCGCGCACGATCACCCCGCGGCAGAACGGCTTGCGACTCTCGCGATCGTCGTCGGTCACGCCGTAGTTGCCGATGTGCGGGTACGTGAACGTGATGATCTGGCCCGCGTACGACGGGTCGGTGATCACTTCCTGGTAGCCGGTGAGCACCGTGTTGAACACGACCTCCCCCGCGCTGATGCCGCCTGGGACCTCGGCGCCGATGGCTTCACCCTCGAACGTCGTCCCGTCAGCGAGAACGAGCAGCGCGGCGCGCACGGTCAACGGGTTGCTTCTCCATCGAGCACGACCGGCTCGCCCCAGAGGAACGTGTGCCGCACGCGGCCAGTCAGGGTGCGCCCGGCGTACGGCGTGTTACGGCTGCGACTCGCCAGCTTCGCGGCGTCGACCGTCCAGGTCGCGGTCGGATCGATCACACAGATGTTGGCGGGGCGCCCTGCCTCGATCGGGCCTCCGTGCAGGTCGCCGAGTCCGGCGATCACCGCGGGTCGCCACGACAGCAGGGCCAGGATCTCTGCGAGGTCGAGGTCGAGCTCCGTGATGGCCAGTGCGAGCGCGGTTTCGAGGCCGAGCATGCCCGGGGGGGCCTCGTCGAACGTCTGCTCCTTGAACTCCTGTGCGTGCGGGGCGTGATCGGTGGCGATCGCGTCGACCGCCCCGTCCGCCAGACCCGCCTTCACCGCGGCAACGTCGATCGCCGTGCGCAGCGGCGGGTTCACCTTGAACACCGGGTCGTACGACGCGCAGCACTCGTCCGTGAGCGTGAAGTGATGGGGGGCGGCCTCCGCGGTCACGGCGAGCCCGCCGCCCTTTGCCGCTCGCACCATCGCGATGGCACCGTCGGTCGACAGGTGCTGGAAGTGGATGCGCGCGCCCGTGAGACGAGCGAGCGCGATGTCGCGCATCACCATCAGCTCTTCGGCCTCCGACGGGATTCCCGGGATCCCGAGCCGGCTGGACCACTCGCCTTCGTGCATGTGCCCACCGGCCGAGAGCGATTCGTCCTCGCAGTGCTGCGCCAGCGTGACGCCGAGGCCAGATGCGTACTCCAACGCCCGCCGCATCAGCCGGTTGTCCTGCACGCCGTTCCCGTCGTCGGTGAACAGCCTCACGCCGAGCGCGGCCATCTCGGCCATCGGTGCGAGCTGCTCGCCCTCGCGGCCGACGGTGATCGCCCCGGCAGCGCGCACGTCGCACAGCGCCTTGCGACCGAGCTCGAGCACATCGCGCACGACCGCCGCCGAGTCGATGGCGGGCTCCGTGTTCGGCATGGCGACCACGGCCGTGAAGCCCCCGCGCGCGGCGGCACGTGATCCAGTTTCGACGGTCTCGGATTCCTCGCGTCCCGGCTCCCGCAGGTGCGTGTGCAGGTCGACGAGTCCCGGCACGACGACGCAACCGCCCGCGTCGATCACGTGTGCGGCCGAGAGGTCAGGGCCGACGGCGGCGATGCGCCCGTCGTCGTCGATGAGCACGTCACCCTCACGCTCACCGATCGCGTCGATGATGCGGCCACCCTTCAGCACGATCACGAGACGCTCCGCAGGTCGACTCCGCTGCCGAGGAGGAGATAGAGGACGGCCATGCGCACGGCGACCCCGTTGCGCACTTGGTCGACCACGACCGACCGCGGTAGGTCCGCGACCTCGGCCGCGATCTCGACGCCGCGGTTCATCGGGCCCGGATGCATCACGAGCGTTCGCTCATCGAGCAGATCGACTCGCCGTCGCGTGAGGCCGTACGACGCGGTGTACTCGCGAAGCGAAGGGATGAGCGATTCGGTCATCCGCTCGCGCTGCATGCGTAGCAGGTAGACGACGTCGCACTTCGGGAGCACCGCGTCGAGGTCGTAGCTCACGCTCACCGGCCATCCGTCGAGGCTGGCCGGCAGCAGGGTCGGCGGCGCGACCAGCGTGACGTCGGCGCCGAGCGCGGTGAAGGCGAGCACGTCGCTCCGGGCGACACGGGAGTGTTTGATGTCACCGACGATGGCGATCCGGGTGCCGTCGACACTGCCGAGATGTTGGCGGATCGTGTAGGAGTCGAGGAGCGCTTGCGTGGGGTGCTCGTGCCAGCCGTCGCCGGCGTTGATGACCGACGCGTCGACCCACTCGGCAATGCGCCACGGGGCGCCGGCTGAGGCATGACGCACGACGATGCAGTCGACGCCCATCGCCTCGATCGTGAGCACGGTGTCGCGCAGTGATTCGCCCTTCTTCACGGAGGACGTGCTCACGCTGAAGTTCATGGTGTCGGCCGACAGGCGCTTGGCCGCCTGCTCGAAGCTCAGGCGGGTGCGGGTGGAGTCCTCGTAGAAGAGCCAGACGATGGTCTTGCCGCGCAGTGCGGGCACCTTCGGGATCTGTCGTTCACTGACTTCGACGAACGAGTCCGTGACGTCGAGCACTTGATTGATGCCATCGCGCCCGCCGAGATCGGCAATCGAGAGGAGATGCTTCACTTGATCATCTCCCCGAGGTCGACGCCGTCGTCGTTCACGTCGACGACCTCGTCGCGGCGGGTGGGCAGGTTCTTGCCGACGTAGTCCGGCCGGATGGGGAGCTCGCGGTGGCCGCGATCGACCATGACGGCGAGCTGCACCGCCCGGGGACGGCCGAACGAGGTCAGCGCGTCGAGCGCCGCACGGATCGTGCGACCGGTGAAGAGCACGTCGTCGACGAGCACGACGACCGCGCCCGTCAGATCGACGGGGATGTTCGTGACCGCTTCCGGCAGGACGGGCCGCAGGCCGTAGTCGTCGCGGTGGAGGGCCACGTCGAGGGTGCCGACGTCGACGGTGATGGCCTCGATCTGCTCGAGCGCATCGGCGAGCCGCTGCGCGATGGTCACCCCACCGGTCTGCAGCGCGACGAGCACGACGTCGGTGAGGCCGTGGTTGTGCTCGATGATCTCGTGCGCCATGCGCCAGATGGCCCGCTGGACGTCATCGGCATCCATGACCCGGCTTCGGGCAACAAAAACGCCCCCGTAAGGGGGCGTCGAACGGCGCTCACGTTCAGCCAACGGGCAACTCCTGTCCGTCCGGGCCTCACAGGACCCGCTTCACGGTCAGGCGTCGAGGGTAGCAGCCCAAATCGTCTAGTTGCGGATTCGGAGGCGGAGGTCGTTGGACTCGGCGACCCAGACCGACGGCGGGTTGTCGGGGTCGACCTCGGCGAACAGGTCGGTGAACTCGAGCTCGTCTCGCAGCCACCGCGCGAACAGGCCGACGGCCCGGGTGGCGATGCCCTGTCGCCGGTGCGGGGCGGCCACCCACCAACCGAGCTCGGCCCGGGCCGGGCCGCCGCCCAGCGGCACCATGCCGACCTCGCCCAACACCGTGTCGTCTGTGCGGTCGGCCGGCGAGATCACGAGATCGAGCGCGAGGCCGCGGTCGCGACGCAGCTGTTCGGACGCGATCCACCGCAGCGCGTGCTCGCTGGCCCGTAGCTGCGGCACCGTCGTCCACTTCTGGATCTCCTCGTCCGCCCACGCGTTGACCAGCGCATCCATGTCGTGCGCGCTCCAGGGCCGGAGACGGACGACGCCGTCGGTCAACGGTGGCTCAGGAAGCGGCAGCGCCATCCAGCAAGCCTGCCCGCTCGAGCAGCGTTCGCAACGCGCCGACGTCCGTGAACGGCTCCGCCTGCATGCCGGCCGCTCGGGCGCCTTCGACGTTCGGGACCGTGTCGTCGACGAACAGACACCGCTCGACCGGAACTCCGAGCAGCTTGGCGACCGTTGCGAACGCGTCGATGTCCGGCTTGGCGATGCCAAGGCGAGCGGAGTTGAACACCACGTCGAACTCGGTGTCGATGCTGCACGACTCGAGGTCGGCTTCGAGCCGGGTGGATGCATTGCTGAACAGTGCGACCTTCGCCCGCGCCGCGGCCCGAACCTCGCGGAGCAGGTCGAGCACCTCGTGGTCGAGCGTCCAGCCGAGCGCCGCCCAGCCGGCGGTGATCGTCGCCGCGTCGCAGCCGTGCAGCGCGCCGGCTCGCCGGCCGATCTCGTCCGCCCAGTCCTCGAACACGACCGCGCCGGTCATCGCCGCGGCCAGCAACTCGGGCTCGAACGCGATCTCACCGAGATCGTCGCGGGTCAGGCCCACCGACTCGGCCAGCGCGGTCAGCTCGTGGCCGTGCCAGTGGCGGATCACTCCATCGAGATCGACGATGAGCGCGTCGATGTCAGACATCGCGCTTTGCGATCGCACTCAGGACGCCGTTGACGAACCGGCTCGAGTCGTCCGTCGAGAACTGCGAGGCCAGCTCGACCGCCTCCGAGATCACGACGGCCACGGGCACCTCGCGGTGATGGAGCAACTCGTAGGTGCCCAGGCGGAGCAACGCGCGGTCGACCGCGGGCATGCGATCGAGCGCCCATCCCTTCGCGAACTGCGCGACCAACTGGTCGATCTCCGGACGGTGGTCGTCGACGCCGACCGCAAGCGTGGTCGCATACGGATCGGGAGCGACGGGCAGCCCGTCGATGACCGCACCGGCAGTCGTGTCCTTGGCTTCGGCCTCGTACAGCAGCTCGAGCGCACGCTCGCGCGCCGCTCGCCGGCCCTCCATCAGCGGCTCATCAGGCGCGGGTGATGTATTCGCCGCTGCGCGTGTCGACCTTCAGGCGATCACCGATGTTGACGAACAGCGGAACCTGCAG
>JBEEFX010000177.1:0-5804 GCA_041166365.1 Acidimicrobiaceae bacterium
TTGTGCGCGAAGCCGAGGCCGCCGAGGTGCACCGGGCGTGACACGCCGGGGAAGGCAGTCGACTCCTCGGCGATGGTGAGCACGCCCGGGCACCGGCCGTACAGCACGGTGTTCACCTCTTGCAGGACGTGGATCGCCTCGAGGTTCTCGCGGCCGCCGAACTTGTTGGGGACCCACTCCCCTTCCTTGCGGGAGTAGTCGAGGTACAGCATCGACGCGACCGCATCGACGCGCAGACCGTCGATGTGGAACTCCTCGACCCAATACAGCGCGTTCGCGAGGAGGAAGTTGCGCACCTCGTGCCGTCCGAAGTTGAACACGAGCGTGCCCCAGTCGGGATGCTCGCCCTGGCGGGGGTCCGCGTGCTCGTAGAGCGCGGTGCCGTCGAAGCGCGCGAGCGCCCATTCGTCCTTCGGGAAGTGGGCGGGCACCCAGTCGACGATCACGCCGATGCTGCGCTTGTGGAGCGCCTCGACGAGCACGCGGAAGTCGTCGGGTGACCCGAACCGGGATGTCGGCGCGTAGTACGACGACACCTGGTAGCCCCACGAACCGCCGAACGGGTGCTCGGCCACCGGCATCATCTCGACATGGGTGAAGCCGAGGTCCGCGACGTACTCGGGAAGTTGCTCGGCGAGCTCGAGGTACGTGAGCGGGCGGTCGCCGTCTTCAGGCTTGTGGCGCCACGAGCCGAGATGCAGCTCGTACGTCGACATCCGCTGGTTGATCGTGTCGATGCTCGCCCGATGCGCGAGCCACTCCCCGTCGGCCCATTCGTGATGGGACACGGTGACGATCGAAGACGTGCCCGGCGGCGTCTCCGCCAGCTGCGCCATGGGGTCGGCCTTCAGACGCAACGCACCGTCGGCGCCGATCACCTCGAACTTGTAACGAGCGTCCGGCTCGACGCCGGGGATGAAGAGCTCCCACACCCCTGACGTGCCCATCGACCGCATCGGGTGCACGCGCCCGTCCCACAAGTTGAAGTCGCCGACGACTCGAATCGCTCGAGCGGATGGAGCCCACACGGCGAACGCGGTGCCGACGCTCCCCTCGTGCGCGCGGTGGTGCGCGCCGAGGACCTCCCACAACCGCTCGTGGCGACCTTCACCGATGAGGTAGATGTCGACCTCGCCGAGCGTCGGCCAGTGGCGGTACGGGTCGTCGATGGTGATCACGGTGCCGTCGGGGTACTCGACCTCGACCGCGTAGTCGGGCACGGTCTCCGGCAGGCGCGCCTCGAACAGTCCCTCGTCGTGCACCTTCTCCGCCTGCGCTCCCGCCACCGTGACGGCGGCGGCCCCGGGCCGCCACACTCGAACGAGGCCACCGTGATGCCCGAGAAAATCGTGCGGGTTCCGGTGCTCACCTTTGACGATGGCATCGACCTCCGCCGCGAGCAGTCGACGCGTCATTGACTCGGATTGCTTGGCCACATGCCGGACTACCCGCGTGAACTGTCGACGAGACGACTGACGGCTTCGAGCGGGATGCGCGCCCAGTCCGGGCGATGGGCGAGCTCGTAGCCGATCTCGTACACCGCTTTCGCCAGGATGAACGCGTTCAGCACGGTCTCACGGTCACCCTCCGTGGCCGGGAGCAACTCGTCGATTCCCTCCGTGTCGAAGTAGCCCTGACGGAACGCGTCGCTCACGTGTTGCTCCCAGCGGACACCGAGCGCTCGCAACTCGTCGTCGTCGGCCGCGCCGCCGCGCTCGGCCAGCCCGACCTCGGCGGCGTAGTGGAACGAGCGCATCATCCCGGCGACGTCGCGTAGCGGTGACGACGGCTTCCGGCGCTCCTCCAACGGAAGCGCGGGCTCCCCTTCGAAGTCGAGGATGTACCAGCCGCCGTCGGTGCGCATGGTCTGCGCGAGGTGGTAGTCGCCGTGGATGCGGATCGACTTGCCCGGATCCTCGATCGAGCGCAACGCGTCGTACGCCGCGGCGATGGCGGGCGCGTCGAGCGCGCGGGCGCGCGATCGCGACAGGTTGGCGACCATCGAGTCGGCCCAGACCTTCGGTTCGCCGTCGGTGGCGCCGAAAGCCTCCGCGAGCTTCAAGTGCATCTCGCCAGTGATCTGCCCGAGCCGGCACGCCTCTGGTGCGAAGTCGCCCCCCGACTCGGCCGGGTCGAGGCGGCTGCCGTACACGTCTCGCAGCGACGTGAGCGCGAGTTGCCATCCTTCCGTGCCGGCTTCGAGGAACGTTCGCACCACCGCGAGGTCGATGCCGTCCTGTCGCCACGTGGCCACTGGGGCACTGATGTGGGCGAAGCCGACGCGTGCCAGCCCCTCGGTCACCTCGACATCTGGGTTGGGGCCCTCGGCCAATCGGCGGAAGAGCTTCATGATCAGCCGTTCGTCGTAGACGACGGACGTGTTCGACTGCTCGACGTTGAGCGAGCGCACACGTTCGACGTGCTCCGCTGGCGCGATCTGGCGCAGGAAGGCGAGCGCCAGCTCCGGGTCGACGAGGGCGTCGTACGCGAGCGCCGGGCCGTCGGGGGTGTCGACGTCGCCGAGCATCGAGCGCCCTTTGCCTTCGAGGAAGCGCTCCGTCTGGTCGAGCGGCCGCAGACCGACCGGGACCTGATAGCGGGCGACGGTGTCGTCGGAGAAGCGCGCGTCGGCCAGCACCCAGATCAACTGCGGCGATTCCTCGCGCCAGACCTCGAAGGCGGACACCTCGACGCCCGTGAGCTCGAGGTCGTTTGCGCCGTACCACCGTTGCCGCACCAGGAAGTCAGGCAGCAGTGTCGCGATCTCACTGGATTCGATCATTGGTCCAGCCCCGGTTCGTGCAGGGTGAACCAGTAGAACCCATAGGGCGGCAGCGCGACGAAGTAGGGCAGTTCACCGATGGCCGGAAAGGGCACGCGGCCCAGCGTCTCGACCGGGACCTTCCCGGCGAGTTGGGAGATCATCAGCTCGACCGGCTGCGCGAACCGGCTGAGGTTGTTGACGCACAGCACGATGTCCTCGTTGCCATCCTCGCCCGCCGAGCGGCGCAGGTACGCCAGCACCGACGGGTTCTCCGTCGAGAGCACCTCGAGGGCACCGATGCCCATGACGGGGTGCTCGCGGCGCACGGCGAGCATCCGTCGCAGCCAGTGAAGGAACGAGCTGGGGTTGCGGGTCTCGCCCTCGACGTTGACCGCTTGATAGCCGTACACCGGGTCCATCAGCGGCGGCAGGTAGAGCTGCGCGAAATCCGCCCTGCTGAAACCGGCGTTGCGGTCGGGCGTCCACTGCATCGGCGTGCGCACACCGTCACGATCACCGAGGTAGATGTTGTCGCCCATGCCGATCTCGTCGCCGTAGTACATGACGGGGCTGCCGGGCATCGAGAACAACAGCGCGTAGAACAGCTCGGCGATGCGACGGTCGTTGTCGATCAACGGGAACAGGCGGCGGGCGATGCCGATGTTGCGCCGCATGAGCGGGTCTTGCGCGTACTCGGTGTACATGTAGTCACGCTCTTCGTCCGTGACCATCTCGAGGGTGAGCTCGTCGTGGTTGCGCAGGAAGATGCCCCACTGACAACCGTCGGGGATGGCGGGCGTCTGCGCCAGGATCTCGGTGATGGGATAGCGCTGCTCGCGGCGCACGGCCATGAACATCCGGGGCATCAGCGGGAAGTGGAAGCACATGTGGCACTCGTCGTCGTCACCGAAGTACTCCACGACGTCCGCTGGCCACTGGTTGGCTTCGGCGAGCAGCACGCGGCCGGGGAACTCCGCATCGACCATCTGCCGCACGCGCTTCAGGTAGTCATGGGTCTCGGGCAGGTTCTCGCCGTTGGAGCCGTCGCGCTCGAAGAGGTAAGGAACCGCGTCGAGGCGGAAACCGTCGAGTCCCATGTCGAGCCAGAAGCGAACGACGTCGAGCATCGCGTCCTGCACCGCCGGGTTGTCGAAGTTGAGATCCGGCTGATGATGGAAGAAGCGATGCCAGTAGTACTGCTCACGCAGCGGATCCCACGTCCAGTTCGACGTCTCGGTGTCGACGAAGATGATCCGCGCGTCCGAATAACGGGTGTCGTCGTCCGACCACACGTACCAGTCGCTCTTCTCGCCGGTGCGCGACAACCGGCTCTCCTGGAACCACGGATGCTGGTCGCTCGTGTGGTTCATGACCAGGTCCGCGATGATGCGCATCCCGCGTCGGTGCGCCTCGTCGATGAGATTGGCCGCGTCCTTCACATCGCCGTAGGCCGGCAACACCGAGAAGAAGTCGCTGATGTCGTATCCGCCGTCGCGGAGCGGTGACTGATAGAAGGGCAAGAGCCAGAGGCAGTCGACGCCCAGCCATTCCAGGTAGTCGAGCTTCTCGGTCAGGCCCTTGATGTCACCGGTGCCGTCGCCGGTTGCGTCGTTGAACCCGCGCACCAGCACCTCGTAGAACACGGCGCGTTGGAACCAACGGGAGTCGCTGAAGTCGATCGGTCCACCCATCAGGCGGTGCGGACTTCGAAGACGTGGCCGGGTTGCTGCGCCGGATCGAGTCGCACGTACGCGTGCTCACTCCACGTGTAACGCTCGCCGCTCAGCTCGTCCTGCACCACGAACGTGCCGGCCTCGACGCCGAGCGCCTCGAGATCGAGCGACACGGTGGCCTCTTGTGAGCTGCCGGCGTCGAGATTCACGACGCACAGCATGGCATCGGAGCCGTCGGCGGACGCCTTGGAGTACACGATGATGTTGTCGTTGTCAGCATCGTGAAAGACGATCGTGCGCAACTCGGCAAAGGCGCGATGTCGGCGGCGTATGTCGTTCAGTGACGTGATGAACGGCACCAGTGAATCGGGTCGGTCCCAGGTGCGCGGCCGCAGCTGGTACTTCTCCGAGTGCAGGTATTCCTCGTTGCCGTCGGATGCCGGCTCGTTCTCGCACAGCTCGTACCCGGAATAGATGCCGTAGCTCGGGCTCAGAGTGGCGGCGAGCAGCAGCCGCAGTCGGAACGCCGACGGCGAGCCGTTGCGCAACGGTCCGGCGAGGATGTCGGGAGTGTTGGGCCAGAAGTTCGGGCGCATGTAGTCGGCCTTTGGCCCGTGGGCCAGCTCGGTGACGTACTCCTCGAGCTCCCAACGCTCCGTGCGCCACGCGAAGTAGGTGTAGCTCTGCGTGAAGCCCACCTCGGCCAGCTTCGCCATCACGGGCGGCCGGGTGAACGCCTCGGCGAGGAAGATCGTCTCGGGATGATCGGTGCGCACCTCGGCGATGACCCAGTCCCAGAACGCGAACGGCTTCGTGTGCGGGTTGTCGACGCGGAACACCTTCACGCCGTGGCCGATCCAATACTCGAAGATCTCGAGGCAGGCCTCCCAGAGCGCTTCGCGATCGCGGTCGTTCTCCGGCCAGAAGTTGATCGGGTAGATGTCCTGGTACTTCTTCGGCGGGTTCTCCGCGTACGCGATCGAGCCGTCCGGCCGGTGGTGGAACCACTCTGGATGCTCCCGCACCCACGGGTGATCCGGTGAGCACTGCAGCGCGTAGTCGAGCGCCACTTCCATGCCGAGCGCCTCGGCTTCGTCGACGAACGTGTGGAAGTCCTCGATCGTGCCGAGCGCCGGGTTGATGGCGGTGTGGCCGCCCTCCTCGCTGCCGATGGCCCACGGGCTACCTGGGTCGTCGGGCCCGGCGCCGATCGTGTTGTTCGGGCCCTTGCGGAACGTGTGACCGATCGGATGGATCGGGGGCAGGTAGACGATGTCGAAGCCCATCTCCGCGATCGCGCCCAACCGCTTCGTCGCACCGGCGAAGCCGCCTTCGCTGCGCGGGAACAGCTCGTACCACGCGCCCTC
>JBEEFX010000178.1:0-7321 GCA_041166365.1 Acidimicrobiaceae bacterium
GCCGAGAAGCGCAAGCCGAACTGGCAGAACAAGTGATCCGGCGAACGCCTGCCGGGCGCGCGAGCGCGGGCGAGCGGTGACATGACCACGGATGCCCGCAGTCCATGCATCATCGGTGTGGCGCAGATGGTGTCGCGCCCGGAGGACGGGCCGGCCCCGGAGCCGTTGGCGATGTGGGAGCAGACGTGCCGTGAGGCGGTCGCTGACGCTCGAGGATCCGGTGATGTCCTGGCTGCGGTCGAGTCGGTGCAGATCGTGTACTGCCAGTCGTGGCAGTACGACGATCCGCCGGGCCGGCTGTGCGAGCGGCTGGGCATCGCACCGAGGCAGCAGTACTACTCGGGCATCGGCGGCACGACACCGCAGGTGCTCGTCGATCACGCCGCGGAAGCGATCGTCGACGGCGATCTCGACGTGGCCATCGTGTGCGGCGCCGAAGCGCTCGACACCGTCCGCCGGCTGAAGAAGACCGGCGACCGACCGCTGTGGTCGCACAAGGACCCCGAGCGCAAACCCTTTCCGTTCGAGGCTCCGTTCCATCCTGCGGAGGTGGCGCACGAGGTCTTCCAGGCGTACACGACGTTCGCATTGTGGGACGTCGCCCGTCGCGCCCATCTCGGAATCGCGCCCGACGAGTACCGGCTCCAGATCGGCGAGCTCTTCTCGCCGATGACGCGCGTTGCCGCGGCCAACCCCCACGCGTGGTTCCCGGTCGAGCGCAGCGCCGAAGAGATCATCACGGCCACGCCCGAGAACCGGATGGTGGCGTATCCCTACACGAAGTATGCGATCTCCGTGATGGACGTCGACCTCGCCGGAGCGATCGTGATCGCGTCGCATTCGGCCGCGAACCGATTGGGCGTTCCCGCGGACCAACGCGTGTACCTCCGCGGGTGGTGCTACGCCACCGACCCGATCTACGTGGCCGAGCACGAACCGACGTGGGGATCGCCGGCGATGGCCGCGTCGGCGGCCGAGGCGCTGCGGGTCGCGGGCAGCAACATCGACGACGTCGCCCACCTCGACCTGTACAGCTGCTTCCCCTCGTCGGTGTTCTTCGCCCTGGACGCGCTCGGCCTCGCACGGGACGACGCGCGCGGCGTGACCGTCACCGGCGGCCTGCCGTTCTTCGGCGGCGCCGGCAGCGACTACCTGACCCATTCGATCGCCACGATGGTCGACGTGCTCCGTGGCGACCCGGGGGCACTCGGGGTGTGCAGCGGGGTCGGCATGCACATGACCAAGCACGTGTACGGGGTGTATTCGACGACGCCGCCCGGCGATGGCGCGCCGCACCCCGACGAGCCGGCGGTGCAGAAGCGGCTTGCGGAGCGGCCCGTCAAGATCATCCGAGACACCCACGAAGGCGCGGCGGTGATCGTGACGTACACGGTCCTCCACGCGCGCGATGGCACGGCCGAGTGGGGCCTGCTCGTGTGCGATGTCGACGACGGCTCGCGCTGCTACGCCCGCGTGAACGACGCTGAGATGCTCGCTGAGCTCGAGAACAACGAGTGCGTAGGCCGTACTGTCGAGCTCGTGACCGAGAACAACGTGAACGGGGTGGCGCGATGGGGCTGATGACCATGACGAGGGACGAGCGCGAGGCGTTCCTGGCCGAAGCGCGGGTCGGTGTGCTCGCGGTTGCCTCTGGCGGCGCGCCTTTGCTCACCCCGATCTGGTACTCGTACGAGCCTGGCGGCGAGGTGCTCATCATCACGGGCGGCGACACGCCCAAGGCCTCGCTCCTGCACCAAGCCGGCACTGCCAGCGTGTGCGTGCAGACGGAGACCGCGCCCTACAAGTACGTCGTCGTCGAAGGCAGTGTCACGATCGACAACGGTGTCGACGACAAGCTCCGCGCCGGCATCGCGCACCACTACCTCGGCGAAGAGCTGGGTGACAGCTACCTCCAAGCCACCGCCGATGCCGCGGCGGCGTCGGTGACGATACGGCTCACGCCCGAGCGTTGGCGCACCACCGACTTCGCCAAGCAATGGGGTTGACCTAGAGGCACCCCATCAGGAGCGGTGCTTCTCCTTCTGGTGCTCGGCGATCTTGTCTCGCACCTTGTCGATCAAGGCCGCAAACGGACCGATGAGAACGTTGCCCATCGCGCTCTCCGGACCATGCGGGTGGGGATGCGTCGGCGCCACGCTCTCCGCCACGAGGATCGCGTCTGCCATCTCCCGCAGCTTCTGCGCGTCGACGTTCGCCTCGAGCAGCGTGAAGACCTCGGTCTCCTCGGCTTCGGCGTGCTGGAGCACGGCGGTGCGGAAGGCGGCGAACTCCTTGTCGAAGCCGTCGCCGTCGACGCCGCGCTTCTCGAGGTCGGCCAACACCTTCTTCGCCTCGGACTCCTCTTGGAGACGGGCCTTGACGACTCGTTCGGCGGCGTCACCGAGGTGGCGGGTCTCCGGGTACACGATGATCTCTTCCGCCGTCTCGTGCATGGCCAACGTGGCTCGGATGCAGTCGAACACCTCTTGACGCTGCTCGCCGGTGCTCTGGTCGAACTCGCCGAACATCCTCTTGACCTGCTCGTGCTGCTGGCGCAGGAGCTCGGTCGCGGTGGATTGCGTTGCCGTTTCGTGGGTTGCCATGTCGGCGCCTTACCCAGGTCGCCACGGCCGTACTCAGGTCACTCGGCGAGAAGCGCCGACAGATAGGTGCAGCTCCGGGCCAGGGCCGAGGGGTACCCCTCCGCCTCGATGGCGGGACCGACGAGCTCGAGGTCGAACACGCCCTCGTAGCCGGCGTCGAGGACCTGCCCGATGATGCGGCGTAGCGGGATGTCGCCGTCGCCGGGCACCAGCCGGTTCGGCGTCGACAGCGTGCCGACCGCGAAGTCGCTCACTTGCACGATGCCGATGCGGTCGATGCCATCGGCGATGGTGCGCGCCAGGTCGCGCTCGGCCCAGCACGCGTTGATCTCCATGCAGACCTGGATGTCGAGCCGGCGGGCGAGGTCGATCGCGTCGCGCAACGTGTGCACGAAGCTGACGTCGTGCCGCAGCGAGTTCGTGTGCTCGAGACAGAGCGTCAGCGGCGCGGGCAGCTGCGGAGCCATGGCTTTCGCGAATGCATTCGCGGCATCGTCCCATTCGAGGTTGCCCGCCGGTCCGGTCGTGAAGACGATGGCCGGTGCGCCGAGCCGGTTGGCGAGGTCGACCCCGCGTTGGAGACCCGCGTGGCCGACGCCGATGACGTTCGCGAACTCGAGGCCGCTCGACCGCAGCAACTCGACATCGGTCTCGCCCTCGATCTTGCGCAGCGCGGCGCCGACCGTGTGGATGCCGAGCTCCTCGTAGAGCAGCACGTCGTCCGCCAGGGACTGGTTCCACGTGGAGATGCCGCTCACGCAGACCCTCGGGTGCACGTTCACTTGAAGGATCCGCGCGCGGCGCTGCTTCCTCCGTCGAGGGGCAGCACGGAACCGGTGAGCCACCTACTCTCGGACGACGCAAGGTACACGGCCGCGTGCGCGACATCGTCCGGAGTACCCAGCCCGAGGAGGTGCATCGCCTCGCGGCGAGCACGCTCCTCGTCCGTGATGTCCGCGTCGCGCCGATCGTTGAGCACGTAGCCCGGGCTGATGGCGTTGCAGCGCACACCGTGCGCCGCTTCGTCGACGGCGATGCTGCGGGTCAGCGCCTCGAGGCCACCCTTCGCGGCGATGTAGCCGGCAAGCCCTCGGGACGCTCGCGTCGCGGCTCTGCTCGACAGGTTGACGATCGAGCCGTGCCCGCACTCGCGCAGGTACGGCAGCGCCTCCCGGCACAAGCGGGCCGGCACGAGCAGGTCGATCTCGAGGATCGCTCGGAACAGATCGTCCGTGAGCTCGGCCACCGGGCCATCGCCCGTCGAGCCCGCCGCGTTGTTCACGAGGATGGTCAGTCGGCCGAAATGCTCGATCGCGGCTCGTACGAGCACCTCGGGCGTGCTCGGATCCTGCAGGTCGGCGCTGACGAAGCTCCCCCGCCGGTTGCAGCCCTGCACCACCCGTTCGCCCCGTTCGCGGTCACGACCGGTGACGAGCACCGACGCGCCTTCTGCCGCGAAGCGTTGTGCGATCGCCCGGCCGATGCCCGCGGTCGAGCCGGTGATCAGCGCGACCTCGCCCTCGAGCCGTCCCGTGCCCATGGGCCGAGTATGACGTACGCAGACGCGGTGGGTCCGCGTCGGGGCCAGGAGAATTGTCTCCGCAGGCGTTGCCTCCGGAGCAGCACGTTGCGCCTGTGGTCGCCTCGCCTGTCGGCTCGGCTCCATGTCAGTATTGCTTCGTGCGGGAGGTCTGGGGCACCGTCGGCGGCCGCTGGTACGTCACGATCTTCGGCATCACGTTCGTCTGGTGTGCCGTCCGGCAACTCGGCTGGCGACGCACGTTGCTCTACGCCGTGACCGCCGTCGGCGTCGGCGGCCTCGCCGAGAACGGCTCGGTGCACCTCGGCGTCCCGTACACGCGCTACGCGTTCAACGACGCGCTACGGGGCAAGGAGCTCTTTCTCGGCGATGTTCCGCTGATGGTGCCGCTCAGCTACACGTTCATGGCGTACTTCGCTTTCGCCGGCGGCCGACTGCTGGCCTCGGGCCCGTTCCGGACGCGAGCGGTGCGGCCCTGGCACGAGTGGTTGCTCGCGTTGATGCTCGCGGTGTGGGCGCTGTGGATCCTCGACCCCGTGTCGCGGCTGGGCGACGAGTTCTATCTCGGTGAGCTCTTCCGGTACGAGGGGCCGGGCTTCTGGTTCGGTCTCCCGACCGGCAGCCAGATCGGATTCGCAGCGACCGCGGCGATCCTGCTCGCGGTGCTCTTCCGCATGGATCGCGCCGCGCCCGACCTGCCTGTCGACGGATTACGCCACCACCCGCACCTGCCCGCGCTGCTGACGTATCACGGGCAGGTGTTCCACATGGCGGTCGTGGCATTCTGGATCGGCGCGCCCACGATCGGAGGCGCGGCCATCTTGATCTGGGTGCCGGCCGCGTGCATGACCGCCGTCTACTGGAGCCGGTTGCGGATCACCAGGGACGGCCGTACCGATCTCGGTAGGTCGACTCCGAGACCGCGCGCCGTCGAGGAGGCCCGAGCGGCCGTGCCGGCCGGCCGAGGGGAACGACCGCCATCGGGGTGATGTGCTCCGGCAGGTCGAGGATGGCGCGCAGGTCGTCGCCGGCCGCGGCGGTCAGCGTCGTCAGCGCCGAGCCGTAGCCCAACGAACCGGCCGCCAGCAGCAGGTTCTGCACGGCGGGGAAGATCGACGACGCCACCGCCTTCGGATGGACACCCGACGTCGTGTCCGCGGCGATCACCACGACCGCCGGCGCGCCGCCGAGCCCGCGCTCGATCCCGGCGTCGACGTCGGAGGCGAGCTCCGCGTCGAGGCGAGCCATTGCCTGATCGCGCGCGCCCGCGTTCCACACCCGCTGCGTCAGCTCGCTCAACTGCGCGCGTGTCGCGTCGTCACGTACGACCACGAACACCCACGGCTGCGCGTTCTCCGCGCTCGGCGCGTGCGTCGCCGCCTCGAGGATCTTCTCGATGTCGTCGTCCGGGACCGGTTCGTCGCTGAAGTCGCGGCACGCGCGTTGGCGCAGAGCGACCTCGAAGAAGTCAGCCATACAACAGCCGGTACGTGCTCACGTAGTCGATCCGCAACTCCGGATGCCCCGTCCACGTCTTGAACTCGTCGTGCTCGAGTCGCTGGCGGACGAGTGGTGTCATTCGTTGGAACGCCGCCTCGGGATCGTCGTCGTCCATCTCGTAGAAGTGCAGGAACCTCGGGCCCTCGCCGTCGATTTCATACGGGGTGATCATCGTGTAGCCCGGCACGCCTGCCGCGGCGATGTGGCTGATGTGAATGAAGTCGGCCCAGTCGCGCAACGCCTGCGCACGGTCCTCGTGCAACGGGCTGATCAGCACGAGCAACAGTCCGATCGTGGGTCGTCCGGTCAGGCGTCCCTGTCCGAATCGGGGGGTCCGCCTGAAGAGCCAGCCAGGTTCGTCAGATCGGGCCATCGTGCCGAGCGGCGTGATGCCGAGCACGGGGATCTCGTCGACATGGCGGGGGAACTCTTTGCGGCCCGGCACGCAATCTTCCCAGCGGGTGGTGCCGGATCCGTTCGGATCGAGCAGCAGGGTCGGCGCCGCCATCGAACCGATCACGAGCCGGCCACCACGATGCGGTAGCCCGCGTCGAGCTCATCGAGGTCGAGCAGGTGGCCGTACCGCTCGTGCCACGCGCCGCTGGCCAGGTCATCGGCCAGCCGCGCCATGCCAGGCTCGATGTCCTCCGGGGCGAGCAGCGCCAGCCCCGAGATGCTCGCCCGCACGGATGGATCGAGGTACCGCTCGGGCCGGCGCCAATAGGCGGCCATGAACCCGTCGATGCAGTCGTGAGGAACAGGGAGCACCTCGACGTGGTCGGTGCCGAGCGGGCCGGTGACGCCTTCGATCGTCGCGGCCCAGGAATGCTGTTGCGCGTTCATGGCGGGGACGTAGTCGCTCAACCAGAAGCGACCTTCCATCTCGTGGTCGAAGGTCAGGATCACCTGCCGGCGAGCGACACGTCGGAGCTCGGCAAGACCTGCGCTGAGATCGCGCCAGTGATGCACGGTGAAGATCGCCATCGCCGCATCGAACGAGCCGTCGGGGAACGGCAAGCTCTCGGCCGCGCCGCGAACGCGGCGGGGACCAAGGTGCGCACCGAGCATCACCGCACTCGCGTCGATGGCCACGACAAAGCGGTCCGCAGGCTCGTAGCTCCCGGTGCCGGCCCCCACGTCGACGATTCGGTCGGCGTCGCCGAGAGCGGCATGGAGCTGCCCCGCCACCCGCGGATCAGGCCGGCGATGGTCCCGGTAACCGACGCCGATCGTGTCGTAACGGTCGAGCGACGTCATCCGGAACGACGGTAGTGCAGGATGTCGCGCATGCGCCGAAGCATCGGAGTCGTCCACGTGGCGTTCGCGCCCGACCCGGTGCCGCTCGCGGCGCAACGGGCGGCCGCGCTCGGCTTCGATCACATCGACGTGCCCGCGACGGTGACCCATGACCTTGCGCTGCCGATCGGCGACCGCATCGCTCCGACATCGCCGCAGGCAGACTGCTCGACGCCCGCTCCGACGCGACCGGACGACGACACCGCCGCGGACCGGTTGTGGGATCGGGCGGTGGCCGCCTACCGAAGAGCTCCCGGCATGTTGCTCGAGCCGTGGGGCGGCTCGATCTGCAACTCGATCGACCGTGTGCGGGCGATGCTCGAGGAGGTGCCAGGGCTGCGTCTGCTCGTCGACACCGGGCACGTCGCCGGCTGGGGTGAGG
>JBEEFX010000179.1:0-20313 GCA_041166365.1 Acidimicrobiaceae bacterium
GCCCAACCAGATGGCCCAGGGCGCGACCGGCAACGTCGTGCTCGGCGGCACCAACTTCGTCACCACACCGACCGTCGCGTTCTCGGGCACCGGCATCACGGTCAACACCGTGGCCCGCAACTCGGCCACGCAGTTGACGGTGAACGTGACGATCTCCGGCGGTGCCGTCACGGGCACCCGCACCATCACCGTGACCAATCCCGATCAGGGCACCTCGACCGCGTCGTCCCTGTTCAGCGTCACCGGCAGCACACTGGTGTTCCAGCCGCTCGGCGGACCGATCATCGGGAGCCCGGGGCTCACGTCGTTCTCGCCCGACACCGCCGTGGTCGTCGCGACCCTCGCGGACCGGAGCATCCAAGCGCGCGGCCTCGTCAACGGCGTGTGGAGCCCGTTCACCAATCTCGGCGGCCAAGCCCTCGACGGCCCCGGCGTGTCGAGCCGCGTGTCGAACACGTACGACGTCTTCGTGCAGGGCACGGACCACTCGATGTACCAGAACACCTGCGGGTCCGGTGGCGGATGCAGTGGATGGCGCCCGCACGGCGGCGTCATCAAGGGCTCGCCCGCCTCGGTCTCGTGGGACTCCACGCGCATCGACGTGTTCGTCCGCGGCTCCGACGACGGGATGTACCAGCGGTTCTTCGCGAACGGCAACTGGAGTGACTGGGTCCCGTTCGGCGGCATCCTCACCTCCTCGCCGACGGTCACGTCGCCCGGGCCCAACCAGCTGATCGTCGCCGTTCGTGGCACCGACGGCGCCGTGTGGCACCGCGACTGGAACGGCACGAGCTGGACCGGTTGGGCCTCAGCCGGCGGCCAGATCATCGACAAGCCCGCGCTGGTCGCCCAGCCCGGCGGCCGGGTCGACCTGTTCGTGCGCGGCACCGACAGCCAGACCTGGCGTAGCCGGAACTTCGGGGGCTACACGCCGCTTGGTGGTGTCCTCAGTGCCGGCCCGACCGCGTGCTTCATCTCGACCAGCGGTGGCGGCGTGATCGAGCTCGGCGTCCGCGGCTCCGACAACAACCTCTACGTCGCCCAGCGAGCCTTCCCCTGACTCGCCGCCCGCCGCCGCCGCCCGCCGCCGCCGTCCGCCGCCGCGAGACGCGAACGCGTGCGCGGCTACGAGAACAGGGCGGGCGGGGGGTCGCCGCGGGGGGCCGCGGGAGGGTTGTCGCCAGTGAGGCGATCGAGCTTGTCGAGGGCTTCGCGCAAGAGCACCTCGCGCTGGATGCCGTCTTGCCGCAGAGAGGTGATCGCCGCGGCCAGTTGCGCCTGGATCTGCGTGAGCTCACCGATGCTCTGCAACACGTTCGGCGCGGCGTCCTGGGCTCGCACGAGCTGACCGAGTTTCGCGTTCAGTGAGTCGACCGGATCGCCGACCAGCGTCATCATCGCCTGGCTCAGGGCTTCGAAGCGCTGCACACGCACCGCCAGTTGGTCTTCCACCTTCTGCGCGAGGCCCTCGCTCGTCTCCGCCAGCTTGGCGTCGAGCTGTTGCAGGATCGTCGAATCGAGCCGCGCGATCGGCTGTTGCAGGGCGACGCTCTCCGGCAGTCCCTTGACGCCTTCCTGCATCTCGACCATGCCGTCCCGGAGCGACAGCTGCGCTTGGTAGAACTGCTGCGACAGCGTCTGGTACAGGTCGCGCAGCGCTTGATGGTCGGGAAGCTCGTCCGCACGCGCCGACAGCTCGGTGAGCGTCTGATCGAAGCGCCGGAGATCGTTGCGAACCGCCTCGGCCTCGCTCGTCTGCTCGGCATTCTTCTCCGCGAACCAACGATCGAGATGCGAGAGGATCGCCATCTCCTGCATGTCCGATGGCGACTCGAGCAGCGTGATTGCCTTCTTGATGTCGAGAATCGCGCGCCCGATCATCTCCATGCGATCATCGAGCAGGCGCACGTCCGGACCACCGCCGGGGTTCGACACGCCACCCACGCTCTGGCGGGTACCGAGCGCGGCGACAGCGTTGTCGAAGTGCTCGCTCTGCGCCTCGAGCCGTGCCTCGATGATGCGGACGATCCGGCCGGCGATGTCCGTGAGCTCCTCCGAGGTCAGCGTGGCGGTGTGGCCGGCCGCACCTGACGTCACTCGATCGAACAGGGTTTCGACGAGCCCGGCGACGGCTTCCACCCGCACGCTGAGGTGATCCAGGCGCCGCTGGAGGTCGTCCTCCGCCCGAGGGGTCGTTGCCGCCGGCGTCGTGTCGCCCCGTTCGAGCGGCTCCGCGGCCGGTTCCTGGCGGGTCCCGCGGCGGCCGCGGTCGTCGGTGGTGGCGACGGCGTCCGGGAAGCCGAGAATGGCGCGCAGGTGCCCCACGTCGCTTTCGGTCAGGCCGCTTGCAGGATCGGGTGTTGTGCGGGCGTCGTCAGGCATCGTCGTTCACCCGGCCGCGGCCGAGTCTCCCCGTCGGCAGACTATGCCGCTGCAGAAACGGTGCGCCGGCGACGTGCGAGCGCGATGGCCAGACCGCCAACGCTCAGCAGTCCGATCCCCAGCGTGGTGAGCGGGATCGTCGAATTCGAACCCGTATTCGCCACATTTCCGGCGCCGACCCCTTGGCCTTGGCCCTGGTTGTTGGCTTCAACCGAGCTGGGGGTGTAGTCCGTGCTGCTCTGTGCGGCCGCGTGAGGCCCAAGCAATCCGAAGGTGAAGACGAGAACGGCAAGCGCTGACGCGAATGCACATGCGATTGCTTTGATCGATTTCAACGCACACCTCTGTGTTGGGACCACTACAAGTTTGCCGTACGCAGACGTTCAAAGTCCACCACCCCCCGGCATTGTTCACCCGATGGTGGCATCGACCGCCATGTCTTCGTTCACATCGACCTCCGAAACGGCCTGATCACCGGCAATGGTGAGGCCCGTGGCGTGCTTGACCCGTCCGCTCTTGGCCCGAACGACCACGTGCACGTGATCTGGCCACGCGAGGGGCTGCCGGGCAACGGTGAGCCGGTAGTCGCCGGGCCGAATCACCCCGCGCAAGTCGAACGTGAGTGTGATCGTCTGATCCCGGGGGATGGCCACGATTGCGGTGTAGGTGTGCATGCCGAACTCGTCCGCCCGGCCAATCGAGACCGGGGATCCGTTGAGTGAGGCGTCCTGCAGCTCCAGCGGCGAATACAACGTCAGCCACGTCTTGTTCGTGCCGACCGACGGTGGGCCCCCTTCGCCGTTCACCTGCGTCGGGAGCGGTCCCGCCGGCGGGAGGTTGCTCAACTTCACGGTGGCGGTGGCGCTCACCGCATTCGACGCCGGGTCGAAGGTCACGTCGTAATCGAGCGAGCGGTGAAGGTAGCCGTCGAGCTTGTTCGCGCCGTCGTTGGTGCTCACCATGCCGACCAGGTCGCCCCCGTTTGGTGACGGGAACGCTCCGTCGAGGTGCACTCGTTCGAAGAACGCTTGCTCTCGCGGTAACGCGCTGTACGCCGCGAGCCTTCGCTGCAAGGCGACCCCGGAGAGGAGGTCGACGAGGCTGCGAGGCGACGGCACGGTCGTGCGGGTGGTCAGCGCGTCGAATGTCGCTCGTGTGGCCGCTTCCAGGAAGTCGTAGCGCTGCTCTGTCCCGGTGGTGGTGTCCGCCGGCGACGAGTCGAACTTGAAGTACTGCTCGCGCAGCAGCAACTCGACCGCGTTGGCCGTCGTGAGTGGCTCGTCGAATCCTTCGACGGTCACGGGTCCGGTCAGCTTCAGGATCGCGGCGATCGCGTACGGGTCGACGAGGATCACGCCGTCGATCGGCTGACCGCCCGGCGCCTGCGGATAGAGCTGGCGCGCCACCGCCGCGACGTCCCGGAAATCGGGAGAGGCCGTGACGTTCTGGAAGAACTGCCCCACGTTGAACCCCTGGTAGCGATTGAGGTACTCCGGCGGCCCCGTGACGGTCTTCGGCCCCTTGGTCCGATCGTTCAGTTGATGAATCTGACCGCTGCGGGTCAGCTTCACGTTGCCATTGCTCGCCGTGATCTGTCCGAAGTCGCCGACGAACCCGCCGGCGCCTCTCGTCTCGGACGGGGTGGTGAACAGGAGGAGGTAGTTCCGCGTCTCGCTGCCTCCGAGCAGCGCCGGCAACACGTCGATGGCGTCCGCGGCCACGCTGGCGTCGTCGTCTGCGCTGGCCACCTGACCGAAGAACTCGTCGAGTCGTCGAGCGAGCGGCGGGACGATCCACACTCCGCGGCTGTCCGCCAGCGAAGCACGGGCCTCGTGCAGGGCCGTGACCGCGTTCGCCAGCGGCTCGCGCATCGCGCGGACCGCGGCGAGATCGACCTGACCGTTGATCATGCGTACGGCCTGCACATCGGCGGAACGACTGCTCGCCGACGCGACGTCCGCGAGGTCGTGGCCATGTTCGGTGGCCACGAGGAGTGCCCGGAGTTGCAATCCGGCCGCCGGCAGGATTCGCGCCGGCTGGAGGTACCAGGCCCCAACCCCCGTGTGGGCCTCGTCGAAGGCGCGAGCGGCCCCCGCGAAGAGCTCACTCGCTCGCTGGGTATCGCCACTGCGGGCGGCGGCCACGGCCTCGCGCGTGCGAGCGATGCCCAACTCCACCTTCGACCGCGCGCTCACCGTGGCCAGCACGAGGATCCACATCCACAGAAACGCAAAGACCCCTAGGCCCAGCGCGATCTGCTTCGCGAGGCGCCGCTCGTGGCGTCGCAGTCCCCTCCACCCGGAAAGCGCGGCCGGCACGATGCACGCGGCCACGAGCAAGGCGCTGGTGCGGGCCGGCCACGAGGTCGGGAGCCGCAACATCGTCTGCGCCGCGAGCGCTCCGACCACCGCGCCGAGAAGGCGGTTGGCGCGTCTCGGCACGGTCGTCGCGTACGCAGCAACGAGTGCGGCGAACCCGCACAGCTGCGCGAATCCGGTCGCGAGGGCCGCCGGCGGACCGGCGAGCACGAAGAGCGCCCACCGACGGCTGCGCGACGCGATGAACGCCACCCCCATTCCGAAGACCGCGCGCCAACCTCCATCGGCCCACGCGAACCCCGTCGGATGTCCATGCGAGAAGAGGGCACACACACCGGACGCGGCCAGTACGCCGCCTACAGCGAGATCCAATGGCCGGGACGAACGTCGAGATGACCGATGCCGGGCCGAAGAGCGTGGGCGGGCTTCGGGCGTGCGAGCCAAGCGTTCGAGGTTAGGCGCGGCTGGCTGGGGCGCCCGGCACCGAGCGCGTAGCATCGAGACGAATGCAGACCCAACCGGCGACTGAGCCGTCCGCGCTGCGCGAGTACCTCCGGGTCATCCGGAGCCGGCTCTGGATCATCGTCGTCGCGATCGTCGTCACGACGTTGTGCTCGCTGCTGCTCACCGTGCGTCAAGCGTCGACCTACGAGGCCAGCGCCGATGTGCTCCTGCAGCCAAAGATCTCCGAGCAGGCGTTCGGTGGCAGGTCGGGCAGCGGGCTGGCGTCGATCACTGATGCCGACACCGAGATTCAGGTCATGCAATCCGGATCGGTGCTCGGCCTCGTCACCGACGCCCTCGGTCATTCACCCACCGTCACGATCACCAAGCTGGGCGCGACCGCCGTGGCGCGCATCACCGCGTCGGCGGGCAGCGCCGAATCCGCGGCTCACGACGCAAACACCTATGCATCGACCTATGTCGAGTCGCGCCGTCAGGGCACGATCGATGATCTCCTCGCCGCCAGCACTCAGCTGCAGTCGAAGCTGGCTGATCTCGATCGACAGTTGGCCGACCTGAACAAGCCGCTCGACGAACTCGACGCGGAGATCGCGTCCACGTCTGATCCCAAGACACGCGCCACCCTTCAGACACAGCGCGCTGCTCTCGTTTCGCAGCTCAATGGCGACTCGACTTCGATCCAGAGTCGCCGAGCGACCTACGCGGACCAACTCGACCAGCTCCAAGTGGCAACGAATCTCACCGTGACCGGCGGCGCGCAGGTCGTCTCACAGGCCGTGGAACCGTCCTCCCCCGTGTCACCAAAGCCGCTCCGCAACGGCGGCATCGCGCTCGGAATGGGCTTGGTGATGGGCCTCGGGCTCGCGTTCCTCTTCGATCACCTCGACGATCGCATTCACGGAAAGGTCGACGTCGAGCGGGCCAGCGGCGGTTTGACCGTCGTCGGCCTGATCCCCGCGGTACCCGGATGGCGTGACCGCAGCTTTGCCGAGCTCATCACCATCGACTTACCGAACTCGGCGTCCGCCGAGGCCTACCGCTCCTTGCGCACGTCGCTGCAATTCCTCGGACTCGAGCGCGAGACCAAGGTCGTGCAGGTCACCAGCTCCACATCGGGCGAGGGCAAGACCACCACCGTCGCCAACCTCGCGGTCGCGCTCGCGGATGCGGGGAAGCGGGTCATCGTCGTCGACTGCGACCTGCGCCGGCCGCGCATCCACACGTTCTTCGGTCTGGATCACGACCTGGGCATCACCTCCGTGCTCCTCGGCGACACCCCCCTCGCCGACGCGGTGCGGCCCGCGCCCGGGGAGAGCCGCCTCGCCGTCCTGTCTTCCGGCCCGGTGCCACCGAACCCTTCCGAGCTGCTCGCACTACGGCGGTTCTCTGAGTTGATCGATGCCTTCAAAGCCGAGAGCGACTACGTCCTCATCGACAGCCCGCCCGTGCTCCCGGTGGCCGATGCCCGCGTGATCTCGGCCGTGGCCGACGTGACATTCCTCGTCGTGACGGCGGAGCGAACGTCGATCGCCGACGTGCAGCGGTCGGTCGAGATCCTCCACCAGGTCGATGCTCCGCTCGCCGGCACCATCCTCAACGCCATCCCGAACACCCGTCGGCTGGGCTACCGCTACGGATACGACTACTACTACGGCTACGGAGCGAAATCAGCGGAGTCAGGTGGGTCGTCCAAGAAGTCGCGCAAGCGAAGAGGGCTCTTCGGACGGCGTCGGAACGCGGCACCACAGCGCCTTACGGTTCCCCCCGATGAGGTCAGCGCGCAGCAGCCGGCCTCGTACCGCTGAACGTCGAAACGTCCGTCTCCGGATAGACGGGCACGCGCAGCAGCAGCCACAGGGCGACCGACGCGGGCACGACGGTGGCGGCAACCGCGAGGCCGGCCGGGACGCCCCCACGCGCGACGGCCACGCCAAAGCCACAGCTGTACGCCGTGCCGGCGACCAGCACCAGCGTGGTCGCGGTGTGCGACAGCCCCAGGCGCAGGAAGCGATGCGACGTGTGGTCGGTGTTGCCGAGGTAGATCGGCCGTCGTGCTCGCACTCGGGAGATCACGACCAAGGTCGTGTCGAACAGGGCTGGTCCGACCAGGAGGATCACCGCGACGACGCTTGGCCCCGGATCGACAGCAGTACGGAGCTTCAGGCCGATGGCGGCGAGCAAGAAGCCGAGGAACAGCGAGCCGGCGTCGCCCATGAAGATCGAGGCGGGGTGCCAGTTGTGCATGAGGAAGCCGAGACACGCGCCCGCCACGACCGCAGCCAGCGCACCAACGAGATACTGCCCTTCGAGCACGGCGGCGCAGGTGAGCGCGAAGGCGATCGTCGTGCCGATCGCGCCCATGGCACCGTCGACGTTGTCGAGCAGGTTGAAGGAATTGGTGATGATCACCAGCCACGCCACGGTGAGGACGAAGTCGCCAGCGTCACCGAAGAGATTGACGCGACTTCCGTAGAAGAACACGATGCTGGCGGCTCCCGCCTCGATGAGGAGACGCGCCTTGGGATGCAGGGTGCGCACATCGTCGACCAGTCCCGCGATTCCGACGAGGACGGCCGCCGCGAGCAGCACGGCCGCCTCCGCCTCCCAGGCGGGGGCAAAGGCGGCGCACACGACCGCGCTCAGCACGATGGCCACGCCCCCGAGGTATGGCGTCGGGGCCTGGTGCCAGCGGTTGGCCTTGGGATCGTCGGTGATGCCGAGAGCGAGGGCCAGACGTCGCGCCAGGGGAACGACGGCCGCGGTGACCGAGAAGGCGATGGGCACGAGCAACACGACGTGCCAAGTGTCTGCGACCACTGGGTGCCTCGGTTATCGAAGGGTCATTGTCCCGAGGCCGTCCTGGCCAACTCCACCTCGGCCTCCGCGATGATCTCACGCAGGATGTCGTCCAGGGTGTGCTTCGGTACCCATCCAGTTAACTCAAACAGGCGGGTCGTGTCGGGGACTCGACGCAGCATGTCCTCGAAACCCGACTCGTAGGCCTCGTCGTAGGGCACGAGCACGATCTCCGACGGGCTGTTCGTTCGCTCCACGATGAGGTCGGCCAGCGCCCGGATGGTGATCTCGTCGTCGCGGCCGACGTTGAACGTGCCGCCGACCGCATCGGGATCGTCGAGCAGGCGGCACATGGCGTCGACCACGTCGGCTACGTGACAGAAGCAGCGTGACTGCTCGCCGGACCCGAAGACCGTCACCGGTTCGCCTCGTACCGCCTGCCGCACGAGCGTTGGTATCACCATCCCGTACGCGGCGCTCTGCCGCGGTCCCACCGTGTTGAAGAAGCGAGCGATGACCATCGGCAGCCCGCGTTCCTTGTGGTACGCGTGCGCCAGGACCTCGTCGACCGCCTTCGACGTGCTGTACGACCACCGGGCGATGCCGGGGGAGCCGAGGAATCGATCGCTCTCCTCGTTGAGGCGGTCGGCGTTGTTCTTCCCGTAGATCTCCGAGGTACTGGCGAGGAGGATCTTGCGGCGGTACCGATGGGCCGCTTCGAGCAGGTTCTCGGCACCGCGGATGTTGGTGATGAACGACCTCAGCGGCTGCTCGACGATCAGCTTCACCCCCACGGCCGCGGCCAGGTGCACGACCACGTCGCATTCGTGCACCAGCTCGTCGACCATCAGCTCGTCGAGCACCGAGCCGTGCACGAATCGGAAGTCTTCGTGACCTCCGATGTGGTCGAGGTTCGACAACCGACCCGTCGACAAGTTGTCGAGAGCAACCACCTTGTCTCCCCGTTCGAGCAGCGCGGTCGCCAAATGCGAACCGATGAACCCTGCTCCCCCGGTGACCAGATAGGTCATGGGCATCAGAGGATCATACGCGCGCGAGTTCTGTGACCTCGGGAGGTGTGTGACCGGCCGAGTATCGCGACCGAGTGCGACGAAGCGTCCATCCGTACGCGGCGATCGGGACCAGGAGCACCGTTGCTTGCAAGCGCTCGCGGACAACTGCGCCGAAGTTGCCGATCAACAGGCTCAGCGAGGTCGCGAGGAGCAAGGCGGGCAAGGCCAGCGCTTGCCATCGCCGAAGGGCCACCAACTTCGCCCATCGGAGTCCTCGAACCAGCGAGGGCAGCAGGAACCAGAGTGACATCGCCTCGAGCACGCCACCGATCTGCGTCGCGTTGCGCGCCTGCCACGGGAAGGGGCCCAACGCGAAGCTCGGAAGCGCGATCGGCAGGAACGTGATGGCCTTCTGAGTGGTCGATACGTCCTGCGTGGGCGCGTAGCCGCTGGAGACCCCTGTCGAGAGATCCTTCCGGGCTGCGCTGACCTGCTCGAGGTCCGCGCCCGTGGCGGCTTGGAACCCCGCGTACCCGACGCCGGCGGCGACAACGATGACGACGACGAATCCGAGCGTGGCCGCACCCGTGGCCACCCCCGGCAACAAGTGACTGCGGCCGAAGGCGATGCCGAGCACGAATCCCGCGGCGGCAACGAGCGCCACGTTGGCGCGCAACGTGAACAGCAAGGTGAGCGAGCCGCCGAGCAGCAGGTAGGCGCCAGGGGTCGTGCGTTGCGTCAGGCGCGTCGCGGCGTTGGCGGCCGCGGCCAACAAGAAGATCACGGGCGCCTCTCGGAGCAGTTGCGACGTCCAGACCAAGAAGCAAGGAAGCACGGCGACCATGACGACAGCGGCCTTTGCGGCGGCGGGACCGAACAACCGGCGGGTGGTGTCGTGGATGACCGGCAACAAGGCGGCCGACAGGGCCGCGTTCACGATGAGGCCGGACACCTGGTACGTGCCGAACACGTAGTAGAGCCCGGCGAGCAGGTAGAAGAATCCCTCCTTGCCGGCGGCGATCGGTGCTCCGGTGATCGGAGCACCGGCGTCCCAGTGGTGCAGGATGTTGATCGCACCGTGGTGGTACGTGACCGCGTCCGGTCCGAACGTGTCGCGCACCGCGGGTAGGGCTGCGATGATCAAACTGACCAAGACGCGAACCGCAAAAACGGCCATGACGATCGTGAGGAGCCACCGCTCGCGCTCGGGGTCGGCGATGCTCACTCGAAAGGCGCGGACCATGGCCGCCAGCACCAGCACGCTGGCTACCAGAGGGACCGTGAAAGCAATGACGATCGGCGCAGTGGATGCGGCGACGGCCACCGCGATGGCGACCACGATGGCGACTGCGAAATGGCCTGATCTCAGGCCGAACGATGTTGCGGACCGCATCTCTGTGGGATGTTAGGGCGCTGCTGTACCGTCAGGTGACTTCCGCGACCGACGGCTGGAGCGCGTGAATACTCATCAGAACCACCCGATCATTCGGTACAGGTACGCGCTGCGATTGCGCCTCTCGGTGCTTGCACTGGTGATTCTTCGTCCCCGAGCGTTGTCCGCTCTACGGCGCGCTCGCCACCTCAGGTCGGAGCTTGGGCCTGCGCACCAGGAGTACGTCACCACTGTCAGCAACGATGTCATGGCCGTCTCGCTCGAAACAGCCGCACTTCTGCACGGGCTGATCGAGACGATCGCGCCCCGAAGAGTTGCCGATCTGGGCTCGGGGTTCAGTTCGTTTGCGACACGGCGAGCACGCTCACAGGCCGAGGTGGTGAGTGTTGATGACGATCCAGCGTGGCTGGCGCGCAGCAAGGACTACTGCGCGACGCAACTCCCGACGGCTGCGACGGGCGAGTTCCTCGAACTCGACGAGTGGGTCGGCCGAGTCGAGTCCGGCGAGCAGTTCGACCTGGTGTTCCACGATCTCGGTTTGATGGAAACGCGTGCGAACACGCTTCCCACCGTCGCAGCAAGCGTCGCAAAGCGCGGGATCTTGATCCTGGATGACATGCAGAAGCCGGAGTACGGGCCTGACGCTCGGGCATTCCTTCGCCGGGAGGGTTTTGCAGTACTCGACCTGACGCTGCTGACTCGAGACCACATCAGCCGGTGGGCCAGCGTCGCCGTCCGGTGGCCGTGGCGTCGGCCGGCAGTGGCACCTGGCTCCGCTCGACGTTCCCGCTCAATGCCGGATCGGGGCGAGGAGCAGTAGCAGACCTTCCTTCGTGCGCTCCCTGGGCGAGTTGAGCAGCGCCAAGGCGGCGTGCCACACCGCAGCCCACGGGCGCTCGTTGCGGTGGATGTTCGCGAGACCGAGATGAGCGCGCGAGTGGATCAGCCGGCGGTCACGACGCGAAACAAGGGGTGACGATTTCAGTCGGCTCCCCCTCGTCCTCATGTCTCGGAGTCGTACCTCGTAGTTCGATCTCGCCGCGTCGGTGGAGTGGTAGTCGGAATCGGGTCTGGTGTAGACGCATGTGTGCTCGTCGATGCCGATGATCTCGAATTGCTCACCGACTTGGAGCCAGAGGTCGGAATCCTCGGCGCGGCCGAGGCGCTCATCGAATCGCGCACTGCGGAAGATGTCGGTGTGGATACACACCGCGCTGATGTGGATCGGGGTGCGGCCAAGGATGTGCCGTTCAGGATGAATGAAGGCGTCGGCGTCAAATGGGCGTTCGTACTGCTCTCCAGACGGTGACTCGCAGAGGACACGTGTGAACGTCATCACGACCGGCAGGTCGTGCTGCGTCAACCATCGGTGCAGGACCGAAAGATGTGGGGATAGGTAGCGATCGTCGCTGTCGAGAAAGCAGATGTACTGACCGTGGCTCGCCGCGATCGCGGTGTTCCTCGCCACCGACCGCTCGCGGTTCACCGGCTGCCGGATGGCCCGTATCCGCGGATCCTCGAACTGGCGCAGAACGTCTGCTGTCGCGTCGGTGCTTGCATCGTCGACGACGATGAGCTCCCACTCGGGGAAGGTCTGGTCGAGGACGGACTGGACCGCTCGCTCGATCGTTGCGGACGCGTTGTAGGCGGGCATCACCACGCTGAAGAACGGTGGCGCCGGGGGTCCAGTGCTCAATGGGCTGCGGCCACGACGGCGCGAGCGTAGAGGTCCGCGGTGATCCTCGCGATGGTGTGCCAGTCGTGCCCCGGAAGGCCGTGCATGCGACTGCGCTGCACGTCATTCGCCCAGCGCAGTGCGCCGCGGATCGTGGCGGCGTCGAGGGGCGGGTCATAGAGCTGCACGATCGAAGACAGAGAGCTCGCGACCTCCGGCAGGGCGCCGATGCGAGGGGCGAGAACGGGTGTACCGAGCGCCGCCACGGTCAGCAGGCTGGCGCTGTGCGTGATCTGCCGGAAGGGCAGCACGACCAGATCGGCGGCCTCGACCAACCGCACGAACTCGGCGTCGCTCACCACCTGGTCGACCACCGTGAGACCAGGCTCGGCGTGTGCCGATGCAACTTCCGGGTCGCGAATCTCGCCGGCGATGAGGAGATGGACCTCGTCCGGCCGCAGAGAGCGTGTCGCATCGATGAGATCCGGGACGCCTTTGTATAGCCGCACAGAGCCGACGAACGCCACGAGCGCCGCCGCGTCCCCCATACCGAGCGAACGACGAGTGGCAGCTCGGTCATGCGGGGCGGACGGCAGCGCGACCGAAAGGTCGCCGAGAGGTACGACGCGGTGATCCAGTGACGCCAGCCGCGGCCAGCGCTCGACAGCCTGTTGCTCGGCGTACTCGGAGAGCGTCAGCCAGCCATCGAGCAGGCGGACCGCGTGCCGCATGTACCAAGACTGGCCCGGCCACCGGCCTTCGTGGGCGTCGAGGTTGTGCACGGTCCAGACGACGGCCACGCCCCGACGCCGCCACCGGCGCAGGTCGATGAGATAGCGGCCGGCACCCTTCGCCGCCTCCCGCAGGGTCGGAGCGTCAAATGGAGCTTGGAGCCAGTGGTAGTGCACCACGTCCGGTTGGCGGGAACCATCGTCGACCTTCAGGCCTCTCGCCTCGAGGCTTTCCGCGAGGAGGGCGACATAGTGATGTGAGGACGACGGCGGGTGCATCCGGATCGTCAGCACCGGGGGTGTCACAGCACCGGGGTGGCGAGAATCTCACGCAACCGTTGATACATGGTGGGCACGGGGCAATAGGTGGCGATGAAGGTCCGCGAGTTGGTTCCGAGTCGGCTCCGCAGCGTCGGTTCGTTGATGAGCGTGACGAGTGCGTTGTGCCACTCCTCTCGATCATTGGACTCGACGGCGAACATGACGTCCTCGTGGTGGACTCCTTCGGCGAGGCCTTGCGGTGACCCGACGAACGGCAGCCCCGATGCCATGTAGTCGAGCGTCTTGCCCGCCACCCGGAGGTTGTTGAGCTCATCATCGTCGAGAAAGAAGGGGAACAGCGCGATGTCGCTCTCGGCGAGTGTGCGGAAGTAGGTGTCCTTGTCCCATGTCATGTGGCGAACAGGAAAGGAAACCTCGGTGTGCGGCCCGCGGATCCCGATGACCGTGAGCGTGATGGGAGTCGCGCGATGCAGTTCGTCGAGGATCGGCATCAGTGGTTCGAGGTGGTGCCGGACGGCGATGTAGGAGCCCGTGTAGAGCAGCCGAACGGGATGGTGAATCGCGTAGTCGACCTTTTCCTCGTACCTGCCGAGATCCACGGCGATCGGCCAAGTAAACGCGCGCTCGTGGCGGAACCGGTCGGTGAACGCGGTGAGCAGGCGGGAATTGTCACACACGAGCCGGTCGACGTACTCGAGCGATCGGCCCGTGACCTCGGGGTCCCAGAGGTAGACCGGGTCCCAGAAGTCGACCGTGATGTCGTCGCAGAGTTGACGACAGAGGCGCTCCAGGTGGGGGAACTTCTTGTCGGGATAGGAGGGAAACAGGTTCCGCTGAATGAGCACCTGCTTGAACCGCCTCGCCTTGATCACCTGGAACAAGCGTTGCCAATACACGCGAGCGAACATGCGATATCTCGGGGCGGGCGGGCCGTCGAGCGTTGCCATGGCCGACGGGTCCTTCAACACATGGAAGAGCTCGAAGTCGACACCGTCTTTTTCGAGCAGTGGAAAGAACACCTTGAACCGTCGGTAGTGACCGTCGCTCTCGAGGGGGTTGAACAGGTAGATCGCGAGATCCCGGTCGCGTGGTGTGGGAATCAGCGGCGCGATGATCACGAGAAGGCGCGTGACGAGTTCGCCGGCAGCGAGGGCGACGCGCATGACCACGTACCACCCCCGCTCACGAAGACGGAATCGGGCGCGCCGGTTCACCGCGCTCATGTGGTTGCCCCGGTCTCGTACAGCACATCGATCAGCCGCTCGGTCGTGCTCGATTGCTCGAATCGGTCTGCGACGACGGGGTCGGGCCGGAGCCTCCCGAGCGTGCCGGAGCGGTGAGCGCCCAGGAGATCGCGGATGCTGTTCTCGATGTCGTTGCTCAGGTTGCTCGGGCAGACGACGCCGCCGCCGGACTGCTCGACGAGTCGGGCCATCGCGCCGTCGGCGTCGACGATGGCGAGGCAGGGCTGTCGGCTGCCGAGCCAGTCCATCACTTTGCCGAGGAGGAGCGCTCGGTACCCCGGCCCCGGGGCGAGCAGAACGACGACCGAAGCCGTCGACAGGAACTCGGGCACGGCCGCAGGCGGGAGGGTGCCGTGGTGCACGACCGCGCGGCTCGGCGGCCATCCGGCCTTCGCACCTGCGACATGGAGCACGACACTGCCGTTGTCGCCGGCCACGCGTTCGATCGCCTCCACGAGCGGCGCCGCGTCCTGGACATCGTTCAGGGAGCCGGCGTAGGCGAACCGCAAGGGTGCGTCGCGTTCGGGTGGGTTCGGTGCGATGGCGTCGGCCCGCCGCCACGCGTTCGGCACGACGCTGGCGCGGTCGAGCACCCAGTCACCGTGATCGTCGGCGAACAGTTCGGCGGTCTCGGGCGTCGTGAAGATGAGCCTGTCCGGCCGGGCCATGACGTTCCGCTCGAGCAGCCGGTCGACGGCCAGGCGGCGCGGAGACCGCAATGCGGCGAGTTGCGCGCGCGCCCACGGATCGCGGAACTCGGCGGCCCAGCGCACGCCGGTACGTCGCTGGAGCGCGGCACCTACGAGGTGGCAGGTGTACGGCACCGACGTCGTCCACAGCACGGGATCATTCAGCAGCTCGAGCTCGGCCTTCGCCACTCGATATGCAGCCGGTAGCCAGGCGATCTGCGCGTCGGGCACGTACACCCAGTCGCGCACCCATCGTCGAAGGTGCTGCTGACGGGGCGCACCGCCGCCGTCGCCCGCGCCGCCGACGCCGGTCGGTAGCCGCGACCGCATGGCCCGGATCCCGCCGCTCAATTGACGACGGCCGGCCCGCACGACGTTGACGTCATCGTGGATGGCAATGCATGGCCCCTCGAGCGGCGGATCGCCCGACCCGGTCACGACCGTGACGCGGTGATCCCTTTCGACCAAGTCGTTCACGAATCGGGCCGCGCGATTGCTGGCCATTCCCGCGAGCGGAGGGAAGTGGTACGCGACGAGGAGGATCTCGAGGCGGGCAGGTCGCGGCACGGTCAGAGGTCGGCGGCGCTGCAGAGGAACGGGCCCAACGCCAGGTGGTCGAGGTGTCCGGCTTTGAAGGCCCGGATGGCGTCGGCCGGTGATTCGACGATCGGCTCTTCGTGCATGTTGAAGCTCGTGTTGATGATCGCCGGGATCCCACTCAGGGCGAAGTACGCGTCGATGATGTCGTAGTAGCTCGGATTGTCCTGCCGCCGCACGACCTGCGGGCGCGCGGTTCCGTCGACGTGGACGACGGCTTCGAGGCGGTCGTGCCACTCGGGTACCACGTCGTACGTGACGGTCATGAACCTGGAGGCCCGAACGGTTGCCGACGCGTTGTAGCCCACGAGGAGATCCGCCGCGTGGCCATCGAGCACGGCGGGCGCGAACGGCATGAACTCGGTGCGCCCGAGCCTCTCGTTCAACCAGTCGTTGATCTTTCGATCGTTCGGTGCGGCGAGTATCGAGCGGTTGCCCAGGGCTCGCGGTCCGTACTCCATTCCGCCGGCATAACGGGCGACGAGTTGCCCCGCATGGAGCAACGTGGCGATCTCGCCGACGAGGTCGTCGGGCTCGCGGTAGGTCACGTCTGCCTCTTCGAGGGCGGAGCGCATTGCGTCGGCCCCGTAGGCCGGACCGAAGTACACGGTCGGATGGTCAACGGGACGGACGTCGTGCCGGCTCGCCTGGGCCAGGTACGCCGCGCCGGTCGCCAAGCCTCCGTCTCCCATGTTCTGGTGGATGTGCACCTCACTGGCCCCGTGCTGTTCGGCCACGAGTTGGTTGAGCCGGACGTTGGCGAACACGCCGCCGGCGAGCAGCATGGTCTCGGGACGTTCGTCGAGCCTGGCGATGGCGTCGGTGATCCACTCGTTGGTCACCCGTTCGAGCACGTGCTGGGCTCCCGCCGCGACGTCTTCGGCATCGGCCTTCGGGTCGTAGTTGTCCGCCAGCCATTCGAAGACCAGGTTCATGTAAGGCATGTGCTCGTTCGTGCCAGCGCGCAGGCGCCGCAAGGTCTTGAGCTTGCTCGCGAAACCGGTGGCGACATCGAGCCCGTGGGCGAAGCAGCCTCGAGCGGCGTCGTAGCTCAGGAGCACCGACATGTCCTCCACGAGCCGGGTGGTGCCGTACGCGGCGAGTCCGGTGATCTTTCCCTCGTGTTGGTTGGGTTTGAACCCGAGGAACTTTGTCACCATGGCGTAGAAGAGCCCTGGGGAGGTGTCGTCAGGAATTTCCATGACCGGTTCGATCCGACCATCGCAGCCGAGACTCACCGAGGCGCACAGCCGGTCACCCTGTCCGTCGAGGGTGAACATCGCGGCCCGCTCCACGCCGGCCGTGTAGTAGGCGCTTGCCGCGTGCGCGTGGTGGTGCGAGAAGCCGAGGATGGTGTCGGTCGTGAATCCGATGTTGCGGAGATGCTCAGCGGTGCGGTCCCGTGAGAAGGAGATCGCCCGCTGGTCGAGGGCTTCGTCCGCCACGAGCAGGCTTCGTGCCTTGGTCGTCGCGATCCGGTTGACGGTGCCGAACAAGGATCGTTCGGGGGTCTCGCTCGCCTCGACGGCGAAGATCGCCGACACGTGCTCCGGGTGGTGCGGGTGCATCGACCGCCGCGTCGACAGGCCGACAGCGGCGACATCGACCGGCTTGACGTTGGCCTCGGCCAGCGCTCGCTCGACGGCGCGGTGCGGGAACCCCACGTGGAACTTGCGGCGCGACAAGCGCTCCTCGGCGATTGCGCAAACGATCCGGTTGCCGTCGATCAACGTCGCAGTGGCGTCGTGGCCGAGGTGAAGACCGAGGACGAGATCGGTCATCCGGCCTCCTCCGAGTTGTCGACCCCCGGCACTCCGGCAGCCGTTGCTTGTGCCCGGAAGCGCGGGTCGGAGCGAATCAGTTCGGCGAAGGTACCGATGGACAGAACACGCCCGCCGTCGAGGTGCACGAGCCGGTCGCAGCGCTTCACCGTCGACAACCGGTGGGCGATCACGATCACTGTGACCGACTGCGTCAATTCTTCGATGGTGTCGGCGATCGCGGCTTCGGTGACCCCGTCGAGGGACGAAGTGGCTTCGTCGAGGACGAGCACCTGGGGCTTGTCGTAGAGAGCGCGGGCCAAGCCGACGCGCTGGCGCTGTCCGCCCGACAGACGGGAGCCACTCTCACCGAGCACGCTCTCGATTCCGTCGGGAAGTTCTGCGACGACCTCGTCGAGTCGCGCGGCAACGATCGCATCATGGAGACGCTTCTCGTCGACGACTTCGGGTGAGAGGCCGAGAGCGATGTTGGCGCGAAGGGTGTCGTCGAAGATGAACGTCTCCTGCGGCACGTAGCCGACGATGCGCCGCCAGCCCGCGATTCTCTCGCCGGCGATGGGTTCGCCGTCGACCGCGAACGTTCCACTGCTCGGGGTGAGCAGCCCGAGGAGGATGTCGGCGAGCGTCGACTTCCCCGCGCCACTCGGGCCCACCACGCCGACGAACTCACCCTTGTGGATCGTCAATTCGACATCGGCCAGGGCAGGTTGGCCTCGTTCTGGATAGGTGAACCACAGGCCGCGGAGTTCCATCGCACCGTCGAACTGGACGGGGTCCGCCACCGTGTCGCCCGGGTCGGGAGCTTGGGCCCGCAGCAGCTCGAACTCTCCGATCATCCGGTCCACGAACGGCTCGGCCGTGTGCATGGTGTTGATGCCCGTGAGCACCCGCTGGAAGGCGGGGACCATCCGGAATCCTCCTGCTGCGAGCAGCCCGAGGGAGGCAACGGCTTCCGGTCCTTCGCTGCGGAACAACGTGATGGCGATGATCACCGCCAACGCTGACATGAGCGCGACTTCGAGGAAGAAGCGGGGCAGCTGGCCGCCGAACCTCACGCGCCGCTCGTACAACGCGGTCTCCTGCCTGGTCCGCTGGAACGTGTCTGCGACCCCCTGCACGCGGCCGAGCACCTTCAACACCTTGATGCCGAGCAGGCCCTCCTGTAGCAGGCGCTGCTCACCGCTCTCGACTTCGAGAACCAGCGTGCTGAAGCGGCGGTACCGCCTGGAGATCAGGCCGAGATAGAGGAGCCCGGCCGCGGTGAGCACCGCCGCGGCCGATACGGCTCCGGCGGGATCGACGGCGAGGAGGGTGACGACGAGAGCCAGCAGCACGAACGTGTCGGTGACGAGGCTCACGGCCGGAAGCATCGAGTTCCAGATGGCGTTCGGTGTCACCTTCCGAACGATGTACACGAGCTCAGCCGAGTTTCGTCGGCCATGGAACGTGACGTCTTTCGACAGGTATTCGGTGAACAGGCGCGAGGTGAGGCGGGCATCGGCGGTGGCCAACACGCCTGACTGCCAATGCAGAAACGCGACCTGCAGCGTGACGCGCAGCACCAGCAGCGCCAGCACCAGCACACCGGCTCTCGCGACGAACCCGTTCGTCGTGGTGACACCGCTGAGGTCGTACACCCGGCCGATCAACCCGCCGCCATGGAGGGAGCTGGGGTTCGCGAGCGCGGAGACGATGGGAAAGAGGAGCACCAGTCCGAGCGACTCGAGGGCCGCCAGGAACACCGAGACCGGAACGGTGAGCGTCAGGCGCCGCGCGCTCTCTCTGTCGAGCAGAGCGAGCAGGGTTCGGATCCGTCGCATCAGTCATCCTCGACGGCGGTGACGATGGCGGCGGCAACCAGGAACACAAGGGCACGGAGGGCATCGGGCGACTCGGCCATCCGTACCACCGTTCGGGGTGGGCGAGCCGCGTCGAGCACCGATGGCGCAGCGGCCAGCAGCGGCTTGAATCGAACTGCCCTCCGCCACGGGTTTCGGGGCGCCCGGTTGGGGAACGAGCGGAGGTCCGTCGAGGGAAGTCGGCCGACCTGCTCGTCCGTCATGCGCAACGTCTCGTCGTCGTGCCCGTCGAAGGCGACCCACTGGCCGCGCCAGAGGATCTCGGCCATGCAGTGGTCCCAACGTTCGCCGCGGAGGTACAACCGATTTCCCCGCACACCTCCAAGGTCGAGGAAGGTTATTGCCAGGCGGGCGTTCTCACCGCACAGGCCCGCGCCGGATCGCCAGACGTCGACCGCCCGGCTCCGCAGCAGTGGACGGCGGGCCTGCTTGTCGATGGCCCGAGGGTCGATGCCGGCGCGCAGCGTCGAGTGAAGCCGGAGAAGTTGCGCGTCAGTCTCGATGGGCAGCGGTCCCACCGCATCGACCAGCGCGTCGCGGAGTGCGCGGCGCTCCGCAACCGCGCGCGCTGCAAACGCAAATGACGCGCCGAGCAACGCGACCCGCACGCTCGCTCGACTGATCATTCCGCGGTACGGGCGATGACGAAGAGGAACTCGCGGTTGCCGAGCAGGTCGAGCCCTCTGGCAGCCGTTCGGCGCAACGTCCACTCGGCTCGGCTGCGTCCCGGCGGCCTCACCCGATCGCGTCCGAGCCCACTCAGCGTGTGCAACTCGAGGATGCGGAGTCCGGCCCCTTCGATGACCCGACGCAACGAGCGCTCCGTGTGGGCGTACCGGTGGAAAGGCGGATGCAGGGGGGAGACCCGGGTCGACCACCGACGGCCGCGCACGCGGTGATAGGCGTCGGCGACGCGCAGGACAGTGGATGCGCCGTTGGGGACCTCGACGACCACGAGGCCGCCGCCGGCGGAGTGCTCGGCCAGCGAGGCCATGAACTCGTGAGGTTCGTCGACGTGTTCGAGCACGTGCAGCGCTGTCACCACGTCGAACGTCGCCGTCCTGAGCGGGGCGATCTCGTCGAGTTGG
>JBEEFX010000180.1:0-9090 GCA_041166365.1 Acidimicrobiaceae bacterium
AGCCGTCGGCAGCACGCTCCCTGCGGTACTCCCGGGCGCGCTTTCCGGCGCGTGGCGCTACAGCCGGGAGGGGCTGGTCGACTGGCACGTCGCCCTGCCGAGCGGACTGCTCGGCTCGGGGTTCGCCGTCGCCGGCGCGGAGCTCTCCGACCGCATCGACGCGCACTACCTGATGCTCCTCACCGCCGGGCTGCTTCTGTACACGGGGGTGCGCAACATGCGCGACCACGTCGCCGCGCCGGCGTCCGCCCGCGTTTCCGCGCCGGTCGCCGAGCTCGTCGCGGTGGCGGCCGGGGGTGTCGTGCTCGACGAGTCGTCGTGTGCGCCCGAGTCCGGGTTCGACTCCGAGCCGTGCGAGCGCACGAACGCTCCGACGGTCACGGTCGGACTGATCGGCGCGGCCGCCGGCCTGCTGGCGGGCCTGCTGGGCGTCGGTGGCGGACTGTTGCTGATGCCGGCCTACACGATGGCATTGCGCATGTCGCCGAAGCGCGCGGTCGCCACGAGTCTCGTCGCGGTTGCGATGTTCTCCGTGCCGGCGATGGCGACGCATGCGCTGCTCGGTCACATCAACTGGACGTTCGCTCTCCTGCTCACGGTCGGCGTGGTCCCTGGCGCGCAAGTCGGAGCGAAGCTCACCATCGGGGGCTCCGAGGTACGCCTGCGACTGCTGATGGGGCTGTTCTTCACGTTGCTGGCCGTCGTGTACGGCGCCGCGGAGCTGGCCGCGATCTGACGAGATCGGTCTCCTCGACGAGCGCGTCGAGGAATGCTCGCACGAGCGCCGAGACCTCACCGGTGGCGACGATCGCGCCGATCGGACGGCGTAGCGGCGGATCGAGGTCGTGCATCGCAAGCCCCTTGGCCGGCCGGGCCCGCGCAAATCCGTCCGGCACGAGCGCCACCCCAAGGCCGGCGGCGACGAACGGCACGAGCATCTCGCGCTCCGACGTCTCGATCGCGATGGTCGGCTCCGCACCCAGCTCAGCGAAGACATGATCGAGCTGCTCTCGGAGGCCCTCGCCGGCAGTCAGTGCGACGACGGGGACGCCGATGAGCGCTCTGCGCTGCACGGCCTTGCCGAGTCGAAGTTCGGTTGGCGCGATGAGGACGAAGCGCTGTTCGCCGGTCAGCGCGACCGTCGCGTTCGCCTCGGGACGAGGCGCCACCGCCGCTACCGCGATGTCGATGTCGCCCGCGGCCGCCTGCTGCCGCAGCCGCGCCGAGTCGCCACTCGACGTGAGGTCGAGGCGAACCCCCGGATGCGAGCGGCGGAACGCGGCGAGCACGCCAGGCAGCAACGTGGCTCCGAGCGTCGGCGTCACACCGACGCGCAGGCGCCCGGCGCGTCCCGCGGCGGCGTCGAGCACGTCCTGCTCCGCCCGGTGGATGGCGGCGAGCGCGACATCCGCTCCTTCGATCAGCGACCGGCCGACGGCGGTCGGCGTCGCGCCGTGACGGCCGCGCAAGAAGAGCGCGGCGCCAACCTCGCGTTCGAGCTGTTGCAGGCGCCGGCTCAAGGGTGGTTGGGCGATGTGCAGCTCGCGAGCCGCGCCCGTGAGCGATCCCGCTCGGGCGATGGCCGCCACCAGCTCCAAGTCGGCCCGATCCATACCGGGATCGTAAGCTGACACGAACGTCAGGGAACCCTTGGGAGCGAACGCAATGGAGATCCGCGAGGCCGTGATCGTCGACACGGTGCGCACACCGATCGGCAAGCGGAAGGGCGCGCTGGCGGGATGGCACCCGAGCGACCTCCTGGCGTTCACGTTGCAGCAGCTCGTCGAGCGCACGGGTCTCGATCCGGAACGAGTCGACGACGTGATCGGCGGCTGTGTGACGCAGGTGGGCGAGCAGGGGTGCAACGTCACCCGCAACGCGTGGGTGGCAGCCGGCTTCCCACAGTCGGTGCCGTGCACGTCGGTCGACCGGCAATGCGGCTCGTCGCAGCAAGCAATGCACTTCGCTGCGCAAGGGGTCATGTCGGGTTGCTACGACATCGCGATCGCGTGCGGCACGGAGTCGATGACGCGTGCACCGATGGGCTCGAACGCGGCCGGCGGCCTCGGGCCATTTTCCCCGGACTTCATGGCGGCGTGCGACGGCCAGCTCAAGACGCAGTTCGAGGTCGCGCAGATCCTGGCCGAGCGGTTCAAGATCAGCCGTGAGGACATGGACGAGTTCGCGCTCGAGTCGCATCGACGCGCGGCGGCGAACCTCGACTCGGGTGCGGTGCGGACCGAGCTCGTACCGGTTCCGATGAAGGACGCCGAGGGACGCGAGACCGGTGAGCTGCTGCAAGCCGACGAAGGAATCCGGCGCGGCGGCACGATGGAGTCGCTCGGCGCGCTGCCCTCGGCGGCATCGTGGGATCCGACGCTGGCGCTGGACATCACCGCGGGGAACGCATCACAGATGTCCGACGGCTCCGCGGCGATGCTCATCGCCGACCGCGCCACGGCGGAGAAGCTCGGCCTGCCGGTGCGAGCAGTGTTCCGTCACATGGTGGTGTCCGGCGACGACGCGGTGCTGGTCCTGTCCGCTCCGAATCCGGCAACGCGCAAGCTGCTCGCGCGTTCCGGCATGACGATCGACGACTTCGACGCCATCGAGTGCAACGAGGCGTTCGCCGCCATCGCACTGATGTGGGCGCGCGAGTTCGTCCCTGATCCGCTGCGCTACAACGCGCGCGGTGGCGCCATCGCCATCGGACATCCGCTCGGAGCGAGCGGTGTGCGCCTCATGACCACCTTGCTCAACCAGCTCGAGGCCACAGGCGGCCGCTACGGCTTCCAGACGATGTGCGAAGGCGGCGGCATGGCCAACGCCACCGTCATCGAAAGGCTGACATAGCGCCTTCGAGTTGCTCGAGGCAGTGGGGGAGCGAGTCGCTGCGGAGTCGCAGGTTGAGGATCGTCGCGCCCGCCTCGACGTAGGGCTCGATCACCTGACGGGCGCGGGCTGGGTCTCCGACCGGGTCGGGCATCGGCTCGGGAAAGAGCACGACTTCGAATCCGTCCGGCAGCGGGCCGGCGCGCGTGATCATCGCCGCGATGATGTCGGCCTTCAGGCCGAACGGACACCAGCCATCGGCGAGCTCGACGGCGCGGCGCAACGACCGGAACGTGCGACCGCCGATCCAGATCGGCACCCGCTCCTGAACGGCGTGCGGATCGATGATGAAGCCGTCCACCTCGCGTGCACCCATGACGCGGCGGAGCTCGCGCAGCGACTCGTCGCCGCGCTCGCCGCGATCGGCGAACGCGGCGCCGAGCAATGCGAACTCCTCCTCGAGCGAGCCGACGCCGACACCGAGGATGAGCCGTCCCCCGGCGATGGCATCGAGCGTCCCGTACCGCTTGGCGATCTCGAAGGGATGGTGATAGCCGAGCACGAGCACATGCGTCTCGAAGCGGATCTGCGTCGTGCGCGCCGCGAGGTAGCCGAATGTTGCCAGTGGGTCGTAGTACCTCGAACCGCGCCGAGCGGCGATCTCACCCGCGGGCACGGCGACATGCTCGCTGCACGTGAGGTGGTGGTAGCCGAGCCGGTCGGCCGCCTCGGCGATCTCGACGACAGCGGAGAATGGCGCGGTCTCCTCCCACGAGTTGTGCACGCGCGGGTTGAGCGTCAGCACCGGCGTGATGAGTCCGAGCCTCATCCGAGCGCCCGTCGGCGCACGACGAGCGCGACCACCATCACGAGTGCGAGGATCAGCAACGGCTCGCTCCCTCCCGTCCGCGCCAGCGGGCCCGCCGGCGGCGCAGCAGCCGCGGCGGGCGGGGCGTCGATCGCCCTCGGCTGCTCGTTCGCCGAAGCGATCATCGAACGGTTCCCGGCGTCGTCGACGGCCACCACGGCAACGAACGTCGTCCCCGCCGGCATGGTCACCGAGCCCGGCGCGTCGAGGGTTGCGACCGGTGTCGCCTCCTGCCAGTCAGCAAAGGTGGTGATCGCAGAGGCGGACGCGCGGACCTCGTATGCGGACGCCGTTCCCGACAGCCAGTCGTCGCCCGTCGGTGCGAACGTCACCTGCTGTCCTTCGATCTCGAGGTTGCGTACCGGTGTCGGCGGCCGGCAGTCCGTGCCGTACCGATTCGTGTGGCACTCGTCGTGGCCGTCGGTCGGCCATTGCGTGATCGCGGTCGGCGAGGCAGGCGCTTCGAGGTCCCACATGAACCGCCAGCCCTCTCGCGTCTCGCCCACGATCTCGAGCTTGCCGTCGCCGTCGACGTCGCCGATGGCCGGCACCGCGTTGATCCATCCGCCGGTGAGCTTGGGGAAACCCGGTGTCTCCTGGCCCAGGGCGCCGAAGGCGTGCAGGAGGTACAGGCCGCTGCCGGCGACGATCTCCTGACCGGCCGCGCCACCGACGTCCGCGATCGCCGGCGTGGACAGGATCGTGAAGTCGTCGATCGGTCGCGGGTAACCGGGTTTGAAGTCTCCGGTGGTCGCGTCCCACGCCTGGATGAGATGGTCGTACGGCAGGTTCTGACCGACGATCAGCAGGTTGACGGCGGTGTTCAGGGTGGCACCGCCCTTCGCCATGTCGAGCTTGCCGTCGCCGTCGAGATCCGCGAGCACCGGGTACTCCGCCAGGTTGGCGTGTTGCAGCTCGCCGCTGTGCCCGCCGTTCACGGGGCCTTGCTCCTTGAAGTGGTACAGGTCGTTGCCCGCGCCGTCGAAGACGCGTTGCTCGCCGCTCACGATGCCCGCGACGACCTCGTCCTTGCCGTCGTGGTCCAGGTCGCCGATGGCGACCGTCATCGCCGGAGCGACGAACGGAAGGATGTCCGGCAGGAGCGCGTCGATGGGTTGCGGCCAGCCCGGCAGGTACGCGCCGTTCGCGTCGACGGCATAGATGCGGCCGGACGCGTCGCCGAGGACTCCCGTCACGCCGTGTTCCGCGAATCGTTCGAACGCCTTCTGCAGGTCGTCGCTGCCCGATGGCACGCTGGCGCCCTCGCCGTAGACCTCGCTCGACTCCTCGACGATCTCGAGCTTGCCATCGCCGTTGAGATCGCCGACCGCCGGCGTCGAGATCAACTCGCCGCCGCTGAACGTCTCGGCGGCGGGCTCGACGAGCTTCACCGGAAAGCCACTGCGCGGCGCGCCATTCGGTTCCCACACGTACAGGTGACCGTCGAGCGCGGCGGCGATGATCTCGATCGTGCCGTCGCCGTCGAGGTCGGCGACGGTCGGCGACGCGAGGAAGCCCCGCTTCACGTGGTTCGACTCGCTACGGATGGCGACGGCCGACAATGCAGCGTCGACCGACACCGGGAACCCCGGCTTCACGTGTCCGGTGCTGTCGAGCACGAACACGCGACCGTCGACGGCGTTCACGACGATGTCGGGCAAGAGGTCGCCGTCGATGTCGTGCACCACGGGCGACCGGAAGCCGCTCGTCGGTGGAGGCACCGCGCCGGACGCGAACGCCGGTGCTCCGAGATGGGCGTTGTAGGTCGGCGGCAAGAGCCACGGATGGCCGTCGTTGAACGACGGCAGGGCCGTGCCGTCCGCTTGCGTCACGGTGAGCTCGCCGGAGCTGTTGGCCTCGACGATCTCGAGCGTCCCGTCACCGTTCATGTCGTAGAGCACCGGCGACTGCTCGCCACCGGAGTCCACGAACCTCGGCCAGCCGGCATGCAACGTCGGATCGTGGAAGGCGAAGAACACCTTGCGATCCTCGCCGCGGTTGTTCGCCGCGTCGTTGACGACGAGACGCACGGTGAACGTGTACTGATTGGGATCCGCCGGAGGAGTGCCGCTCGCCGAGCCGGGCAGTGCGGCGGCGATCGTGCCCATCGGCAGCGAGGCCAGGTTGGCGTCCACGGGCGAGGTGCCGGTACCGCTCGCGAAGGTGGCGAACGCGCCATCGAGCGGCTCGAGCCCCGGCGCCCATTGCAGCTGCCACGTGTAGCCGGACGACCGCGCCGCGCTCACGTGAGCGTGGAGGGGGATCGACGGGGTGGCGACCGGGTCGAGCATCGCCCACCACGACGGCCCGTCGATCGACGCCTCCGGCGGGATCGTGCCCGGAGCGACGCGGGCCACCGCCGCGCCCATGTCTGCCCGGCCGTAGCCGAAGTGCTGGTCCCACCCGACCTGTGCCGGATCGGGGGTTCCCGCTCCGAGGGTGTTCTCGGGCAGGACGTCCTCAGCGGTCATCGTGAGCAGCTGCTTGATCTCGTTCGACGTGAGCGGGCCACCGATCGAACTTGCGAGCTCGCGGCCGCGCGAAACAAGCAGTCCGGCCGCGCCTCCGGCCTGACCGGTGGCGACGCTCCCGGTCACCGCCTCGAAGCAGACGTGCGCGTGTCCTCCGTATTGCGTGAGGTTCGAGTTTCGGAACCACGTGCTCACATTGACCTGCGACTTGAAGCCGAATTCGCCCATGAACGTCGATAGGGCGCCGAAGTCAGACGCGAGACCGTGCACATCGGCAACACAGCCGTTGATGAACACCGCGTCGTCGTAGTTCGTCGGGTAGTTGTGGTTGGCGGTGTTGAGGTCGCTCGAGACCTCCATCAGCGCGACACCCTTCTTCGCCGCGTAGTGCGTGGCCGCCTTCGCGGTCTTGCTGTTCTGCAACACGCCGAGCGCGGCGACGAGTGAAGCCGCTCCGTTGTCCGCCGCGTACGTGGCCGCCATGCCGTACTGGTCGCCGATGACGACGAAGGAGTCCCACAGGCGCAGGGGCATGATCGAGCACCGAGGGCACATCCCCGCGCCGCCGCTCTCGTCGTCGGTGGATTCGACCGCATCTGTGGCACGACCGGTGCCGTGGTTGTGGGCGGCCGAGTAGCTCGAGGTGTCCGAGGGATTGTTGTCGTTGTCGAAGAAGTCCCATCCGGCGATGTCGTCGATGTAGCCGTTCCCATCGTCGTCGACGCCGTCGGAGAAGGCGGCGATCAGATCTTCGCCGTCGAGCAGCGTGTTGTTGTTCGCATCGCTGACACGGGGATCGCCGGCGTAGTCGTCGACGTTGAAGGCGCCGTCGCCGTTCTTGTCGAACGACGAGCTGGCAAACGGCACCGGCAGCTCCTCTGACTTCAGGTGGATCTTGGTGCGCAGCTGTTCGGCGTTCCACCGGATGCCGGTGTCGACGATGGCCACCGCGACGTCGGGCGTGCCTGTCGTGAGCTTCCAGGCCTTGTCGGCCGAGACACCCGAGATCTGCCCGCTGCCGGCGTTCGGTCCCGCGAGGTACTTCGCGGTGTCCTTGGTCGATGACGGCGCGAAGCCGAAAAGGTTCTGTTGCTCGTCGAACACGTTGGCGCACGGATCGACGGTGGCGCTGTCCTCGTCATCCGACTCCGCGCAGTCGAACTCCGGATCATCCGGTGTCCCGACGCGCGGATCCGGATCGCTCGAGGGGAACCGGCCGGACGTCGCTCGCGTCGGCGTGCTCCCGAGCGCCACGAGCAGCGCGGCCGCGAGCAGCACGACGACGGTGACGCGCCGCTTCGCCCTCGCCGAACCTCGCATCCATCCCCCCAACGCCGACCGCTGCGGTCCTACGGGGACCCTATTCGGCGGCCGTCTCGGCCCTCCTGTCCGGCATCGCCTAGGTCGTTCGCCTCATTCCGCTCCGTGCTCTTGTAATCACACTCCGCGGTCGGTACTCATTGGGCCCAAGCACTGCGAGGAAGCGACGACACCCGGGCTGAACTGGTCACTGCGCCCGGGCCGAGCTTCAGTGAAACCGGCCTCGCTTCGGTCCCACACGGAGGAAGCGATGAAGACTGTTCGGAAGAGCGCCCGTCTCGCCGTTGCCGCCACGACGATCGCCATCGCCTCGTGCGGTCTGGCCGGCGTGGCCAGCGCACAGGGCCCGCCTCCTGTCGGCTCCGTGGGCAACGGCGACACCAAGGCCCCCAAGGGCCAGACGGTCGATGACAACAACCACGGCTACGAATGCGACGCCAACAACGGCGTCGGCCAGGGCAACCCGGCGCACAGCCACAACTGCCAGGTCATCACGCCGACTCTCTGATCCGACTGAGCTTCCTGTCGAGCCAGCAGTCGGACCTCGCGCCGCGCCGTGGTGGGGCGCGGCGCGAGGTGTTTTTGCGCAGGATCGACGACCGTCGGTGAGCTCGCCACGAGCCGTGACGTGTAGACGTTTTGTCTCACGTCGGAGCGACAACGCGGCTTCAGCGCCCGGTGTCGCCGACGAGCTCCGCCGAGAACGTGGTGCCGTACTTCGGTTGTCGCTCCAACGCGCGACAAAACGCAATTACGTCTCATCACCGCAATGGCGTCCGGTCAGTTGCTGATGGCGCTTCTCCGGCTCACAAGATGCAGGCGCTTCACCTTCGCGGGAGCTTGATCGCCTTTTCGCTGATGATGTTCTTCTGCACCTCGGTCGTTCCCGCGCCGATCGAGGTGTAGCGCTGGAACACGTAGAGGCGGTTCCAGGCGCCGCCGTCGATTGCGTCGGGACCGCCCTTGGCCAGGACGGCCGACGGTCCGAGGAGATCGCAGGCCAGGTCGGCGAGCGTCTGCGCTAGATGGCTCCACTGGAGCTTGGCGAGCGGCACCTCGGGCCAGTTCGGCTCGCCTTTGAGGATCTTCGAGAGCGCGCGGTAGTTCAACAGTCGCGTGTACTCGATGTCGGTGTGGGCGCGCGCGATGCGCTCGCGCAATCCGGGATCGCGCAGCGCATCAGGGTTCACGGCGCGTGCGAGTGACACCATCGACTCGAGATCGGCCTTCATCGTGATGGCCAGACCGGCCGTGCCGACGCGCTCGTGGCCGAGGGTGCCCATCGCCACCTGCCAGCCCGCGCCTTCGTCGCCGAGGCGGTACTTCACCGGCACACGAGCATCGGTGAAGAAGACCTCGTTGAACATCTCTTCGCCGGTGACGTCGCGGATCGGTCGGCACTCGATGCCCTCGGCCTCCATGTCGACGATCAGCGCGGTGATGCCTTCGTGCTTCACGCCGCGTTCGATGGCCGTCGGGTCGGTGCGCACGAGGAAGAGGCCCCACTTGGCGATGTGGGCGGTCGAGATCCAGATCTTCTGCCCGTTGAGGACGTAGTCCTTGCCGTCGGCGACGGCCAGGGTGCGCAGGTTCGCGAGA
>JBEEFX010000181.1:0-6963 GCA_041166365.1 Acidimicrobiaceae bacterium
GTCGGGTGATGGCGCTGTACTCCATCCTCTTCCTCGGCTCGACCCCGATCGGCGGCCCGCTCTCCGGCTGGCTGGCCGAGCAGTACGGCACCCGGTGGTCGCTCATGATGGGCGCCGTGGCCGCCGCCATCAGCGGGATCGTTTGTCTCGCGGCCCTCCGGCGCCGCCATCCCGTCCCCGTGGAAACGGGCGGCAGCCGCTTGCCGATCGCGGCAGCGGCCCCGTAGCATCTTCCGTCCCCCCGGATCGCAAGAGGAAGCTCCGCGTGCCCACGTTCACCCCGAAGCCAGCTGACATCACACGCGCCTGGCACGTCGTCGATGCCGAAGGTCTCGTGCTCGGCCGCGTCGCGACCGAGGTGGCCAGCATCCTGCGGGGCAAGCACAAGCCGATCTACGCCCCTCACTGCGACACGGGCGATCACGTCATCATCGTGAACGCCGACAAGATCGTGCTCACCGCGGGCAAGGCCGAGAAGAAGATGGTGTACCGGCACTCCGGGTATCCCGGCGGGCTGCGGACGCAGACCTACGCCAACCTGCTCGAGGTCAAGCCGACCGATGCCGTGCGCAAGTCCGTGCGCGGGATGCTCCCGAAGAACCGGCTGGGTCGCCAGATGCTGAAGAAGCTGAAGGTGTACACCGGCCCGAACCATCCGCACTCCGCCCAGAACCCCCAACCGCTCGCCATCGAGCACGCCCGCCGTACTTGAGGATGTGACTGACCTTGCCGAAGCCTCCCGCCACCGTGAAGAACGCCCCGCTCGTGATGACCACCGGTCGCCGTAAGGGTGCGGTCGCGCGCGTGTGGCTGCGCCCCGGTAACGGCACGATCACGATCAACGGCCGCGAGCTGACCGACTACTTCCCCAACCCCACGCACCGTCAGCTGCTCGCTGAGCCCCTGCGCGTGTGCGAGACCGCCGACACGTACGACGTGTTCGCCACGATCGCCGGGGGTGGCATCACCGGTCAGGCCGGCGCGCTGCGTCTCGGTATCGCCCGGGCGCTCGTCGAGCTCGACGAAGAGGCGAGGGCCACGCTCAAGAAGTCCGGCTTCCTCACCCGCGACGCCCGCGAGAAGGAGTCGAAGAAGTACGGCCTCAAGAAGGCCAGGAAGGCTCCGCAGTACTCAAAACGTTGAGTTCCGCCGCCGAACCAGCGGTTCGACGACGAGTCGATGGCCCGCCTTCGGCGAGCACCCCCACCGGCGGAGGACATTCGTGACGAGGCTCAGCCATCGCGGAGGTGTCGCTTGACGCTTCGCTTTGGGACCGACGGCGTTCGAGGGGTTGCCAACCTCGATCTCACGCCTGAGCTCGTCGTGGCGTTCGGCCGCGCGGCCGCGCGCGTCCTGAACAGCGATCACTTCGTCATCGGCCGCGACACCCGCATCTCTGGCCCGTTGATCGAGGCCGCGCTCGCAGCTGGCCTCGCGGCCGAAGGAGCGTGCGTCCACACGCTCGGCGTCGTGCCCACTCCCGTCGTGGCGTGGACGGCCGCGCACGAGGGCATGGCCGGAGCCATGATCTCCGCCTCGCACAACCGCTACCCCGACAACGGCATCAAGCTGTTCACGAGCGAGGGTCGCAAGCTGCGAGACGACGTCGAGGCCGCGCTCGAAGCCGAGCTCGACGCCGTGCACGGCGGCAACGGCACCGCCACTGCGCCGACGGGTGACGCTGTCGGCACCATCGTCGCGTCGCCGGAGCACTTGCTCGGCTACGCCGATTCGATCGTGGATTCGCTCGAGGGCCGTGATCTGTCGCGCCTGCGCGTCGTCATCGACTGCGCCAACGGCTCGGCTGTCACGATTGCTCCCCACGTGCTCCGCCGGCTCGGCATCGACGTGACCGTGATCCATGCCGACCCCAACGGGACGAACATCAACGAGGCCTGCGGCTCGACCCACCCCGACGATCTCCAACAGGCAGTGCTCGACCACCGCGCCGACGTCGGTCTCGCGTTCGACGGCGATGCTGATCGGGTGCTGGCCGTCGACAGCGAGGGCTCGCTGGTGGACGGCGATCAGATCATCGGCGTCTGCGCGCTCGATCTTCACGAACGCGGCAAGCTGCGAAATGACACCGTCGTCGTCACCGTGATGAGCAACTTCGGCTTCCGGCGGGCGATGACCGAGCGGGGCATCCGCGTCGAAGAGACGTCCGTCGGCGACCGCTTCGTGCTCGACGCGCTGGAGGCGGGGAACCATTCCATCGGTGGCGAGCAGTCCGGCCATGTGATCTTTCCGGACGTGGCGACGACCGGTGACGGATTGCTCACGGGAGTCCAGCTGCTCGACGTGATCGTCCGTAGTGGGCGCTCGTTGCATCAGCTCGCGGCCGCCATCACGCGGTTCCCCCAAGTGATGCGCAACGTCCGGATCGGTGCGGGCTCGAATGTCGCTCAGCTCGACGACCGGTTGGCCGGGGATCTCTCCGCCGCTCGGACCGCACTCGGCGATGACGGGCGGGTACTCGTGCGGCGCAGCGGCACCGAGCCCCTCGTGCGAGTCATGGTCGAAGCGCCGACCACAGAACAAGCCGAAGCCGTAGCCGATCGATTGGCGGCCGCCGTCACCGCGGCCGCCTCGTAAACTACGACACCATGTGCGGCATCATTGCCGTTGTCCGGCGGAGGGCGACGCGTACGCCCCCGACCCCCGAAGAGGTGCTCGGCCTCCTTCAGCCGCTTCCCGCGCTCTTCGAATCCGGTTCGGTCGACGAGAACCTCGAGGAGCGTCTCGAGCAGGCGGTCAGCGCGCTCGACGAGGCCAACAGGCTGCTCTCCGGAGTGCCCGGCCTGCAGTCGCTGCTCTTCTCACCGGATGTGCGCGCGGCGGTGGACTGGCACTGCGTGCAGCTGGCCGGCGTCCTCGTGTGCATCGATCTCCAACTGGACAGCGGAACCGTCAACGTCAGCACCGACCGGCTGGAGCGCATCAACGCCTCACTGCTGAGCGCAAAAGACCTTCGATGGGCGATCGCCGAGGATCGCGTGCGGACAGCCGAGGCCGTTGCGGATCTGATGAACGGCACGACGGGGCGCGGCGCGGTCGAAGCATTCGCTTCGGTGCAGACGGCGTTGAGCGCACTCGACCGACTCGAGGTCCGCGGTCGCGATTCTGCGGGACTGCACCTGCTCGTTCGCGGTCACGGCTTGGATCTCGATGCCCGGGGTGTCCGCGCCATGCTCGAGCAACGCGCGAAGGATCCGCTGTTCCGCAGCGGCGCCGTGCGCGCTGCCGGTGACGCTCTGAGCTTCGTGTACAAAGCGGCTGCGGAGATCGGCGAGCTCGGCGACAACACCCGCGCGCTGCGGACGGCGATCGTCGGCGACGAGCTCCTGCACCTCGCGGTCGCGAACGACACCGCTGAGGTCACCGTGCTCGGTCACACTCGCTGGGCCAGCGTCGGCATCATCTCCGAGGCCAACGCCCACCCCTTGAATTCCGAGGAGGACGGCGGCAGGCCCGGCCCGTACGTCATCGCGGCGCTGAACGGCGACGTCGACAACTTCGCTGACCTGAAGGCCGGGGAAGGCCTGCGCATCGCCGCCGAGATCACGACCGACGCCAAGGTCATCCCGACGCTCGTCTCTCGAAAGCTGCGCGCGGGAGTCGCCCTCGACGAAGCCTTCCGCAGCACCGTCGCAAGTTTCGAAGGGTCGGTGGCCATCGGCGCCAACTCGGCCAGCGAGCCGAACCAGTTGTTGCTCGCGCTGCGCGGCAGTGGGCAAGCGCTGTACGTCGGGCTCGCCGAGGATTCGTACATCGTCGCGAGCGAGCCCTACGGGCTGGTCGAGGAGACCGCGCGCTACATCCGGATGGACGGCGAGACGCCGGCCGACCTCGACAACCCCAACGCCAGCCGCGGACAGGTCCTGGTGCTCGACGGTGACGAAGCGGGCTCGCTCGAAGGCATTCGACGAATCGCGTACGACGGCACCGAGATCCCCGTGACCGCTGACGACGTCACGCTCGCGCAGATCACGACCCGCGACATCAACCGTGGCGCGTTCCCGCACTTCCTGCTCAAGGAGATCAGCGAGTCCCCGGCGTCGTTCCGCAAGACGCTGCGCGGCAAGCTCATCGATGTCGACGGCCAGCCCGAGCTGTCGCTTGGCTCGGAGGCGCTGCCCGAGCCGATTCGCCGGGATCTCGCCTCGGGCGCGATCCGGCGCGTCATCGCGATCGGGCAAGGCACGGCCCACGTCGCCGGTCAGAGCTTCGTCGCCACATTGCGCTCGATGACACGCGACACCGAGCTTCGGGTCGAGGCCGTGCTCGCCACGGAGCTGTCGGGCTTCGGGCTCCGCCCGGAGATGGACGACACGCTCGTCATCGCGATCAGCCAGTCCGGCACGACGACCGACACCAACCGCACCGTCGACCTCGCGCGAGCTCGTGGCGCGCGCGTGATCGCGATCGTCAACCGGCGCAACAGCGACCTGATCGACAAGTCCGACGGTGTGCTCTACACGTCCGATGGTCGCGACGTCGAGATGTCGGTGGCATCGACGAAGGCGCTGTACGCACAGCTCGCCGCCGGTTTCCTGTTGGCCGCGGCGCTCGCCGAGGTGGTCGGCGGGACGGTCGATCGTGAGCTCCTCAGCGCGCTGCGCGCCGTTCCCGATGCGATGGAGGAGGTGTTGGCCCGCCGGGCCGAGATCGGCGCGATCGCACAGCAATGGGCGCCGTCACGGCGCTACTGGGCCATCGTCGGCAACGGCGCCAACCGCATCGCCGCCAGCGAGCTGCGGATCAAGCTGTCCGAGCTCTGTTACAAGTCGATCGCCTGCGACTCCACGGAAGACAAGAAGCACATCGACTTGTCGTCCGAGCCCCTGATCCTCGTGTGCGCCGCCGGCCTCACCGGGTCGACCGCGGACGACGTCGCCAAGGAGGTGGCGATCTTCCGGGCGCACAAGGCGACGCCGATCGTCATCGCCACCGAAGGCGAAGAGCGATTCTCCGCGGCCGTGCAAGCCATCAAGGTTCCGGTCGTGCATCCTCAGCTCGCGTTCGTGCTCTCGACGATGGCCGGTCACTTGTTCGGCTACGAAGCCGCCCTGGCCATCGACGCCCAGGCCCGGCCGTTGCGCGAGGCACGAGGCGCGATCGAGTCGGCGATCTCCGCCGGTGCCGGCGGTCTGCGAGCGGATGGGGACCGTTTGCTGCGCGGCTTGCGTCCGACGTTGGAGGCCGTCGCCGGTCGCTTCTTCGACGGGTTGCGCGTCGGGGCCTACGACGGTCATCTCGAGGCCTCCACTGCGGTGCGGCTCGCCTCCCTGTTCCGCTATGCGCTCGCCATCACGCCGCTCGAGGCGTATCAAGTCGAGTACGGCAAGATCGGCACGCCGGCCGTCGTCGTCGACGATCTCATGGTCGCTCTGACCCGAGGCATCGAGGAGCTCACCCGCCCGATCGACGCGATCAAGCATCAGGCGAAGACCGTCACGGTCGGCATCTCGCGGTCCGACGAGACGCTCCTGCAAGTGCCGTTGGCCATGGCGGTCATGGCGGCCGGCGCGCCGAGAGACGCGTTGAGCTACAAGACGCTGCGCACGTTGGCCGCGCTCGATCCGGCGGTCGAAGAGGTCACCGGCTGGATCCGGTATCGCATCGAGGGCGATCCGGCCACGGACGACGAGGTGTCGGTGTCGGTGGTCGACCGGGGCGGCATCGCCGCCGAGATCTCCTCGCGCATCGAACGCGACCCGGTACTGCGCGGAACGAAGCACACCGTGGCCATAGAGCGCGAGCTGCTCGTCTTCCGCGGCCGGCGCGACAACCGCACGCTCATCGCCATTCCGGAGACCAAGGACAACCACTGCACCGGCATCACCCAGCTGCATGTGCGCTTCGAGGACAAGCTTCCCGTCGCCGCGAGTCGCAGCGTGCTGCGCGGCTACCGCAATCGGTACGCGGCGCTGAAGGATGCCGTCACCGAGGTCGAGCCGAGCTTCCGCGAAGACCTGCTCGGAGAGCTGCCCGTCGTCGACCTGCTCACGGAGCCGGTGCACGTGCTCGCCGATCGTTGGCGCGCCGCGCCATCTCCGTGACCGTTGCCGTCGGGGTCGACGTGGTCGATCTCGACCGCTTCGAGTCGGTGATGACCCGACAGGAGAGCTTCCTCGATCGGGTGTTCACGGCCGAAGAGCGGGAGTACTGCGACAGGGCGAACGCCACCTCGGTCCGATGCCAGCGGTACGCCGCTCGCTTCGCGGCCAAGGAGGCGGTGATGAAGGCGCTCGGCTGCGGGCTCGGCGCGTACGGCTTTCACGACGTCGAGGTCGCCCGCGACGACGACTCCGGTGAACCGAGTCTGTTGGTCAAAGGCAAAGCCGCCGTGCTCGCCGGCGAGCGCGGCATCTCTCGCTGGCTGCTGTCGCTCAGCCACTCCGACGTCGTGGCCATCGCGCTCGTTTCGGCGGAGTGACGTTGCTCCCCGTCGTCACTCCCGAGGAGATGGCGGCCATCGACCGCGCCGCGCCCGAGTCCGTCGACGTGCTCGTCGCGCGCGCGGGCAAGGCCGTCGCCCTGCGCGCCATCTCGATGCTCGGGGGAACCTACGGCCGCGACGTGGTCGTCGTCGCAGGCAAGGGGAACAACGGGAACGACGGCCGCGACGCGGCGCGTCGCTTGCGCCAGCGGGGCGCGCGCGTCGAGGTGCTCGATGCCGCCACCGTTGGTCCGGGCGAGCGTCTCCGGCCGTGCGACCTCGTCATCGACGCTGCGTACGGCACGGGATTCCGGGGCGAGTACGAAGCCCCCGATCCCGGCGGGGCGTTGGTGCTGGCCGTCGACATTCCGTCGGGCGTCGACGGGCTCACCGGACACGCAACGCCAGGTGCCGTACGCGCCGACGTCACGGTCACCTTCGCCGCGCTGAAGCCTGGCCTGCTCTTCCACCCGGGACGCGAGCTCGCGGGCGGGGTGGCCGTGGCCGACATCGGCCTCGAC
>JBEEFX010000182.1:0-11185 GCA_041166365.1 Acidimicrobiaceae bacterium
GCACCGCGACAGATACGCCCGGGATCGCGGCGGGCACCGTCGGAGCGAGGCCCGCCTGCAACGCGGTCGCAACCGTCCGCGCGGTCTCGTAGAGGTACGCATTCTCGACTGCGAACGGCAGCCGGCCGGCCAGCTCGATGGCGAGCTCGACCGTCTCCTCTTCGAGGTGCCGGCCGCGCAGCACGCCCACCGCGAGCACACCGATGGCACGCCGCCGGCGAGTGATCGGAACGGCGACAGCCGCGCCCAAGCCCGACTTGCGCAACAGATGCTGATACTCGTCCGCGAGCGTCGACAGCAGTTCGTCGTCGATGTCGCTGATGATCTGGACGTCGCCGTCGTTCAGCCCGGTCCGAAAACGGCCACCTTGGCGTTGCTCGAAGCGCTCGACGATGGCGCGCAACGTCTCCTCGGCCGCACGATCGACGTGGCGCAGCACGGCCGTGCGTGGCGGGCCACCATCGCCCGCCAACCAGATCGCAGCCGCGTCGGCCATGGCCGGGACCATCAGGTCGACCAGGCCTTGCAGTGTCTCCTCGAGCTCCAGTGAGTCGGCCAGCACCGCAACCGCGTCCGCTCGGAACCGACTTCGGCGCAGCTGCGTCTCCCGCTCGATGTCCTGCTGCTTGCGGTCGGTGATGTCCGCGACACAGCCGATCGTGCCCGTCACGGCTCCGGACGCATCGGTGGTCACATCGCCCCGGCCCTGGATCCATCGCACCGTGCCGTCCGGCCAGACGATGCGGTGCTCGATGTCGTAGGCACTGGCTTCGGCCACGGCCCGCCGCACGCGCGCTTGGACCGCATCGCGTTCGTCGGGGTGCAGGCGCGTCACGTACGCCGCGTAGGTGCCGTCGAACCCGCCGGGAGGGAACCCGAAGATCTCCTCGAGCCGCTCGTCCCACTCGACCGTCGCCGATGCGAGATGCCACCGCCAGGTGCCCAGCCGACCGGCATCGAGCGCGAGGCGCAGCCGCAGTGCCTCGACGATCGGATCGATGGCAGGGTGGTCCGCCGCGCCGAGTGGCGTCCGCTCGATCATCGCCACGGATTGTGACAGGTACGAGGTCGGGGATGACCACGGATGCCATGGGGTAGCCCCGCTGCGATGGTCGCCTCGGCACGATTCTTCTCCGCTGACCAAGCCAGTCCGGCCCGTGCCCGGCGATGGGTCAGCCGAGTGCTCGCCGCTTGGCGGGTGCCAGAGAGCCGACAGAGCGATCTCTTGCTCGTCGTGAGCGAACTCGCCACGAACGCCGTGCTCCACGCCAAGTCTGATTTTCTCGTCGTCGTGCGTCAGGCCGAACACTCCCTCGGTGTGGCGGTCGCCGACAACGACGCGACCGTGCCATCGCCCCAGTCGCCCTCTCCGGAGCGCGCCAGCGGTCGTGGGATGCGCATCGTCCAAGCGCTTGCTCGACGATGGGGCGTGGAACCCGTGCCCGGCGACGGCAAGGTCGTCTGGGCGAAGCTCGCGTACTGACGTGCGTCCCGCGGTCGTGTTCAGACGACCCGGGTGCGATCGAGCTCGCGCAGGAACGCTTCTTCTCCGTCGACTCGGACATCGGCCGCGGAGCGGCCCGCCAGGAACAACAAGATCTCGCCGGGCCGACCCTCGATCCGAGCGCGAGTCGTGGTACCTAGCCGGTGCGTACGTCCATCCGGCAACACGAGTTCCAGGCCGTCGCGGTCGGCGCGGAACTCACGAAATGCGGTGAGAGCCAACCCGGCACGCCATAGGGCTTCGTCGACCTGAGGCGAATCGGTTCGGGGCGCGCAACCGTTGGCACGGCGTATGTCCTCATGATGGATCCACTCCTCGACGAATCGGATCGACGCGACGGAACGCAAGCGATACGGAACGGGAGGGCCGCTCGCCAGCCGATACAGCAGCCGCTCCCAGCCGCGACGCTTGGCCGTCTGCACCTTTCGATCGCCGACGGTTTGGAGTGCACGCGTTCCACGACGCACTGCTCCGAGCGGCAGCAGCCGTCGTAACCAATACACGGTCACCATCGGCAGGCCCCAGCCCTGCTCGGACACCACGAGGTGGGCGGCGATGTCATCAGCCGCCCACTGCGAACACAGCGTCGGCGCCGTCGGACCGAGCTCCCGCAACGTCAGCAGAAGCGCGTCACGCTCCTCACGTCGCACCTGGGTGAGATTCGTCACGTTCTCGCGTCGTGTTGAGACCATCTCAAGAACTATCCACATCTCTTGAGTGGTTGTCAAGAGCCGTAACATTCGACGGTGCCGCGGAATCGGTCGGACATCGCTCGCTCCGACAAGCTCGACGAGATCGTCGAGGCCGCGCGCGACCGGCTCGTCGACGGTGGCTGCGGGGCGCTCTCGGTCGCTGACCTCTCACGACAGCTGGGCCTCGCACAGAACGCCATCTACTGGTACTTCCCCACCAAGGATCATCTGCTCGTCGCGGCCGTCGAGCGCATCTTGCACGACGTCCTCCAACGCAAGCCACGGCGTGGCGCGGCAATCGATCGAGTCCTCTGGTTCGCGGAAAGGCTCCACGAGTTCCAGGACCTGCGGCTCACGATCCGCGACCGCGCCCGTTCGTCCGAGACCGTCGCATCGTTCGAGCGTGACGTCGTCGGCCTCCTGCGGCTCATGCTCGTCAACTCGCTTCGCGAAACGGTCAGCGAAGGCGGGCTCGAGGACACGGCCGATGCCGTCATGGCGTTGTGCGAGGGCGCCCTGCTCCGCGACATCAGCGCCGCTCAACGGAGACACCTGTTGCGCTTCGGCGTGGAACGCCTGCTGGTCGCAGACACAGCGCGCTGACAGCCCTTCCGGGCTGCTCCGCGCGCCCTCCGTCGCGGGCTGCCGATAGCGTGCCCCCGTGGTGCATCTGCCCGACACACCGCAGATCGCCGACTCGCTGCTCGATCTGATCGGCAACACGCCACTCGTTCGCCTGCGGAGAGTCAGCGAAGGCCTGAGCTGCCAGATCGTGGCCAAGCTGGAGACGACCAACCCGGGTGGGAGCGTCAAGGACCGGCCCGCGGTGGCGATGATCGACGCGGCCGAACGCGAAGGGCTGCTCGGTCCCGGCGGCACCATCATCGAGCCCACATCTGGCAACACCGGCGTGGGCTTGGCGATCGTCGCGGCCCAACGCGGCTACCGCTGCATCTTCGTCATGACCGACAAGGTCGCGCCGGAGAAGGTTGCGCTGCTGCGGGCGTACGGAGCGGAGGTGATCGTGTGTCCCGTGGCCGTCGAGCCCGACGATCCGCAGTCGTACTACTCGGTTGCCGAACGTCTCGTGCGCGAGACGCCCGGCGCCTTCCGACCGAACCAATACGGCAACGAGTGGAATCCGAGAGCGCACGAGCAGTCGACCGGCCCGGAGCTCTGGCGGCAGACCGCCGGCCAGATCACGCACTTCGTCGCGGGCATCGGCACCGGGGGCACGATCACTGGTGTCGCGCGTTACCTGAAGGCGCAGAACCCGTCCGTGCAGATCATCGGTGCCGACCCTGCGGGCTCGGTCTACTCAGGTGGGTCCGGACGCCCCTACCTCGTCGAAGGCATCGGCGAGGACTTCTGGCCGACCACCTACGACCCCACGCTCGTCGATCGAGTCGTGGCCATCACCGACGAGGACAGCTTCCTCATGGCTCGGCGGGTCACCGCCGAGGAAGGCATCCTCATCGGCGGTTCCGGTGGCACTGCGGTCGCGGCGGCGCTGGAGGTCGGCAAGGAGCTCGGCCCTGACGGTCTCGTCGTGGTGCTGATCCCGGATTCGGGCCGCGGCTACCTGTCGAAGGTGTTCGACGACGATTGGATGGCGGGCTACGGGTTCGCACACAGCGAAGGCCGCACGGTCGCGGACGTGCTCCGCGCCCGCGGCGGCGACGTGCCCCCGCTCGTGTACGTCCATCCGGACGACACCGTGCGGCGCGCGGTGAATCTGATGCGCGGCCACGGCGTCTCGCAACTGCCTGTCGCGAAAGGGGACCTGCCGCTCGCGGCCGCCGAGGTGCTCGGCGCGGTCGACGAGCTCGCGCTCATGGACCTCGCGATGCACGACCGCAGCATCCTCGACAGCCCCGTCGAGAAAGTGATGGGACCGCGTCTTCCGACGATCGGCATCGGTCAGCCGCTCGAGTTGGCCGTCGAGCTCCTCGACCGCGCGCCGGCGGTGGTGGTGCTCGCCGGCGGCCGGCCTCACATCGTGCTCGCCCGCACCGACATGCTTCGCTACCTCTCCAGCGCCGACCGATGACCGATCCAGGGTTCGAGACCAGGGCGATCCACGCCGGGCAAGAGCCGGACCCGGCGACCGGTGCGATCGTCCCGCCGATCACGCTGACCACCACGTTCGCGCAGACCGCAGTCGGTGAGCACCAGGGCTTCGAGTACTCGCGCTCTGGCAATCCCACCCGCGCCGCGCTCGAAATTTGTCTCGCATCACTCGAGGGGGCCCGTCACGGCTTCGCGTTCGCGAGCGGACTCGCGGCCGAAGACGTGTTGCTGCGGCAACTGCCGCCGGGTTCGCACGTCGTGTTGGGCAACGACGCGTACGGCGGCACGTTCCGTCTCGTCGACAAGGTCTTCCGACCCGCAGGCTGGACGTGGTCGGCGGTGGATCTCACCGACGTGGATCTGTTGGCGAAGGAGTGGCCACACAGCGCCACGGTGGTGTGGCTCGAGACCCCCACCAACCCTGCGCTCCGCATCGTCGACATCGACGCGGTCAGCGACATCGCTCATCGGCACGGCGCACTCGTCGTGGTCGACAACACGTTTGCGACGCCCTACCTGCAGCAGCCCCTCGCTCATGGCGCCGATGCCGTCGTGCACTCGTCGACCAAGTACCTCGGTGGACACTCCGACGTCGTCGGCGGGTTCGTCGCGACATCGGACGACGAGCTGGCCGACGGCATTCGGTTCCTACAGAACGCAGCCGGCGCGGTCCCGTCGCCGTTCGACTGCTACCTCGTGTTGCGTGGAGTGAAGACGCTGGCGGTACGCATGGACCGGCACTGCGACAACGCGCGTGCCGTGGCCGAGATGCTCGATGCCCATCCCGCGGTCGACCGCGTGCTCTGGCCGGGGCTGTCCGGGCATCCGGGACACGACATCGCCAAGCGGCAGATGGGTGACTTCGGCGGGATGGTCTCCTTCACCCTGCACGGCGGCGAGCCGGCGGCGCTCGCGATGGTGCGCCGCACGAAGCTGTTCACGCTTGCGGAGTCGCTCGGCGCGGTCGAGTCGCTCATCGAGCATCCCGCCCGCATGACGCACGCCTCGGCCGCCGACTCACCCCTCGCGGTCGATGCGGCGCTCGTGCGGCTTTCCGTCGGCATCGAGACAACCGGCGACCTGCTGGCCGACCTCGGGCAGGCCCTGTCTTCGTGACCTGGCAATCACGGAGATTTGCAGTTCGCGCGGCGAGCATGGTGCCCCGGACGACCGCGAGCAGTCCGACGATCGACAGCGCGCCCGCCCGAGCTATTCGAGCGAGGCCGGGTCGACACCCGCGCCGCCCGCCGCGCTGCTCGCGTACGCCGCGAGCGCGAAGCGAAGAACGTCGACGGCTTCGTCGCCACTCCACAACATCGGGCCTTCGGCGGCGCGCAGCCAGCGGAGCCAGTGGCGGCCGGAGTCGCGAAAGCTGCTGGCCCAGTCATCGTCGAGCGCGTGGAACGAGCGCATCTCGCCATCGACGTACACCTCGAGGCTCGGCTGCTGGATCCCGCGCCCGGTGCAACGGTTGACGCGGGCGTAGCCCTTTCGACCGGTGACCTCCCAGCGCTCGTCATTCGTGTAGTAGTCCGAGCGAAGGTACATGTCGACCGCGAGCGTGATGTCCCACACACCGCGGATCCCGTTGTCGTGTTCCCACACGATCGTGGTGGGCGCGTCGATCTCGATTCCGGGCACGACCTCGGTGCCACCGACCCACGCCCGCACCTCCTTGATGGGCCCGAAGAGCCAGAGTGCGGTCGCCAGCTTGTGCCAGCCATCGTCGAACACGAGGATCCCGCGGCCGCGTTGCATCTGCTGGAACTGGTACTCGTAGCTGCTCGCGGGCACGTCCCATCCCCCGCGGCCGCTGGCCACCATCTTCATGTGGTAGCCGGACACCTCACCGAGCTCGCCCGACTCGACCGTCTCCTTGAGCTTTCGCAGGGGCTCGTAGAACACGTAGTTCTCCATCACCCGAAGCAGCCGGTCGTTGGCGCGGGCGGCGTCGAGCATCTGCCGTGCGCCGTCGAGGTCGTTGCACATCGGCTTCTGCAGGTTGACGTGCCACCCGTGGCCGAGGAGCTCGACGACACCATCCACGTGAAGCGGGATGGGCAGCAGTGCCTCGACGGCGTCGACGTCCAAGCCGCTGGCCGCCAGCTCCGCCGCGGAAGCGAACGTCCGAGCGTTCGGCCAATCTCGCTGGCGTTGTGCACGGCGCTCTGCGCTCGGGTCGACGAGCGCCACCACTTCGACATCAGGATTGTCGAGGTAGCCCCGCATGTTGAGGTCGTAGATGCGTCCGAGGCCGACGAAGGCCGCGCGTACCGGGCGGTCGTACGCGGAGAACGTCACCCTGCTCCTGTCGAGTTGTGTTGTGGTGCTGGCTCGAGTTGTTCCATGAACTCGAGGCGGATGCCGCCTGGGGCATCAACGAACGCGATGCGGCGTTTGCCGAACGCGCCTTCGACGATCGCCGGACCCCACACCACCGTGTGGCCCTCCAGCTCCGCATCGAGGTCGTCGGTGAAGAGCGCAGGATGCAGAAATCCCTCTGACGGGACGTCCACACGGTCCTCATAGATCGCGCGCGTGAACAACGTGATCATCACCGGACCGAGGTGCACGTCTGCTCGCTCGGCGCCGTTCCAGAGCATCCGGTCGCGCACGTCAGCGCCGGCGGATTCATAGAACGCACAGGCGGCATCGAGGTCGGCCACCTTCACCGCCAGGTTCGCCAGACCCGTGACCGCCACACGCTCTCTCCCTCGCTGATGCCGATGGTCGGAACGGGCGACGATAGTGCTGCCCCCTGCGGCGCGGCGCGCACCGGCACGGACCACCGACTGGTCAACCCTTCACGTAGGAGAACTTCTCGGCGATCTTCCCGCGTTCGACGCGATAGAGGTCGACCGCGCGCACGTGGCCGTCGGCCCAGGAGTAGCGGCACTGCTGCACCACACGGACGCCCGCAACGATCGTGTCTTCTACCTCGACGTGCGTTGACGGGTCATCGAATATCGGCGCCCACACCTCCCGCAAACCAGCGCGGCCGACGACGTGCAAGCCGTCTGGAGGAGTCGTGCCGTCGAACACGACATCATCGGCGCACAGGTCTAGGGCTGCGTCGAGATCGTGCGCGTTGCAGGCGGCTCCGAAGGCCAACACGACTGTCAGTGGATCCTCCACAGGCCAGCCTCCTCGCGTCGACGTGGAGCTGGGATGCTCGCGCCAATGACCTTCCCGTGTCTCATATCGCCGGGACGGAGACACGCTTGACCCGCGCGCGGGAAGCTCCTAGAAGTCCGTGGCCGGTCCCATCGCGTGCGACTGAGAGCGGCGCCGCCTTGTTGTCAGCTCGCCTTCATGCGCACGCAGCAGTAGCCAGGTTCCGGCTCCAGGCGCGCTGACATCAGGGCTTCGTCGCCGATGCCCTCGATGACTCCTGACAGCAGATCGAGGTTCATGCCGCATACGAGCGTGCGGTGTTGCTCGGCCAACGCGTGGAACGGGCAGCTCGACAAAACGATCTCGCCGTCGACCAGGTGTGGCTCGTAGCCGTTGCGTTCGAGCACACGCAGCAGCGCGTCGCGTCGCTTGGCCTTGCTGGCACGTCCGCCCGCTTCAATCCGCGCCTCTTCGCCGAGGCGCCGACCGGTCTCGTTCGCGGCCGTGTGCAGCGCTCGATCAACCGGCACGCCGGCGGTCGAAGCCCGCTCGATGGCTTCCGCCATTAGGCCACCGGCGAGGTCATAGTGCCGTTCCGGTAACGAGACTTCGATCTCGAGGTCGGAGCGCCGGTAGACCTTGGCCGGACGGCCGGCGCCCGGCCCGGTGCGCCCGCTCAGCCGCGCGAAGTGCACCACAGCCAGGCCGGTATCGACGAGCTTGTCGAGGTGGAACGCAGCCACCGAGCGCGCGACGTCGAGGCTGTCGGCCGCTTCGTCGCGACTCAGTTGCCCGCGCTCGACGAGCAGTCGGTACACGGCCTGGGTGACGACGTGGTCAAGGGCCGCGATCCCTCGCACTCGTTCATCGAATGACGACATGTCCACGACCACCAGTCTAAGACAGAACGGAGTTGACGAAAGAGGATCCTCGTTCTAACGTCAAGTATACTCTTACTTAGAAGGAGAAACTCCTATGACCAGCACCACGCTTTCCCGCTCGACCGTTCGTCGGGAACTGTCCGACCCCGTGTTCCAGGCGTTCACGCTGTTGCGCATCGGGTTCACCGTCGCCCCGATCCTGTTCGGGCTGGACAAGTTCCTCGACTGGCTCGTCGACTGGCGCATCTATCTGGCGCCGCAGCTGAACGACATCCTCCCCGGCAACGCCCACCAAGCGATGCTCGCCATCGGTGCCATCGAGATCGTCGCCGGGTTGGTGGTTGCGCTGCGGCCGAAGTTCGGCGGCTACTTGGTCGCAGCCTGGCTGGGCGGGATCATCGTCAACCTGCTGGTGCAGGCCGACTTCTCTGACATCGCCCTGCGGGACTTCGGGCTGCTGCTCGGAGCGCTCACGTTGGCTCGTCTCGCGACGGCATTCGACCACGCGCCGACCGCAGCCTGATCGGCGTGGCGCGTGACGGAACATTCGTGATCATCGGTGGGGGCCTGGCCGGTGCGAAGGCGGCGGAGGGCGCTCGGGCCGACGGGTTCGACGGCCGCGTCGTGCTCATCGGAGCTGAAGCTGACCCGCCCTACGAGCGACCGTCGCTTTCGAAGGCGTTGCTCCGCGGTGAGGCCGACCCGAAGTCGACATTTGTGCACGACCACGGCTACTACGCCGCGCACGACATCGAGATCGTCACCGGGCACGCAGCGATCGCGCTCGACGTCGGGACTCGAACCGTCGACGTGGCTGGCGGCACCGCGGTGCGATTCGATACCGCGGTCCTCGCCACTGGTGCGACCCCGCGCCGGCTCGACGTGCCCGGCGCGCTGCTCGACGGCGTGCACTACCTCCGCAATCTCGACGAGTCCCTTCGCCTGAGCGATGCCATCCGGTCGGCCAGTCGTGTCGCGGTGATCGGTACCGGGTGGATCGGCACCGAGGTAGCGGCGTCGGCTCGCCAGATGGGAGCGGACGTCACCCTCATCGGTCCCGGAGCCGTGCCGTTGCAGCGCGTGCTCGGTGCCGACATCGGCAGGATGATCGCTCGGCTCCACGCCGACAACGGTGTCGCGCTGCGCCTCGGCGCCGAAGTCGCGGAGTTACAGGGCGCCAGCCGGGTGGAGCAGGTCGTGCTCGGCGACGGGCGCATCGTGCCCGCCGATCTGGTCGTGGTCGGCGTCGGCGTCACGGCGCGGCTCGACTTGGCCGTGCAGGCCGGATTGCGCGTCGACAATGGCGTCGTTGTCGATGAGTTCCTCGAAACCAGCGCGCCGGGCATCTACGCCGCAGGCGACATCGCCAACGCGTTCCACCCTCGCTACGGCACGCACCTACGCGTCGAGCATTGGGCCAACGCCCTCAATCAGGGACTGACGGTAGGCCGCAACGTCGCGGGCCAGCGCGAGTCCTATGCGCGACTGCCGTACTTCTTCTCCGACCAGTACGACCTCGGCCTCGAATACATCGGCCACGCCGGTCCCGACGACGCCATCGTCGTGCGCGGCGACGTCGAGGACCGCAAGTTCATCGCCTTCTGGCACCTCAATGGCGTGGTCAACGCGGTCCTGAACGTGAACGTGTGGGACGTCGCGGACGACCTCAAAGTCATCGTCAACGCGAGACGACCGATCGATCCGCTCCGCCTCACCGACGCGAGCATTGCGCTCGACGAATTGGCTCGCGGCGGCCGGTAAGACGGCAGCTCCAGGTAGTCTCCCTGTTGGCGAAGGGGAGTAGCCCCGAAGCCGGGTGATCGACACGCTGGGTGATGAGCCCCGGTCCCCGGGCCTGCGCACGCAGGTGGGCGAGACCTTCGACCGGCATCCGACAACGGTTGCCCGGTCGAGGTCGCGGCTCCCGAGCCGGTGTCTTCCTCTGGGCGAGAGGAGACAACCCAGTGCACGCCCTTCTGTTGAGCTTCGGAGTGATCTTCGTCGCGGAACTCGGCGACAAGAGCCAGCTCATGGCGCTCGCGTTCGCGGCCCGCTACAAGGCGCTGCCCATCCTCATTGGCATCACCGCGGCCACGGCGCTGGTCCACGCGTTCTCGGTGCTGGTCGGGGCGGTAGTCGGCGCATCGATTCCGACCCACACCATTTCGATCGCCGCCGGCCTTGCATTCTTCGCGTTCGCGGCGTGGACGCTGCGAGGCGACCGCCTCGATGACGACGAGGCCGCTAAGGCGCACCGATCAACCCGGTCCGCCATCGTGGCCGCCAGCGTTGCCTTTTTCCTGGCCGAACTCGGTGACAAGACCATGCTGGCCACGATCACACTGGCGACGACCGAAGGCGCGTTCGGAACCTGGGCGGGATCTACCCTCGGGATGGTGGCTGCTGACGCTGTCGCCATCGTGGTGGGCAAACAGCTCGGTGCACGGCTGCCCGATCGTGCCATCAAGCTCGGCGCCACCGCCGCCTTCGTGATCTTCGGCGCCCTCCTTCTGATCGAAGGCGTCCGAGCATGACGCGGTGCGGCCACCAACCGCGCCCATGCTCATCGGGCCGCCCAGCCGTGTGTGCCGCTACTGGTCCGCCTGATCCGCGGCCAAGGTTCCGTGTCATGACCCGGTGTCGACATCCGTGCAGCACGTCCGCCGATATGCGCTCGTGACGCGGCGGCGGTCTCGGGAGAACGGCGCTTCTCTAAGAACTGGCTGACAAAGAGTTGAGCACGGCGACCTCTGGGAACGTCGCCGGCGCGCCGTAGCCGTGCTCGGCTAACCAGCGAATCGCCATCAGACTTCGCAACGACCAGTACGCGCGAATCACGTCGATATCAATGGCGCCGTCATAGCCCGCGACGACATCGTCGAGGCGCTCCTCGTGTGCGAGCGTCAGAGTGGCGAGGTCATACA
>JBEEFX010000183.1:0-10559 GCA_041166365.1 Acidimicrobiaceae bacterium
GGCCACGGAAGTCGCGGATACGGGGGATCGCGACGCTCACCAGGCGGTCGTAGAACTCCCACATGCGATCGCCCCGCAGGGTGACCTTGGCGCCGATCGCATTGCCCTCGCGGAGCTTGAAGCCGGCGATCGACTTCTTGGCCTTGGTGACGATCGGCTTCTGGCCGGCGATGATCTCGAGATCGCGCACGGCCGCCTCGAGCAGGCTGGCCTGCTGCACGGCGGCGCCGACGCCCATGTTGAGCACGATCTTCTCGAGGCGCGGGACCTCCATGATGTTGCCGAGCCCGAGCGTGTCCTTGAGCTGCGCGCGGACCTCGTCGGCGTAGCGCTGCTTCAGGCGAGGCGCCGGGGGCGCTGCAGTTTCGGTGGCGGCCATCAGAGATCGGCTCCGCATTTCTTGCACACGCGCCCCTTGGTGCCGTCCGCGTTGAACTTGTAGCCGATGCGCGTCGGGTGACCCTTCGGGCACAGCACGGCGACGTTCGACACGTCGAGGGGCATGTCGCGGTCGATGATTCCACCCTGCATGGTGGACCGGGTCGCCTTCTGGTGCTTCTTGGCGACGTTCACGCCGTCCACGATGATCCGCCCCTTCGTGGGGATGACACGGGTGACGTTGCCTTCCTTGCCGCGGTCCTTGCCGGTCAACACGCGGACCCGATCGCCTTTCTTGATGCGCAATCCAGACATCACAACACCTCCGGCGCAAGCGACACGATGCGCCTGAACTTCGTGTCGCGCAGCTCACGGCCGACCGGGCCGAAGATCCGGGTGCCGCGCGGCTGTTGTTGATCGTTGATGAGGACCGCGGCGTTCTCGTCGAAGCGGATGTAGCTGCCGTCGGGACGGCGCTTCTCCTTCTTCACGCGAACCACGACGCATTTCACGACGTCGCCACGCTTCACGGCCGCGCCGGGGATGGCGTCCTTCACGGTCGCCACGAAGATGTCGCCGATGGACGCGTAGCGACGCTTCGAACCCCCGAGCACCTTGATGCACAGGACCTCTTTGGCGCCGCTGTTGTCGGCCACCCGCAATCGCGATTCCTGCTGAATCATCGTGCACGCTCGAGGACTTCGACCAGGCGCCAGCGCTTGAGCTTCGACAGGGGTCGGGTCTCCTGCACGCGGACGCGGTCGCCGACGTTGAGGTCGTTCTGCTCGTCGTGCACGTAGAGCTTCTTCGAGCGCTGCATCGTCTTGCGGTACAGCGGATGGCGGACTCGGTCGACGACCGACACCACGGCGGTCTTGTCCATCGAGGCGGACAGCACCGTGCCCTCGCGGAGCTTCCTCGGGTTCGGTCGGGATTCAGTTGCTTCAGCCATCGGCCTTCTCCACTGCTGCATTGGTGAGCGCCTCGTGGGCCGCGATCTCGCGGGCCCGCAGCTCGGTGTTGATGCGAGCGATCTCGCGCTTGAGCTCGGGCAACCGGGCGTAGTTGTCGAGCTGACCGGTCACGTGCTGGAAACGGAGGTTGAACAGCTCCTGCTTCGTCTCCGCCAGTCGGTCGATGAGCGCGTCGTCGCCGAGGTCACGCACTTCGGCGGCCTTTTGCGAAACCACTAGAACGACTCCTCACGGGTGACGAAGCGCGCCTTGATCGGCAGCTTCTGAATGGCCCGCTCGAGCGCCTCGCGGGCGACGACCTTGTCCGGGTACGACAGCTCGAACATGATCCGGCCGGGGCGTACGACCGCGACCCACCGCTCGGGGTTGCCCTTGCCGGAGCCCATGCGCGTTTCGGCCGGCTTCTCGGTGACGGGCTTGTCGGGGAAGATGTTGATCCAGACCTTGCCACCACGCTTGATGTGACGGGTCATCGCGATACGGGCGGCTTCGATCTGGCGAGCGGTGATCCAGCCCGGTTCGAGCGCCTGGATGCCGTATTCGCCGAAGACCACCTCGGTGCCGCCCTTGGACGGCCCCCGTCGGCGACCCCGCTGCGTCTTGCGGTGCTTCACTTTTCGAGGCATGAGCACTAGCTCGGCACCTCCGACGTGTACGCGACATGGGGGGTGCTCGAGGGGGGCGCTCCGCGATCCCCCCTCGACTCCGGTCGATCCGGCTCCGCCGGTCGGCCGGGACAGGCTCTCGAGCCCGCCGACAGGCGGGCGCCACAAAACTCGGCGAGCAACCTCCGGTTGCGAGTCGAAGACATCAGTCGGGGTCCCCACCGTGGAATTTCGGCGCCTCGTGGTGCTGACGCGTGCGGCGCTCGATGTCTTCCTCTTCGGCGAGGAGGCGCTCGAGCTCGGGGTCGGCTTCCTTGACCAACGGGGTGGCCTCCACCTCGGCGTCGGTCGGCGCCTCGGCGCGACGGCGCGCCGCCGCCGACGACACGACCTTGCGGGGCGTCTGACCCGACGTCTCACCGACCGCCATGGCGGCTTCGCGGCTGATCTTGTCCTCGACCGACGTCTTGTACGGGAGGATGTCGCCCTTGTAGATCCAGACCTTCACGCCGATGCGACCGGCGGTGGTACGAGCCTCGCGGAAGCCGTAGTCGATGTCGGCGCGCAGCGTGTGCAAGGGCACTCGACCTTCGCGGTACCACTCGGTACGGCTCATCTCGGCGCCACCGAGACGACCCGAGCACTGCACGCGGATGCCTTGTGCGCCGGCCTTCTGGGCGTTCTGCACGGCGCGCTTCATCGCGCGGCGGAAGGCGACACGGCCGGCGAGCTGATCGGCGACGCCTTGCGCGATGAGCGCGGCGTCGAGCTCTGGCTGCTTGATCTCCTGGATGTTGAGCTGCACCTTGTTGTTGCTCGTGATCTTGGCGAGCCCGGCGCGCAGACGATCGGCCTCGGAACCGCGACGACCGATGACGATGCCCGGGCGCGCCGTGTGCACGTCGACGCGCAAACGGTCACGCGTGCGCTCGACCTCGACACGGCTGATGGCGGCGTGCGGCAGCTCCGTCATCAAGTAGTTGCGGATCTGCCAGTCCTCGATGACGTACTCGCGGTATTCCTTGCGATCGGCGAACCAGCGCGACTTCCAATCGGTGGTGACGCCAAGGCGGAACCCGTAGGGATTGACCTTCTGGCCCATCTACTTCTCTTCCTCTTCGGCGTCCGGTGACTCGACCTCGGCCTCGGCTTCGACCTCGGGCGCTTCGGTCTCGACGGCGTCGGTGTCGCTCTCGACGGCATCGGTGTCGGTCTCGATGGCACCGGCGTCCGTCTCGACCGCCGCGGTCTCCAACTCGTCTGCGGTGACGTCGTCGTGCTCGTGGTCGTGTTCGTCGTGGTCGTGCTCCTCGACCGCCTGCTCGCGCTGGCGGCTCTTGGCGACGCGCTGGCGACGCGACTCGGAAACGGCCTGCGCGCGACGGCGGCCCCGGCCCGCACCGGAAGGCGACGCGGCCTCAGCCCGGCGGCGCCGCTCGAGCTGCGCTTCGCTCAAGCGGCTGACGATGATCGTGATGTGACAGGTGCGCTTACGAATCCGCGTCGCGCGTCCACGAGCACGGGGGCGCCAGCGCTTCAGCGTCGGGCCCTCGTCGGCGAAGCACGCCGACACGAACAGCTCGGCCGGATCGATGCCGTCGTTGTTCTCCGCATTTGCCATCGCCGACGCGAGGACCTTGCGGATGACGATCGCCGCGTCGCGCTCGGCGAACTGCAGGATCTCGTCGGCCTGCTGCACTTCCTTGTCCCGAATGAGATCGAGCACTTGGCGGGCCTTGTACGCCGACATGCGCACGTAGCGCGCCTGAGCGCGCGTCCCCGGCCGCTCGTTCGTCTTCACACCGAAAGCGGGCATTTCTAGCGACGACCTCGGACGGCTTTTTCCTGACCGGCGTGGTACCGGAAGGTGCGCGTCGGCGCGAACTCGCCGAGCTTGTGCCCGACCATCGACTCCGTGACGTACACGGGCACGTGCTTGCGACCGTCGTGCACCGCGATGGTGTGCCCGACCATGTCGGGGATCACCGTGGAGCGACGGCTCCACGTCTTTATGACCTTCTTCTCGCCCTTCGTGTTCAACTCGTCGACCTTCTTCAACAGATGGTCGTCGACGAACGGGCCCTTCTTCAGTGAGCGCGGCATGAGCAACTACCTCCGTGAACCGCGCGTGCGCCGGCGGCGGACGATCAACTTCTGCGATTCCTTGTTCTTGTTGCGGGTACGGCCTTCCGGCTTGCCCCACGGCGACACCGGATGGCGTCCGCCAGAGCTCTTGCCTTCGCCGCCACCGAGTGGATGGTCGACAGGGTTCATCGCCACACCACGGGTCTGCGGGCGCACGCCCTTCCAGCGGTTGCGGCCGGCCTTGCCGATCTTGATCAGCTCGGCCTCGGCGTTGCCGACCTCGCCGACCGTCGCGCGGCAATCGATCTGCACTCGGCGCATCTCGGTGGACGGCAGGCGCAGCGTGGCGAAGTCGCCCTCCTTGGCCACGAGCTGCACGCTCGCGCCGGCGCTGCGGGCCATCTTGCCGCCGGCACCCGGCTTGAGCTCGACGTTGTGCACGACGGTGCCGACAGGGATGTAGCGCAGGGCCAGGGCGTTGCCGGGGCGGATCTCCGAGCCCTGGCCCGACTGGAGCAGGTCGCCGACGGCGGCACCCTTGGGAGCGATGATGTAGCGCTTCTCGCCGTCGAGGTAGTGCAACAGCAGGATGCGGCAGTTGCGGTTGGGGTCGTATTCGACCGCGGCGACCTTTGCGGGGACACCGTCTTTCGTCCGCTTGAAGTCCACGATGCGGTACTGCTGCTTGTGCCCGCCGCCCTTGTGGCGAGCGGTCTTGCGGCCGTACGAGTTGCGCCCGCCCGTCCGATGCTTCGGCGCGAGCAGCGACCGCTCGGGCTTGTCCTTGGTGATCTCCGCGAAGTCCGAGACCGTCTGGAACCGGCGACCGGGACTCGTCGGCTTGCGCTTGCGAAGGGCCATGAGTTCCTCAGCCTCCCTCGAACAGGTCGATGTGGTCGTCGGGATGCAGCGTCACGATCGCCCGCTTGGTGTTGGCGCGCGTGCCGAACGTGAAGGAACGGCGATTGCGCTTGCGCTTTCCCTTGCGGTTCAGCGTGTTGACCTTGAGCACGCGAACGTTGAAGACCGCTTCGACGGCGTCGTGGATCTGCGGCTTCGTGGCGTCGGGACGCACGCGGAACGTGTAGACGTTCTTCTCCAGCAGCGCATACGACTTCTCCGACACGATCGGCTCGATGATGAGATCGCGGGGGTCAGTCATTCGTCTTCATCTCCGGTCGGCTCCGGGCGTCGCTGCGCTCCTGGCTCCGCCGACTGCGCCTCGTCGCTGGCGCTTCCCTCGGCGCGGTCTTCGGTCGGCTCGTCGGCGCTCGCGACCTTCACAGGCGTCTCCGACTCTTCCGTGACACCTGGCAGCGTCTCCCTCGTGAAGACGACGTAGTCGGACACGAGCACGTCGTAGGCGTTCAGCTCACGGGTGAACAGGCAGTGCACGGAGTTGCCGAGGTTGCGGAAGCTCTTCCACACCGTCTCGTCCTCTTCGCCGAGGACGAGCAGCACCTTGCCCTCGAGGCCGAGCGTGGCCATGGCGGCGAGTGCGTCCTTCGTCTTCGGCTCGTCGATGCCCCACGAGTCGATCACGATGACCTTGTCGTCGGCGGCACGGTCGGACAGCGCAGAGCACAGCGCGAGCCGCACCATCTTCTTGGGGGTGCGCTGGGCGTAGCTCCGCGGCGACGGCCCGAGGGCGACGCCTCCGCCGCGCCAGTGCGGCGCCCGGATCGACCCTTGGCGAGCGCGCCCGGTGCCCTTCTGGCGCCACGGCTTCGCTCCACCACCTCTGACCTCGGCGCGGGTCTTGGTGTGCTGCGAACCGGCGCGCCGGGCGGCGAGTTGCGCGGTGACGACTTGGTGCATCACCGCGATGTTCGGCTGCACGCCGAAGATCTCCGGGTTGAGCTTCGCGTCGACCTTTCTCACGACTTCACCGCCTTGACGGCGTCGCGGATGACGACGAGGCCGCCGTTCGGACCCGGAACCGAGCCCTTCACGAGGAGGAGGTTGCGCTCGACGTCGGCCGAGACCACTTCGAGGTTGAGTGTGGTCGTGCGCTGTCCACCCATGCGGCCGGCCATGCGGGTGCCCTTGAACACGCGGGCCGGAGTGGCGCACTGGCCGATCGCACCGGGAGAGCGGTGGGCCCGGTGCACGCCGTGGCCCGCGCCGAGACCGGAGAAGCCGTGGCGTTTCATGACGCCGGCGTTGCCTTTGCCCTTGCTCACGGCGGTGACGTCGACGCGCTCGCCGTTCTCCAGCACATCGACCTTGAGCTCTTGGCCCACCTCGAACCCGCTGACGTCGTCGATGCGGAGCTCGACGACGCGGGAGCCAGCTTCGACGCCGGCCTTGTCGAAGTGGCCGGCCTCCGGCTTGTTCAGCCGCCGGGGGTTGGCGCGGCCGAAGGTCACCTGCACGGCGCTGTAGCCGTCGCGCTCGGTGGTCTTGACCTGCACGACGCGAAGGGGCGCGACTCTGACCACGGTGACGGGCACGACGCGGTTGTCGTCGCTCCACACCTGAGTCATGCCGACCTTCTCGCCGACGATCGCTTTCGTTGCCATCCCTGGCCTGGCCTTCCGAGTTCACAACGACGCTCCGCTCGGGTGGACCCGGCGGAGCGTCAGTTCGGTTTTGCTGCGCGGTTCCTGCCAGCGGGCAGGCGGACGCAGACATCGATTACAAGCGGACAGGAGACACTACCGACTCTTCCGGCCGTCGTCCAAGGCGCAGCCGGCGAACGTTTGGGCTTTCTGGCGTGCTGAGCGCGCCAAAACGCCCAAACGACGGGACGGGCGAGGCCTAGAAGCCTTCGAGGTTGAGGCGGCGGGCGGTGTCGATGACCTCGGTGACGACCGACTGGACCCGGCCGGTGGCCCGCTCGTCCAGGCCCGCCTTCACCTCTTCGGAGTTCAGGGCGCAGTAGTCCGGGGCCACCCAGGCTCCCAGGGAGCGGGCCACGATCGACATGTTGTTGAGCGTGTTCAGCGCAGCCATCGCCCCGCCGGCCAGCGCGAACAGCCCGACCACGTCGCCCTTCATGGGCTCCTTGGCGAGGTGGTCGAACAGGTTCTTCAGACCGCCCGTCATCCCGCTGTGGTATTCGGGCGACACCCACATGTGGGCGTGCATCTCGGCCACCCGCTGCTGCCACGCCACCGATCGGGGATCGTCCCAGGCGAGCGTGCCGTCGTTGACGGGGAGGTCGGCCTCGGCGGGGTGCGTGAAGTCGACCTCCACGCCCTGCGCCTTCGCCATCTCACAGAGCTTCGAAGCGAGGATGAAGCAACTCGAATCCTCGCGGCTGATCGCGGAGACCACCATGACCTTCATCGGCCGCTGACAGTACCGGAAAGCGCCGCTTCGGCACGGGCCAGGGCGCGCGCCGTATCGGCGAGCACGTAGGGCGATCCGAGGGCCTCGGCGCCGGCCAGCGCCTGTCTGACCAGGACGAGTCCTTGCGCGTCGCCGACCATGGCCAGGGCTTCGCCTTCGATGGCGTCGGCCATCACTCGCTCCCGCCGTGCCGCGGCGCGATCCAGGCGCAGGCGGCCGCCCGCCGCGAGCTCCCGGGCGCCGGCCGCGTCGCCGACCACGAGAGCTGCTCGCGCCCGGGCCAGCGCCAGCCGAGCCTCGAGCCGCCATCCGAGCCATGGATCGCGCTCGAGCAGCCCCGCGAGCTGCGCGAGAACGGACTCTGCGCTGTCGCCGCGGTCGAGCGCGGCGTGCGCCAGGGTCAGGTAGGCGTCCGCCGCGGCGTCGACGGCGACCGAACGCTCCACGGCGAGCGCGACGGCGGCGGACGCGAGCGAGCACGCTTCCTCGAGGTCGCCCCGCTCCCGCCACAACTCGGCAAGCGCGGCCCGCACGCCGACCGCGACGGATGGATCGCCCCGTTCGTCGGCCCGCGCCAACAGGGGCGCAGCGAGCTCGATGGCGTCGTCGAAGTTGCCGGCCTCGACGTCGGCCGCCACCAACCAACGGCCGCAGAGGTCGGCGAGGAACCAGTATTGATGGCGCCACGAGAGCTCGAGCGCCCGACGGAGCGAGGTGCGGGCATCCTCCGGCTTCCCCTCCCAGAGCCACAGCACGCCGGTCACCAAGTGCGCGCGCGCCTCGGTGAAGGCATCACCGACGCTGCGGGCCTCGGCGGCGGCGCCGTCGACCGCGTCGAAGGCCACGGTGAGCCTGCCGGCCACGCCGGCCGAGAAGGCTCGCGACACGGCGACACCTGCTCGAAGTGAGGTCGCCGCCAGATCCGCGATCTCGCCGCCATCGGCGAGCTCCTGAGCGCGGACGAGGTGATGGCCGGCACCGGTCGGGTCGCCGGCGATCGTCACGTACCACCCGACGCGTTCCTCGACGCCCGCCTCTTCTGCCACATCGCCCACCACACGTCGGAGATCCACCGCGGCCCGGAGATCGTCGACCCCGCCGCGGTCACCGAGCATGAGGCGCGACACGCCGAGATGCTCGAGGAACCAGGCGGCGTCGGCGTCATCCACCGCGCCGGGCTCACGGGCACGGATGCCCAACGCCCGGCGAGCTCGATCGGCCGTTCCCCCGACGCTGTGCGATGCCTCGGCGTACTCGACCGCGGTCCGCAGATAGGGAATCGCGAGAGCGGGTTCGTCGGAGAGCTCGTAATGCGACGCGATCAGCTCCACGTTGTCGTCGGCCCGGTCAGGCTCGAGCTCCAGAAGCGCCTCGGCCACGGCGCGGTGCAGGCGAGGTCGACGCCGGCGCAGGATGCTCTCGTACGCGACCTCGCGCACCACATGGCTCCTGAACGTCCAGAACTCGTCGTCTTCGCTGCCGGGCGCGACCACCAACTCGGAGGTCGCGAGCTCCGCCAGCGACGACTGGAGTGCGTCCGGCACGGTCGCGACGGCCTCGAGCAGGCGAAGCCGGAAGCGCATGCCGATGACCGCGGCATCTTGCAGGGTGACGCGCGCGTTGGTGGCGACGCGATCCATGCGCGCCTCGACGAGCTCGGCCACCGAGCTCGGGATGTCCAGGGTGTCGGGGTCGCCGGTGAGCCGGTACGACCCGTCGGCCGACTGCGTGACGACTTCACAGTCGATGAGCGAGAGCGCGATCTCCTCGGCGAACTCGGCATTGCCGTCGGCTTGATACGCGAGCCGCGCCCGCTGCTCGGGCGAGAGAATCCCGGGGAGGAGGCCCTCGAACATCGCCGACATCTCGTCGTCGCCCAAGGGCGCCAGCCGCACCGTGACCAAGTCCTCGTCACCGTCGATCGCGGCATCGAACCGCGCCGGCGCTTGCCGCGCGACGAACACCCACAGGGCGGCATCCGATCGGGTCGACTGCGACAGGTACCGGAGCAGCTCCAACGAGCCGCGGTCGGCCGAGTCGATGTCGTCCAGCACGATCAGCAACGGCCGTCGCGCCGCGGTGGCGCCGAGCAGCCGCGCAAACGTGAGCTCGAAGTCGGGCGGCAGGGCCACCCCACCGCGCAGCACCGCTCCGACCACGTCGCGCTCCGCGCCGGCGGGAAAGCTCTCGAGGTGACGGGTGAAGGCCTCCATCAGTAGGCCGAGCGGCTGCTCCCCGACAACCCGCGCGGACCCGTGGATCAGGTTGAAGTCGCCGCCGGCGGCCGCGACGAACTCCGCGACCAGCCGCGACTTTCCGACACCCGGTTCTCCTACCACCACCACCGACGTGCCGTCGCCGGTGGCGGTCTGCGCGGCCAGGGCGTGCAGCTGCGCGAGCTCCAACGTCCGCCCGATGAACGGCGCGCGCAGCCGACCGTTCTCCTCCCGCTCGCCCGGCTGGAGCTCGCCGACGACGTTGTACGCAGCGACGGGCTGAGCCTTGCCCTTCACCTCGAAGACGCCACGGTCCTCGAGCCGGAAGTCGCGGCGCAGCCGCCGCGACGTCTCCGACGACACGAAGATCTCGCCCCGCTGTGCGAGGTTCATGAGTCGAGCGGCGGTGTTGATGGTGTCGCCCATGACACCGAACTGCGAGCCGTCGCCGACCGTGCCGGCGATCACGATGCCCGTGTTGATGCCTGCATGCATGCCGATCGCCGGCAGGTCCGGCCGAGCGGCGGCCTTCTCGTTGAGCACCTGGTTGATCTCGAGCGCGCTGCGAGCGGCGCGCTGCGGCTCGTCGTCATGGGCGATCGGCGCTCCGAAGATCGCACACACCGCATCGCCGATGAACTTCTCGATGTACCCGTCGTGGCGGTTGATGATCGCGGCGACGGCGGACATCGCATCCTTCATCACGAGTTGGAACTCTTCGGCGTCCAAGTGCTCGGACAGCTCCGTGAAGCCCGACACATCGGCGAAGAGCACGGTGACGTTGCGACGTTCACCTTCGACGAGCCCGAGGCGCTTCCACAACGAGTCGTCGCGGGCAGCCGGATCCGCAACCGGGGACGCGAGCTCCACGTCCGTGATGCCCACCTTTTCGGCGATACGCGCGAGCAGCTCGCCCTGCTTGCGGACGGCGGCGGTCAGCTCGGCCAGCGCCGCCGCAACGTCGTCAGCGGCGGTCACCCCGAGAGGGTCTCGAGCCCACGCCCATC
>JBEEFX010000184.1:0-9087 GCA_041166365.1 Acidimicrobiaceae bacterium
CGCGAGCAAGGGCCGGTTCGACCGCGCGCACGGTGGCAACGCGACCATCGGCCCCGACGAGTTCATGGACGCGACGCTCGACGTGTGGGATCTCCCCGCGGAGTCGGCAAAGCGCGTCGGTCATCCGGCGCCCTTCCCGGTCGAGCTGCCGCAGCGGCTGATCGAGCTCTACACGTTCGCGGGCGAGCTGGTGCTCGACCCCTTCATGGGGGCCGGTTCCAGCGCGGTCGCCGCAGTGCGGACCGGTCGCCACTTCGTCGGCTACGACACGGATCCTGAGTACGTCGTCGCCGCGCGTGCGCGTGTGGACGCCGAGCGCGCCGAGCGGTCGGCGGGCCCGGCGCCCGCGGAGCAAGCCGGGAAGGTCGCCGCTCGTCTTCTCCGGGAGGCCGGGTTCACCGGGATCGTGCTCGACCGCAAGCCGCAACGGGGTGCGCCCGTGGTCGTCGACCTGGCGGCGGCGGGCCCGAACGGGCGCCCGTGGTGGTTCCTGGTCGCCGGCGGATTCACGAGCGGGCCGACGGGACTACGACGCGCCGATGTGTTGTGGCGCACCCTCGGCCGTGCCGCCGCGCTGCACGCCTTCGCGCCCGGCGCATCGATCGCCGTCCTGACCACCGGGCTGCCGACGAAAGGGACCCCGAACGACGCCGCCCTGCGCGCTGTCGTGCCGTCGCCGATCCGCGCCGTCATCGATCTCACCGACGGTGACGCGGTCACGACGCTCGAGCGACTCGGTTTGCCTCCGCTCTAATCTGCGCGCAACCAACTGGCTGGGAGCAGAAAGGGGTGCGCGATGTATCGACTCGTCCTGCGTGAAGAGGTGATCTACGGACACTTCCGTGAGTACCTCGAGATCGCCAACGAGATGGTGGCCTACGGCAAGAGCAAGGGGTGGGCGGACGCCGTGCTCATGGCACCAACGGTCGGCACGATGAACGTGGCCGTGACGTACCTCGACTACCCGAACCTCGCCGCGTTCGAGAAGGAAGGCCAAGAGCTCCAGAGCGATGCCGAGTTCATGAAGCTCGTTCGCCGGCAGGCCGAACACATCGTCCAAGGCTCGAGCCGTAGCGAACTGATGGAGACCATCACCGAGGTCGCCTGAGCGGCCCACCTCTTCTGAAAGGCTGGATCGGCTCACCTCTGGGCCGGATCGGCCATCTGTGCGGGACGCCGCTGATCGAGCAGTCCGATCACCAGACCCACTGAGCCGAGCACGAACATCGGCCAGAGCGAGCCGATGATGCGCGCCCCGGCGCCGCCGGGGACGTACCAGCCGACCAGCGCCCAGAGCGCACCCACGACCGCGCTGACCGCCACCGGAAGCAGTCGCCGCTCGAACGCGAGAGCTCCGAAGGCGATGGCAGCGGCCGTCACCCCCGCGGAGATCGCCGCGGCGGCGACGTCGTACCCGTGGCCCTGGCCGGCCAACGGCGCCAGCCGGGCGTATTCGGCGACGAAGCTGAAGCCGTCGGCGAGCGTCCGGGGCAGCCGCGCGGGGAGCACGTCCCCGGCATGGAGCAGGGCCGGCACGCCGATCCGCAGCACGACGGTGGCCGCCGCCAGGGCCAGGATCGACGCGGCGAACGCCCGCTCGGGCTTGCGTTCCCCGCCGTCGGGCGGAACCCGGCCGTAGGAGAGCAAGAGCCCGCCCGCCATCACCGGGACCAGCAGATAGAGGAACCAGTTGGCCCATCCAACGGCCTCGAAGCTCGCCTGCCGGTGGATCAGGTCGTCGAACAGCGCCAGATTGGCCTGGGACACCACCAATCCGGCCACGATGCCGTAGCTCATCGTCCGCTCGGCCGGCCGCACGAGGCAACTATCCCTCAGAGTTGGCCGACTGGGAGGGCTGTTGTAGGATCTCCCCTCGGCTTTGTGCTGGGTCTTCGCGCCCGTGTACAGCCTCGAGTAGGTCCGAATCCCTGCTCTAGCAAGTCTCTGGAGGTCCGCACTGCCCAAGCCCAAGGAAGACGCGATCGTCCTCGAGGGGACGGTCATCGAGCCGTTGCCGAACGCCATGTTCCGGGTCGAGCTCGAGAACGGCCACAAGGTACTGGCCCACATCTCCGGAAAGATGCGCATGCACTACATCCGCATCCTGCCGGGGGATCGCGTCCAGGTGGAGCTGACCCCGTACGACCTCAGCCGAGGCCGGATCACCTACAGGTACAAGTAAGAGAGCGACAGGCATGAAGGTCAAGCCGAGCGTCAAGAAGATGTGTGACAAGTGCAAGGTGATCCGCCGCCATGGGCGCGTGATGGTCATCTGCCAAAACCCGCGCCACAAGCAGCGGCAGGGATGACGCGCGCAGCGAAGTCAGCCCGCCGGCCGAGCGACCGCCAGGGAGCCGGGCGGCGATCGGGTGCGGGGGCGCAGCCCCCGAGAGTCAAGGGATAAGAGGAGCGATGGCACGTATTGCTGGCGTCGACATACCGCGCGAGAAGCGGTTGGAGATCAGCCTCACCTACATCTTCGGCGTCGGGAAGACGACGAGTCAGAAGATCATCTCGGAGCTCGGGCTCAACTCGGACACGCGCGTGCGTGATCTCACCGACGAAGAGGTGAACCGCATCCGCACGTACGTCGACGCCAACCTCAAGGTCGAAGGCGACCTGCGGCGCGACATCCAACAGGACATCAAGCGCAAGATGGAGATCGGCTGCTACCAGGGCCTCCGTCATCGCAAGGGCTTGCCGGTGCGTGGTCAGCGAACGCAGACCAACGCTCGTACGCGCAAGGGCCCCAAGAAGACGGTTGCCGGAAAGAAGAAGGCCCGCAAGTAATGGCGAAGCCGAAGCCAGGCGGGCGCAGGCCCCGCAAGCGCGAGCGCAAGAACGTCACCTATGGCGTTGCGCACATCAAGAGTTCGTTCAACAACACGATCGTCTCCATCACCGACCAGGACGGCAACGTCCTTGCGTGGGCGTCGGCCGGCAACGTCGGGTTCAAGGGATCCCGCAAGTCGACTCCGTTCGCCGCGCAGATGGCCGCCGAGCAGTGTGCCCGGCGAGCGATGGAGCACGGAGTGCGCAAAGTCGACGTGGTCGTGAAGGGCCCGGGTTCGGGTCGAGAGACGGCGATCCGTTCGCTGCAGAACGCCGGCATCGAAGTGACGGGCATCAAGGACGTCACCCCGGTACCGCACAACGGATGCCGTCCGCCGAAGAGAAGGCGCGTCTGATGGCCCGCTACACCGGACCTGTTTGCCGACTCTGTCGTCGCGAGCGGATGAAGCTGTATCTCAAGGGTGCCAAGTGCGACACGATGAAGTGCCCGATCGAGCGCCGTCCGTACCCGCCGGGCGAAGCCGGTCGCAATCGTCAGCGTCAAGGTTCTGAATACCTCTTGCAGCTGCGCGAGAAGCAGAAGGCACGCCGCATCTACGGCCTGATGGAGAAGCAGTTCAGCCGCGTCTACGAAGAGGCGAACCGTCGCCAGGGCGTGACCGGCGAGAACCTGCTCCAACTGCTCGAGCTGCGCCTCGACAACGCCGTGTTCCGCGCCGGGTGGGGCGCGAGCCGCGCGCAGTCACGCCAGTTCGCCCGTCACGGCCATGTCGCCGTGAACGGGAAGCGCGTCACGATCCCGAGCTACACCCTGCGCAAGGGCGATGTCATCACCCTGCGCGACAAGGCCCGCTCGATGATCGTCGTCCGCCACAACATCGACACCCTCGACCGCCAGACACCGTCGTGGCTCGAGACCGCCGAAGGTGGCCTCCAAGTCACGGTGACCGAGTTGCCCGTCCGTGCACAGATCGATGTGCCCGTGCGCGAGCAGCTCATCGTCGAGCTCTACTCCAAGTAGCCACCCCCTCACCACGAGGAAGTTCATCAATGCTGGTCATCCAACGACCGTCTGTCGAAGCAATCGACGAGCAAGTAGGCAACCGTCAGCGGTTCGCTGTCAGCCCCCTCGAGCCTGGCTTCGGCCACACCCTCGGCAACTCGCTGCGGCGCACACTGTTGTCGTCCATCCCCGGCGCCGGCGTCACGCAGGTGCGCTTCGACGATTCGCTGCACGAGTTCACCACGATCAAGGGCGTCACCGAGGACGTCACCGACATCATCCTCAACCTGAAGGACCTCGTCCTTCAGGTGCACAGCGACGAGCCCGTCACGTTGCGCCTCGACGCGAAGGGCACCGGGGCCAACACGGAGATCACGGCCGCCGACATCCAGCCGCACTCCGACGTCGACATCCTCAACGGTGAACTGCCGATCGCCACGCTGTCGGCCGGTGCTCGCCTCGCCATCGACATCACGGTCACCAAGGGCCGCGGGTACGTCTCGGCCGATCGCAACAAGGCGACCACCACCATCGGCGTGATCCCGGTCGACTCGATCTTCTCGCCGGTGCGCCGGGTGGCGTTCGAGGTCGAGCCGACCCGCGTGGAGCAGGACACCAACTACGACCGACTCGTGCTCGACATCGAGACCGATGGTTCGATCACGCCGCGCGAGGCGCTCGCCTCTGCCGGTGCGACGCTCACGTCGCTGGTCGAGCTCGTGCGCGACATGAGCGACGAGCCGCAGGGCCTCGAGCTCGGTGAGGTCTCGACCGTCACGGCCGGATCGCCCGACCTCGACCTTCCGATCGAAGACCTCGACCTGTCCGAGCGTCCTCGCAACTGCCTCAAGCGGGCGCAGGTCAACACGATCGGCGAGCTGCTCTTGAAGACCGACGACGACCTTCTGGCCATCACCAACTTCGGGCAGAAGTCACTCGACGAGGTGAAGGCCAAGCTCGACGAGCGCGGCCTTCAGCTCCGCGTGAAGGAGTAAGGCCGCAATGCCAGGTCGCCCGCGCAAGGCCCGCCGATTCGGCGGGGATGCCGCCCACCAGCGGCTGATGATGGCCAACCTCGTCGCGTCGCTGTTCGCCGCCGAGGCCATCGTCACCACCGAAGCCAAGGCCAAGGCACTGCGGCCCGTCGCCGAGAAGGTCATCACCAAGGCCAAGCGAGCCGGGGCCAACCCCGACTCCAAGATCCACCAGATTCGCCTCGTTCAGTCGTACCTCGGCGATCGCGAGATGACCGCCAAGCTCTTCGACGACATCGGGCCGCGCTACGCCGACCGCAACGGTGGCTACACGCGCATCCTGAAGCTCGGCCCGCGCAACGGCGACAACGCGCCCATGGCGAGGATCGAACTGGTCTGAAGGGTCGACCGGTCCGAGTCGGGTTGTACTGGCTCGCCGGTTTCGTCATCGGATCGCTGATCCTCGGCACGATCAAGGGCAACTCGTTCGCCGACAACCTCGTCTACGGACTCTGGACGGGCGCGCTCGCGGGCCTCGTCGTCGGCGTGCTGATCGCTCTGCTCGAGCGTCCTGGCCGCTGATGATCACGCGACGGATCGCGCATTCGGCTGGCCGGCGGAGGTTGTCGTAGACAGCAAAAGGTCGGATCGGTACGGTTGTGCCGGATCAACCACGTTCGGGCGGAGTCAGGGGCAGTGTGCAATGGGGTCACGAAGCCACCTCCGTGTTCCGCTCGCGACGCTCTCGCTTGTCTGCGCAGTGCTCGTCGGCATCGCCGTCCCGCCCGCCGCCGCGACATCGAGTGCGCCGACCACGCCGGGCATCAGCGCTCCGTCGTGGTCTCCGCTCGACGGAGTCGTGATCTCGGACCCGGCGGCCATCACCACCAACGGCCTCAGCGGCCCGATGAAGGCGTACGCGGTCGACGAGAACTTGCAGCTGCGGCGATGGAACGGGACGGGCAGTGGTTGGGAGAGCGGTGTCGCAGTTCCCGGGGTGCTCGACTCCGTTCCATCAGCGACAAATTCGGGCGCGGGTCCGTACGTGTTCGTGGTGGGCAGCGACCACTCCGTGTACTACACGGCGCCGACGGACGAGGACACGTTCGTTCCGCTCGGGGGCCAGCTGATCTCGACGCCGGAGGCGGCGGCCGACTCGACGGGCGTCTACGTGTTCGGCGTGGGCACGGACCGTGCGCTGTGGTATCGCCACCTTCCGAACAGCGGCATTGGCACCGGTATCTGGTCGGACTGGATCTCGTTGGGCGGCATACTCACCTCGGACCTGGCGTCGGCGTCGAGCGGCTCGGACACGTACCTCTTCGGCCGAGGCACCGACGGGGGGATCTGGTTCCAGCAGGTCACCGCCGGCACGGCGTCGGGATGGCAGAGCCTCGGCGGCATCGCCACGACCTTCCCGAGCGCGGCATCCGATGGCAGCGGCGTCGACGTGTTCGTGCGCGGTACCGACGGCGGCGTCTGGTACCAGAGCGTCACCGGTACACCGACCGGTTGGACATCGCTTGGTGGCGTCCTGTTGTCCGCGCCCGAAGCGGTGCGGTCAACAACATTCTCGGGCTTCTACGTCTTCGGCGTCGGCTCCGACAACGCGATGTGGTACCAGCAACTCACGGTGACGGGTTGGACGTCGCTCGGCGGCGTTCTCCTCTCCAATCCGGCCGCGACAACCGACCCCGCCGGCGGCGTCGACGTGCTCGCAGTCGGCACGGACAGCAGGCTGTGGGTGCACCAGGTCTCCTGATGGCGCGTTGCAGCGCGTCTTGTAGCTCCGGAATGACGCGGCGCTAGGTTGCCTCAATGCCTTCCAACGAGAAGCCAAGTGTGTTCGTCACGCCCGGAGAGGCTCCGCCCGCCGAGCTGACCACCGAAGACCTCGAGGTCGGGACCGGCGACGAAGCGGTCAGCGGCCAGGGAGTCGAGGTCCACTACGTCGGCGTCTCGTGGCAAACGCGCAAGCAGTTCGACGCGTCGTGGGATCGCGGCGACACGTTCCGCTTCAACCTCGGCGCCGGCCAGGTGATCAAGGGCTGGGACCAAGGTGTCGCCGGCATGCGGGTGGGCGGTCGCCGCCGCATCACGATCCCGCCGAACCTGGCGTACGGCAAGCAAGGCGCGGGCGGCGCGATCGGTCCCAACGAGACGCTGGTCTTCGTTGTGGACCTACTGTCCGTCGGTTGACGTTGTTCGAGTCCGCGCCGGCGGACACACCGAGACAGACGGTCCGGGTCCGGGCCACCGTCGCCTACGACGGCACCGACTACTCCGGCTTCGCGGTACAGGCGGACGGCCAGCGCACCGTCGGCGGCGACCTCACCGACGCGATCTCGCGCGTCCTCGGGCACCCGGTCGAGCTCACGTGCGCGGGCCGCACCGACTCTGGCGTGCACGGCTGGGGGCAGGTGATCTCCTTCGACGCCGACGACCAGCGACTCGACCTCGTGGGGCTGCAACGGTCGGTCAACAAGCAGCTCCGTCCGCAGATTGCCATCCGCTCGATCGAGTGCGCGCCGAGCGACTTCGACGCGCGGTTCTCGGCGACCTCGCGCCTGTACCGGTACACCGTGTTGAACAGCGACGCACCGTCGCCGTTCCTCGCGCGGACGGCGTGGTGGATCGACACGCCCCTCGACCTGAAGCTGATGCGCCTCGCCTGCGACCCGCTCGTCGGCGAGCACGACTTCAGCTCGTTCTGTCGCCGGCCGAACGACGACGCATCCCTCACCCGGCGCGTGCTCGATGCCCGCTGGGAGGAGGCCGACGACGGCGTGCGCGAGCTCTGGATCGAGGCCAACGCGTTCTGCCATCAGATGGTGCGCTCCATCGTCGGGACGCTCGTCGAGGTCGGCCTGGGCAAGAAGCGCGCCGGCGACCTCGCCGGCATCCTGCGGGCGGGCGATCGCTCCGCCGCCGGTCAACTGGCCCCGCCCCACGGGCTGTGCCTCTGGAAGGTGCGCTACCCCGGGGAATAGCGAAATAGGTTGCCTGGTTACGTAACCTGGTGAACAATGTACGGGTGCCACGAACCGAGACCGTCGATCACACCGAGCTGGCCACACGATTCCGCTTCGCCCTGTTCCCGTTGGTCCGCCAGCTGCGTCACCACAACGTCGACCTCACCGCCTCGCAGGCTTCCGCGCTGGCCACGATCGCCCGCCGGGGGCCCTTGACGGTCGGCGAGCTGGCCAAGGCCGAGCACGTCTCGTCGCCGATGATCACGAAGATCGCGAAGGGCCTCGAGGAGGACGGGCTCGTGACCCGCACGGTCGATGCGGCGGACAAGCGCGTCACCCAGATGGCGATCACGAAGGAAGGCGAGCGGCGCCTCGAGCGCAGCCGCAGCCGGAAGAACGCGTGGCTGGCGCAACAGTTCGACGAGCTCTCGCCGAGCGAGCTCGCGGCCATCGATGCGGTCATCCCGGTGCTCGAAGGCATCACTGCCCGAGGCACCGCGTGACCCGTCTCAAGATCGCCACGGGCGAGACCTTCCGGTCGTTCCACACCCGCAACTTCCGCATCTTCTTCATCGGGCAGGCCATCAGCCAGGCCGGGACGTGGCTGCAGTTCATCGCCCAGGCACTCCTCGTGCTGCGCCTCACCGACTCGGGCGTCGCGCTCGGCATCGTGACCGCCTGTCAGTTCCTGCCCGTCCTGGTCTTCGGCGCGTGGGCTGGAGTGATCTCCGACCGCACGGACAAGCGCAAGCTGATGCTCGTCACGCAGTCGTTCATGATGGTCTTCGCCTTCGCGCTCGGCGTGCTCGTGCTCGGCCATCACGAGACTGTGTCGTGGGTGTACCTGCTCGCCGGCCTCACCGGCACCGCCAACGCCTTCGACAACCCCTCGCGGCGCGTGATGATCACCGAGCTGGTCGAGGAAGACGACATCGCCAACGCCGTGAGCCTCAACAGCGCGCTCATCACGGGTTCCCGCGTGATCGGCCCGGCGCTCGCCGCATGGCTCATCTCCGGCGTGGGCATCGGCTGGTGCTTCATCGTCAACTCCGCCTCGTTCGTCTCCGTGCTCATCGCGCTGGCGATGCTCGACCCGACGAAGCTCCACGCCAACGAGCGTGTCGCCAAGCAGAAGGGTCAGATCCGCGAGGGCTTCCGTTACATCTGGCAGGACCGTGACCTGCGGCTGGTGATGGCTCTCATGGGCGTGGTCGCCACACTGTCCTTCAACTGGAACGTGCTCCTGCCGCTGCTCGCGGTGCACACGTTCCACGGCACTGCCGGCACGTACGCCTTCATCACGACCGTCTTCAGCATGGGCTCGCTCACCGGGTCGTTGTGGATC
>JBEEFX010000185.1:0-3590 GCA_041166365.1 Acidimicrobiaceae bacterium
GATCTTCGTCCGGTACTCCTCGATGACGTCTTCGCCGTCGCCGTCTTCGCCCAGCTCCTTGCGGATGGACGCCATCTGCTGGCGCAGCAGGAACTCGCGCTGGTTCTGCTCGATGCCCTCGCTGACGTCCTTGCGGATCTTCTCGTTGACCTCGATCTCGGCCAGCGCTTCCTTCGTCCACTCGAGGACCTTCTCCAACCGAGCCTCGACATCGACGGTCTCGAGCAACTCGACCTTGCGCTCGAACGCGAGGTCGGGCCACCAGCCGGCCAGGTCGGCCAGCTGCGACGGGTCCTTCACGTCGTTGAGCACCTCAGCGAGTCGCCGGCCGCCGAGGCGATCGAAGAGCGCACCGATGACGGCGCGCACGTCGGCGGCGACCTCGATGGCGCGCTCGGACGGCTCGCCCTCGTCGATCGCTTCGGTGTGGACCCACAGTGCGGAGGTCGCGCCGATGACACCGGCACCCACGTGGGCGCGGCCGATCGCCCGCACCACGAGGGCGGGGGTGCCCCCGGGCAGCGTGCCCTTGTTCTCGATCTTGGCGACGGTGCCGACGCGGCCGTAGCGACCACCGTCGGGGAAGCGGGGGACGAGCAGCAGCTCGCTCTCGGCTTCCGCCGCGGCGTCAGCGGCGGCCCGGGCCTCATCCGTCTCCAGGGCGAGGGTGACGACCATCTGGGGCAGCACGACCCCGCTGGCGAGCGGAAGAACGGGCAGGGTCCCGGGGTTCAGGTTCTCTGCGTCGGGGCGGTCGGTGTCGGTGTCGGTGCGTTCGGCCATGTGGGGCTCCTGAGTCACTATCAGATTGCAAGTGAGGGGAGGAACCCTACGGGGCGGCCGGCCATTCCCCACTGCCTGCGTGGCAGGCGGCACACCGACTACGGCGGGGTGCCGCGCTGCCGGACGCGCTGCAGCAACGCCGTCCGAGTACCGTCGCCGGAACATGACCGTGCGGGTGGGGTTCCTCGGCGCCGGGCTCATCGCGACGTACCACTCCAAGTCGTTGCACGTCTCCGGCGCCGACGTCACGTGGGCGGGCGTCTTCGATCCTGACCCTGATCGAGCTCAGGACTTCGCGCGGGCGAGTGGGGCGACGGTGGCCGCGACCGAGGAGCAGGTGCTGGACGATTGCGACGCCGTGTACGTCTGCACCTGGACCGCGGAGCACCCGCGGTTGGTGGCCGCCGCGGCGGACCGCGGGCTTCCGGTGTTCTGCGAGAAGCCGCTCGCGATCAACCTCGAGTCGGCCCAGGCGATGGCCGACACGGTGGAGCGGGCCGGTGTCGTGCACCAGGTGGGTCTCGTGCTGCGGCACTCGCCCGCGTTCGGCCTCCTGAAGGCGATCGCCGCGGATCCGACGAGCGGCCGGCCGATGAGCGTCGTGTTCCGCGACGACCAGTTCATCCCGGTGCAAGGCACCTACCGGTCCACCTGGCGCGGCGATGTCACCAAGGCGGGAGCCGGCACGCTGCTGGAGCACTCGATCCACGACCTCGACATGCTCGAGCACGTGCTCGGGCCGGTGTCCGAGGTGAGCGCGCGTACCGCGGGCTTCCACGACATCCCCGGCATCGAGGACGTGGCCACGCTCGCGTTGCGCTTCCGGTCGGGCGCGATCGGAACGCTCACCTCGATCTGGCACGACGTCCTCGAGCGTCCGAGTCTGCGGCGTGTCGAGCTGTTCTGCGAGCGGGCGTATGCGGTGCTCGAGGGGGACTGGTTCGGTCCGGTCGAGTGGACGACGACGGGCAACGCGCCGGTGAGGCTCGACTTCGCCGAGCTCGAAGCCGAGGCGGAGCGGCGGGGAGCGATCCTCGGCAACCCCGACGCGGCGTTCATCGACGCGGTCGTGAAGGGTGAGCCGGCCTGGCCGTCGTTCACGGACGCGTTGCGTGCCCACGTCCTGGCCGATGCCGCCTACCGCTCGGCTGCCGCCGGGGGCGCTCCGATCCAGGTCCAGTGACCGGGGTCAGTCGAAGAGAATCACGCTGCGGGCGACGCTGCCCGCCTTCATCGCTTCGAAGCCCTCGTTGACGTCCTCCAGCGCGATGCGCTGGGACACGAGCTCGTCCAGCTTGAGCCGCCCGTCCATGTAGAGGTCGATGTAGCGAGGCATGTCGACGCGGAAGCGGTTGGATCCCATGTTGGACCCCTGGAGCTTCTTCTCGTACAGCAGCTCGAAGCCCGGGATCTCGACGCTCTGGCCGATGGGGATCATCCCGATCACCGTGGCGGTGCCGCCGCGCCGCAGCATCGCGAATGCCTCTTCCGCTGTGGCCTTCAGGCCGATGGCTTCGAAGGAGTACTGCACGCCGCCGTTGGTCATCTCCTGCACCTGTTGCACCGCGGTCCCGGCGGACGCGTCGACGAGGTCGGTCGCGCCGAACGTCTTCGCGAGTTGCAGCTTCTCCGGGACGCGGTCGACGGCGATGACCCGCGACGCGCCCGCGATGGCGGCCCCCTGGATGCAGTTGAGGCCGATGCCGCCGCATCCGATGACGGCAACGGTCGTGCCCGGCTCGACCCTCGCGGTGTTGAAGACCGCGCCGACGCCGGTGGTGACACCGCATCCGATGAGCGCAGCGCGATCGAGCGGCATGTCGGGACGGATCTTCACGATGGCGTGCTCGTGCACCAGCATCATCTCGGCGAACGAGGAGAGGTCGAAGAACTGCCACATGGTCTCGCCGCCCCGGGTGAGACGCTGGGGGCTCTCGAGCGGGCGTTGCACGGACTGCTTGTCGTCGCACAACGACAGATGTCCGGTGAGGCAGAACTCGCAGTTGCCGCAGTACACGGACAGGCACGTGATGACGTGGTCGCCCGGCTGCACGTAGGTGACCTGGTCGCCGACCTTCTCGACCACACCGGCCGATTCATGGCCGAGCACCGCGGGCAGCATCCACGGGTACTTGCCCTCCATGAAATGCAGGTCGCTGTGGCAGAGACCAGCGGCGACCGTGCGGATGAGCACCTCACGGGGGCCGGGATCGTCGATCTGCACCTCGTCGATCTCGAGCTTGCCCGGGATCTCGCTGAGCACGGCAGCGCGCATGAGCGGCCTCCTTACGTCCGAAGGCAGACAGGATACGTAGTGTCGGGGCGTGCCCGACGTGTCGTTGCTCGAGGGGATCGCCACCACACGCGCCATTCGCCGCTTCCGGCCGGACCCCATACCCGACGATGACCTCGCATCGATCCTGTGGCACGCGACCAGAGCGCCGACGGGCTCGAACCGGCAGCCGACGCGGTTCGTCGTGCTGCGCGACGGCCTCGGCGCGCGCGCCGCCAAGGGTCTGCTCGGTGAGGCGTTTCGCGCGGGGTGGAGCGAGAAGCGACGCGACGACGGGTACGAGGCGGGCTCGGGTGGAGATCCGGCGTCGCCGAAGGCGCGGATGGCCGCGGCGATGCAGCACTTCGTCGATCACTTCGAGGAGATCCCCGTCGTCGTTCTCGCCTGCCTGAAGCTCGGCCACTACAAGGCCGATCAACTCAGCTCCGGCGGCAGCGTGTACCCGGCCTGCCAGAACTTGCTGCTCGCCGCGCGCGCTTTGGGCTACGGCGGCGTCATGACCATGTGGCACTAC
>JBEEFX010000186.1:0-15072 GCA_041166365.1 Acidimicrobiaceae bacterium
GGCGCGGGGCCTGGGGCAGCCGATGGTGCCGCAGTCGGAGGTGGACAAGGCCGGCTCGATCACCGAGCGGTTCATGATCCGCTGGAAGGGCGAGCCGGACCCCGCCCACGTCAAGGCGGTCGACGCCTACTGGGCCTCCGCGGCCGAGCACGGCATGAACGCGTCGACGTTCACGGCCCGGGTGATCGTGTCGACGGGCGCCGACATCGGCGCCTCGGTGGCGGGCGCGATCGGCGCGCTCTCCGGCCCGTTGCACGGCGGTGCGCCGTCGCGGGCACTCGACCTGCTCGACGCGATCGGCACACCGGAGAACGCGCGGCCCTACCTGGTCGACGCGGTCACCCGCGGTGAGAAGATCATGGGGTTCGGCCACGCGGTGTACCGCACCGAGGATCCGCGCTCGACGCTGCTTCACGACGTGGCGAAGCGGCTCGGTGCCGCGAAGCTCGAGTTCGCAGAGCAGGTCGAGCGCACGGTCGTGGAGGTCCTCAACGAGCTGAAGCCCGGGCGCAACCTCTACGCGAACGTCGAGTTCTACGCCGGCGTCGTGATGGAGGAGGCCGGCCTGCCCCGCGATCTGTTCACGCCGACCTTCGCGTCGAGCCGGGTGATCGGGTGGTGCGCCAACATGCTCGAGCAAGCCGCCGACAACCGGATCATCCGGCCATCGGCCCGCTACGTGGGCCCACCTCCGCCCCAGCCGGTGCCGGACGAAGATCAGTGATGGCGCTCATAGAGCGCCATCACAGCTAAAGGGTGGGCGGCGGGGAGGTAGCCGGGTGAAGGTCGAAGTCTTCAGCGGCGACGCGTCTGAGTTGACCGACGCGCTCGTCACCTTGGTGCCGCAGCTGTCCAAGTCGAACCCGCCGCCGTCGTTGGCGGACGTCGAGGCGATGCTTGCCTCCGATGCCATCACGCAGTTCGTCGCGCGAGACGACGACGGTTCGATCGTCGGCGTGTCCACGCTGGCGATCTTTCCGATCCCGACCGCGTTGCGGGCGTGGATCGAGGACGTGATCGTCGACGAGTCGGCCAGGGGCCGGCACATCGGAGAGGCGCTCACGCAGGCGATGATCGACGCCGCGCGAGAGCGCGGTTGCGCCACCGTCGACCTCACCTCGCGCCCGTCTCGCGAGGCGGCCAACCACGTGTACAAGAAGCTCGGCTTCACCTTGCGGGAGACCAACGTCTACCGCTACGACCTGGTGTAGGGCACGATCCGGTCGTAGCCTCCCCGCGTGGCTGATCCCGTATTGCAGACGGTCCCACTCGGCTTCCAGTGGGCGACGATCGATCCATTCCTGTTCTGCGTCCACCACCTCGACAAGTATCCCGAGGCCAACGCGAACATGGGCCCGGCCGCATCGCTCGAAGCGCGTGACATCGGCATGGACTTCGCCGGTGCTGACGGCTGGCGGATGTATCACGGGAGCACCGTTCCGGGATTCCCGCAGCATCCGCATCGCGGCTTCGAGACGGTCACGTTCGTGCGCCCGGGCTACATCGATCACTCCGACTCGCTGGGCGCGACGGCTCGGTTCAGTCGCGGCGACGTGCAGTGGCTGACTGCTGGCCAAGGGATCGTGCACTGCGAGATGTTCCCGTTGCTCGACGAACACGGACCGAACCCGTGCGAGCTGTTTCAGATCTGGCTCAACCTGCCGGCGACCGACAAGATGGTCGATCCGTACTTCACGATGTTGTGGAACCACGACATCCCACGACACATCGCCGTCGATGACGAAGGCCGCACCACGGAAGTCACGGTGATCGCCGGCGCGCTCGCGGGTCTGCCGCCGCCGCCCGCGCCGCCGAACTCGTGGGCGTCCCGTCCGGAGGCCGACGTCGCGATATGGCACGTCGTCAGTGAGCCACGCGCGGAATGGACGCTGCCGGCCGCGGTCAATCCCGAATCCGTGCGCACGCTGTACGTCTTCGAGGGATCGGTGCACCTCGGCGATCACGACCTCGAGGCGTCCACCGGCGCCGTGCTGCGTGCCGGCGAGTCGGTGATGATCGCGGGCGGACCGTACGGTGCCGAGGCGCTCGTGCTGCAAGGCCGACCGATCGGCGAGCCCGTGGCGCAGTACGGACCGTTCGTGATGAACACCAAGGCGGAGATCGACCAGGCCTTCACCGACTATCGCCGCACCGGGTTCGGCGGTTGGCCATGGCCGACCGATGATCCCGTGCATCCGCGAGAGGCCGGCCGTTTCGCGCGACACGCCGACGGGCGCGTCGAGGAGCCGCGACCCTGACGGCGACAACGTCGAGGCCGGCAATCGCCTCGGTCGCTAACGCGGCAGGCGGGGGAGTCCGAGCCAGCGCAGCCACCCGCGCCGCGGCGCGTCCTTGGACGAGCGGAGCTGTTCGATCTCCGTCTCGATGGCCGCTCGATGCTCGTGCTCCGGATCCTTCTCGAGCTCCGCCCGCAGGAAGCGCAGCCGCTCGCTGACCCAGCGCGGGCCATCAACGGTGGGCACCCCCCGAGCGTATGGTGCGCCCATGATCGATGTCGTGACATTGCAGCCGATCGCCACGGTGGTCGGCGGACGGAGCGACCCGATCGACGACGATTGGGGTGGGGTCGAGGCGGACATCCTGCTCGACGAGCGGTTCACGGAGGAGGCGCTCGCGGGTCTCAGCGACTTCTCGCACATCGACGTGATCTTCTTCTTCCACCTCGTGAGCGCGGACAAGGTCGAGTCGGGGGCGCGCCGCCCGCGCGGTCGGGAGGACTGGCCGCTGGTCGGTGTCTTCGGACAGCGCAACAAGGCGAGACCGAATCGGCTCGGCGTGTCCACCTGTCAGTTGGTCGCGGTCGACGGGCGCACGATGCACGTGCGGGGTCTCGACGCGGTCGACGGCACGCCGGTGCTCGACATCAAGCCGCACGTCGGCGGCTTCGGCCCGCGCGGCGACGTGCGCGAGCCAGCCTGGATCAAGGAGCTGATGCAGGACTACTGGTGACTACTGCTCCTGCGGGTGGGTAGCGAGGTAATCGGCGGCGGAGATGCGTTCGGCGGTCTCGTAGCCGACGGGAAGATGCACGTCGCCGAGCGTGGTGACGTAGAAGACGTCCCACCGGTAGTAGCCGGCAAAGGCCTGCGCATCGAGCGCGAGGACCGCGGCGACGTCCTTGATCGCGTTCACGTAGCTCGTGCTGTTGTTGTAGCGGTAGAGCGCGCCATCGACGTTTCCGTCGGCGAACCCGTTGGCCGCGAGGTAGCGAGCCGCCGCGATGATCGAGTCGTGAGCCGAGTTGATGTCTCCGCCATTGCCGTAGCCCTCCCACGTCGCGGGCATGAACTGCATCGGTCCCTGTGCACCGGCTGAGCTGAGCCCTTGGATGCGGCCGAGCGCCGACTCGATGAGGTTGATCGACGCGAGGTAGTTCCACCCCACACCGAACTGCTGCTCGGCTTCGTGGTAGTAGGCCAACAGGTCCTGCTGCGGGGCAGGTTCGATGATGCGCCAGGCGGGCAACGTGTCGCGCAGCGGCGCGCCTGGGATGTGCGACAGCTCGTCGCGTGCCGACAGGTTGAGCCTGACCGCCTCACGGAGCTCGGCGGGCGCGCGGTCGATGATCATCTCGAAGAGCTCGGGCTGGCGGCCGAGGCGTCGGTACGCGAGTTGTTGGAGATGTGCCGCGCTGTCGAGCTCCGGCCCGGACGCACCGGGGTCACGAATGGTTGCCTCGGCTTGCGCGAGCTGATCCGCGGCCACCGTGGGGTCGGCCGAGAGCGACGCGACCACCGGGGTCGCTTCGGGCGGCGCCGGTGTCGCCGACCCGCCCGCGCGCACCGCATCGATCCGCGACACGCTGCCGTCCAAGACCCCCAGCGCGTACAGCTCGCCGTCGCTGTCCTCGCCGAACGACGACAGCCCGGCCAACTTCATGTTCAGGTCGGTGACGTTCACACTTCCGTCGGGCGCGCGCGTGAGCCCGTTGATCTCGCCTTCGCAGTTGTCGCCGAACAAGTACGTGCCGTTCAACGTCGGGATCGCCTTGCCGCGATACACGTACCCGCCCGTGATGGAGCAGCGGCCGTGGCTGTGGTCGTACTGGTAGATCGGTGCGATGGCGCCGTCGGGCGGACCGGAGGCCGCGAACGGTTCCGTGCCCTCCACCGCGTTCCAGCCGAAGTTGGCGCCCGCGGGAGCGCCGGCCGGGAGGAAGTCGATCTCTTCGATCTTGTTCTGGCCGACGTCGGCAATCCACACATCCTTCGTCTGGCGGTCGAACGACATGCGCCAGGGGTTGCGCAGCCCGTACGCCCAGACCTCGGGTGCGCCGGCTTGACCGTTCGCGAACGGGTTGTCCGCAGGAATGCCGTACGGCTTGTTGCCGGATGGACGCGTCGGATCGATGCGCAGGATGTCACCGAGGAGATCGCGCGGGTTCTGGCCGCTCTGTTGCGGATCGCCTCCTCCACCGCCGTCTCCCATCGTGTAATAGAGGAATCCGTCCGGCCCGAGGAGGAGATCACCACCGTTGTGGTTCGGCGCGAAGTCCGGAATGACGAGCAGCGTTCGCCGGCTCCCGTCGACCACGGCATCGCCGTCGAGCGTGACTTCGTCCAGTTGCTGATCGCTACCGGTGTTCGTGAAGGCGAAGTAGAGGCGCGTGCCGTCGGCCGAGAACGTGAGGCCGAGCAGACCCTGCTCGCCGCCGGACTTGACGTCGCCGGAGATGTCGATCACCGGGGAGCTGTCGACCGTGAACGTGTTGCCGGAGCGGCGGAGCCGGCGGACCCGACCGACCCGTTCCGTCACGTACAAGCTCGTGTCGCCCTTGCGCGCGGACATCGCGGTGGGGGCCTCGACCGATCCGATCGGTGTGAGCACGAGCGTGACCTCTCCGGGAGCGGTGGTTCCGGGAGCGGCAGACGACGTCGGTCCTGCGGTGGTCGTGGCGGCGGGAGTCCGCGTCGCGCTGTTGCCACTGCCGCGCCCTCGGAACGCGATGATGCCGGCGACGAGCAGGAGAACGAGCGCGCCAGCAGCGATGTACCGCGTGCGGTTCGTCACTTGGTCACCCGGATGAGCCCTTCTTGGCTCACCGACGCGATCAACCGTCCGTCCTCGGTGTAGATGAGGCCCCGGGCGAGACCGCGCCCGTTCGACGATGAGGGCGTGTCCTGCACGTACAGCAGCCACTCGTCGGCTCGGAACGATCGGTGGAACCACATCGCATGGTCCAGGCTCGCCATCATCAGGTGCATCTCGTCCACTTTGCCGCGGTGCGGGTTCAAAGTGGTGTCGAGCAGGGTCATGTCCGATGCGTACGTGAGCACGCACGTGTGCAGGATCGGATCATCGGGCAGGCGGCCGTCTGCCCGGAGCCAGACACGCTGGTAGGGCGGGAGGGCCTCCTTGCGATCCTCGGGAGTCCAATCGACGTTGCGGGTGTCGATGGGACGGGGGCGGGTGTACCAGTCGCCGAGCTTTTCCTTGTACGGCTCGAATCGCTCTTCGAACGTCGGCAGCTCATCGGCGTGCGGCACGTCGGGCATGGGCAGCTGGAAGTCGAGGCCGGGCTCTTCTCGATGGAACGACGCGGACAGGTTGAAGATCGCCTTGCCGTGTTGGATGGCCACGACGCGCCGCGTGGTGAACGATCGGCCGTCACGGATGCGATCGACCTCGTACAGGATCGGGATCGTCGGGTCGCCCGGGCGCAGGAAATACGCGTGCAGCGAATTCACCTGGCCGTGGTCAGGGTCGACGGTACGCGCCGCCGCGACGACGGCTTGGCCGGCGACCTGGCCGCCGAAGACCCGCTGCCGCTGCTCGTCGGGGCTCACGCCGCGGAAGATGTTGACCTCGACGGCTTCGAGGTCGAGGAGCGCGACGAGATCGTCCACCTGAGCCTGGGGCATCGCACAGTTTGGCGCGCATATGGTCCTGCCCATGCCGACGAGCTTTCCGGAAGGGTTCACCTGGGGAACCGCCACCGCCGCCCACCAGATCGAGGGTGGGAACGTGAACAACGACTGGTGGCAGTGGGAGCACACGCCCGGATCCGGATGCGCAGAGTCGAGTGGCGACGGCTGCGACTCGTGGCATCGGTGGCCGGAGGATGTCGCGCTGTGCCGGGAGCTCGGCTTCGACAACTACCGCTTCTCCATCGAGTGGAGCCGTATCGAACCCGAGGAAGGAGAGTGGTCGACCGCCGCGATCCTGCACTACCGCGCGCAGTGCGAAGCACTTCTCGAGGCCGGTGTCGACCCGGTCGTGACGTTCCACCATTTCACGACACCGCGCTGGCTGGCGGCCAAGGGCGGCTGGAGCGAGCCGTCGACTGCTGATGCGTTCGCTCGCTTCTGTTCGCGGGCCGCGGAGGAGCTCGGCGAGGTGATCCGTCGGGCGTGCACGATCAACGAGCCGAACATCGTGTCGACGATCGGTTACCTCGCTGGTGCGTTCCCGCCCGGAAGGCAGGACATCGAGCTGCGCCGCAGGGTGAACGGCGTGTTCGTCGACGCGCACCGCAAAGCGGTCGACGCCATTCGTCGCGCCGCGCCGGGCGTTCCCGTCGGTCTCACGCTGGCGATGGAGGACTATCAGGCCGTCGACGGCGGTGAATCGAAGCGCGACCAGATCCGGTACCGCATGCAGGACGAGTTCTTGCTCGCGACGGAAGGTGACGACTTCGTCGGTGTGCAGACGTACACCCGCTCGCGTGTCGGCCCGAGCGGCACCCTTCCGAACGAAGAGGGCGTGCCGGTGCTGCCGATGGGCTACGAGTTCTGGCCGGACGCGCTCCCGGCGTGCCTGGCGCGCGCCTGGGAGGTGACGAAAGGCGAGATCCCGTTGCTCGTGACCGAGAACGGCATCGGCACCGACGACGACGAGCAGCGCATCGACTACGTGCGCTCCGCGCTCGAAGGTGTGTTGCGAGCGATCGCCGACGGCATCGACGTCCGCGGCTACACGTACTGGAGTCTGCTCGACAACTTCGAATGGGCGTACGGCTACCGCCCGCGCTTCGGCATCGTGTCGGTCGATCGCACCACCTTCGAACGCACACCGAAGCCGAGTGCCCATTGGCTCGGACAGATCGCGAAGGAGAACGCCCTCTGATGGCTGCCACGCTGAACTTGTCACCTGACGAGCTGCTGACGACCACGCGCGCGGTGCGCAAGCGGCTCGACTTCGACCGCCCGGTACCGCTCGAGGTGGTGCGCGAGTGCATCGAGATCGCTACGCAAGCGCCGAGCGGCTCGAACCAGCAGGGTTGGCACTGGGTCGTGGTCACCGACGAGATGAAGCGCAAGGCCCTCGGGGACATCTACCGACGAGCGTTCGACATCTACAAGTCGATGCCGTTCTACGCCGGTGCAATCGTGACCGGCGATCCGGTCCGCGATGCGACACAGCAACGCGTCGCCGGCTCGGCCGAGTACCTCGCCGAACGCATGGGCCACGCCCCGGTGTTGCTGGTGCCGTGCATCACCGGCCGGCTCGACAACCTGCCGAGCATGATGACGGCGAGCCAGTGGGGTTCGCTGCACCCGGCGATCTGGAGCTTCTGCCTCGCGGCGCGCGCTCGCGGGCTGGGCACGTCGTGGACGAGCCTGCACCTGATGTTCGAGGAGGAAGCCGCGGGTGTGCTCGGCATCCCGTTCGCCGACATCAGCCAAGGCGCGCTCATCCCTGTGGCGTACACGAAGGGCACCGACTTCAAGCCGGGGCCTCGCTCGGATCTCGACGCGATCATCCACGTCGACGCCTGGTAGATGGACGACGCGTTGCGCACGGCCGCCGAGGCGGCCCGCGGGTTCATGCCACCGGACGAGGGGCTGGCACTGTACGACGCCGCGCGGTCGACGACCTTCGACGGACCGTTCCTGGAGATCGGGAGCTACTGCGGCAAGTCGGCGATCTACCTCGGTGCGGCCGCTCGCGAGCGCGGCACCGTCCTGTTCAGCGTCGACCACCACCGCGGCTCCGAGGAGAATCAGCCGGGGTGGGAGTATCACGAGCCGGATCTGGTCGACCCCGCCGTCGGCGTGATCGACACGTTGCCGATCTTCCGTCGAACCATCCACGATGCCGGGCTCGAGCAGACCGTCGTCGCGGTCGTCGCCGACTCGCCGACGCTGTCCGGCCACTGGAACACCCCGCTCGCGGTGTTGTTCATCGACGGCGGTCACGGCTCCGAGCCCGCGCATCGTGACTACGAGCGATGGACCCCGCACATCGGGCCGGACGGGCTCCTGCTGATCCACGACGTCTTCCCGAATCCGCAGGACGGCGGGCGCCCGCCGTACGAGATCTACCTGCGCGCGCTCGACTCCGGCGTCTTCACCGAGGAACGAGCGGTCGGGAGTTTGCGGGTGCTGCGCCGCTGACCGGCCGCAGCGCCAACGAAGCCGCTTCGACCGCGCTGGCCCACGCGACCTCGGCCAGCAGGCCAGGTGCCGCGACCATGTCGCCGGCGAGGAAGACGCCGTCACCCCGATCGATCGCAGGACGATCGCGCCATGTCGTACCCGGGAGGTCGAGCGCACCGGACGCGTCCGTGACGAGCTGGCGCCGGCGCCACACCACGCGCGCCCGCCACCCGGAGACCGTTTCGTCGAACAGCCTCTCGATGCGCAAGAGCGCATCATCGAGGTTCTCGCCGTCGCGCGCCCCGAGCTGCGCCTGCAGCAGCGAGTGATCCTTGGGAGCGAGCGAGCGGTCCTGGGCCGAGAACCGCTCGATCCAGCCGGCCTCGTCGAGATCGCTCACGATGCTCGGATCGTGCCGATCCTTGACGAGACCGACGTCGAGCAGCATCGTGCGCGTGCCTGTCCACTGGATCGACTCGTCGCCGAGCAACCGGCGCGCGGCGCGCAGTTCGGTGGCGATGATCACCGGCGATGCCGGCAGCTCGTCGACCGGGCTGTTCAACGCGATCTGCACACCGAGCTCCCGAGCTCGGATGGCGAGGACGTCGACCAGTGAGGTCCATCCGCCGATGGGAAACCGCGCACTGGGAGGGATCTTGGAGGCTCGCCGGGCGCGTTCGACGCAGAAGGCCGCGCTCAGCCGCCCCGGATCGTGATCGAAGCTGAACACGCCGCAGTAGGCCGCCAGCGTCGCCGCCACCTCGTCGCCGGCGCACCCCGCGGCCCACGTGCGAAGGTCCACGTCGTGCGGGGCATCGTGACGAAGCAATGCCAGCGCCCGGGCGGCCGACGCGGGCGGCAGGCGTCGCGACCGCCCTCCGACGCGGAATCGCAGCCCGGTCAGGTGCGGGCGGGCGACCCGCGGTGTGAGCCGCCTGGCCTTCAACCACGCCCAGAGCTCGCCGTCGTTGTAGATCGCGTGCGGCCCGTGGTTGGCGAGGAAGTCGCCTGTCGTCGATCGGGCCCGGCCCCCCAGCATCCCGTGGGCCTCGTGGAGGGTCACCTCCGCGCCCCCCTCGGCGGCTGCGATGCTGGCGACCAGCCCTGCGATCCCTCCGCCGATGACCGTGATGTTGCGCTTGCCCATCCTCGTCTCCTTGCTCGCCGATCTGCACCAGACAAGAGGCCGGGAACCTTTGGAAGGTTCCGCGCCTCTTGAGAATGTGGAGGACACGGTCCGGGCCGCGCAGCGCGGAGACCCGCGGGCCATCGACGCGCTCATGCGGGAGCTCTCACCGAGGCTTGGACGGATCTGTGCATCGATCTCGCCGCAACACGCCGAGGACGCGCTGCAGGAGTCCCTTATCGCCGTGCTCGTCAACGTCCGGTCGTTGCGGGAGGCGGCTGCTCTGCATGGATGGGCGCGTCGCATCGCCGTGCACGAGTCGATCCGCGTGGCCCGGCGGGCGGGGACGGCGATACCGGTCGCCGACATCGATGCGCCCTCGGTGCGTGACGCCGAGTCCGCGAGCGATGTGCGCGCCGTCCTCGACACGCTGACACCCGAACAACGGGCGATCCTCGTCCTGCGTGACCTGGAGGGCATGACCGAGGAAGACGCGTCGGCACTGCTGCACGCTCCCGTCGGGACCGTGAAGTCCCGGCTGCACCGCGCACGAAGCGCGTTTCGCAAGGAGTGGACGTCGTGAGCCTCGACGGCTGGCCGACGGTCGAGCTCGGCAACGTGAGGCGCATGCGTGTCCTCGGGCGCACGGTGCCGAACGCGCGGATGGCCGAATCGATCGTGGACGCGCCGTTCGACCGCGTGTGGGAGTGGTTCTCCGATCTCGAGCGCAGCGTGCCGGCCTTCGATGGTCAGGTTCGACGGCTCCACATACGGCGTCGCGATGGGGACCGGCTTCGGATCACCTCGTGGCAAGGTCGCGGCGGCTTGCTACCCATGCGGTTCGACGTCCTGTTGGAGCGCGATGGCTGGTGCCTCATGACGGCTCCGGCGCGGTTCTACGTGGTCGGGATGTGCGCCGAGCCCGTCGGTGAGGAGCAGACGCATGTCGCGGTGCTCGAGGCGATGCCACGACGTGTCGGCCGTGTCGCGATGCCGTTCGTGCGTCGCCATGTCGCGGGCGACGCACAACGCATCGGCGATGTGCTCGGCGTCTCGTCGAGGCCCGTCAGTTTGCGCTGATCGTGGTTGGACTCTCGATGTCCTTCGGAGTGCAGTCGCGTGGCGCGAGCACCGGGTTGCAACGCGATGGTGTGCCCCCTGGGATGACCACGACATAACCTTTTCCGAAGCGCGTGTCAGCCACCTCGTAGTCGGTGCTGACCCACTGCGCTCCGCTGCGCAAGGCGGCTTCTCGCATCGTCGTGTCGCCGGAGCGCGCTTGCACGGTGTCGGCGTCTGACCGGGTGCGCACGATGTAGCCGTCGAGCACGGCTTGGCGGATGGCGGCTTCGTCTTTGACGGGGTCGTTCAGCTTGAGGAACGCGGCTTCGGGAGTGCCGCGCGGGGAGCTGGTGAACAAGACGCGTCCTCGCAGCGCGGGATGGTCGGTGACGTACGCATCGCGGATGGCGTCTTCGTTGTCGAGCGTGAACAGCACCTTGCCGCGGCTGGCGCCGAGCGTCGGCCAGCCGTCGGTCTTGATCGCCTCTTCGAGCGTTGCATGCGTGCCGCGGACCACGTCGGGCGTGATCAGCTCCTCGGACCCGAACACCGAGCGGATCTCGGCGTCCAGCGCGTCGAGCTCCGGAGCGCCGATGGCATGCGGGGTCACGAACCCGAGGTTCACCGGGTCGGGGATCGCGTCCTGCTTCGCCTCGACCAGGATCATGAGCGGGACGTGCCTGGGGTGAGCGCGCGACCACTCGCGCACGTTGGTGAGGCACGCCACGAACGTGAGGCACGTGGTGCCGAAGTCGATGTCCTGCACGTGGAACACCTTGAACCCCGGCTGATCGAGGGCGGGCTCGCCGGATGCCTTCGGCTTGCCGATCACGGCATTGCCCGCCCGCTTCGCGTACAGCCCCCCGGCCGGGTCGGCGAACACGTCGAGCTCGATCTGGCGCACACCCTCGTCGTCGAACTGCTCGGTGAGTGGCGCGTGCGTGTACTCGATCGAAGCCGCGAGCGTGGCATCGAACGCCTTCAGCGCGTCGAAGAGCTTCTGCTCGGCCTGCATGTGGTAGCTGTTGTGCGATCCGAGCGACTGGATCTCGTTGAGCCGCAGCTGCTCGTCACGCGGGTAGGTCTCGTCCTTCGCGATCGGCGCGCTGTCCTTGCCGGAACAGGCGCCGAGCACGAGCACTGCCAGCACGAAGACGCGAGCAACGAGGGCGCGGTTCACACCGCTGTTGTACTCGCTGCCCGCCTCAGTCGCGGTCGAGGGCCGATTCGCTGGTGTCCATCAGCCGCGGCAGCACCAGGTCGTGATCGACGAACAGCGCTGACGCGGGGGAGCCGCCGGCGATCGCATCCGCGGCCAGCACCACCGAAGCGGCGGTGTACGTGGACCGCTCGCCCCCAGGGAAGCGCGCCTCGTCGGGGAACACGGTCCCGGTCCAGTAGCGGTCGTCGTCGTGGCGGAACTGCTGCGCCCAGGAGAACATCGCCTCGGCGACGTCGCGGCGGCCGACGGCCAGATGGGCGAGCGCGCACTCGCACGTCTCCGCGACCGTGATCCACGGCCGGTCGCTGACGCACCGCACACCTCTGCCGTCCATCACGAACGTGTCGTAGCGATCAGCGAGCCGGGCACGACCTTCGGCTCCGCCCACGACGCCGGTGAGCACCGGGTAGTACCAGTCCATCGCCCAACGGTGCTTCGGCGAGAACGCCTCCGGCTCATGGGCGATCACGTCGGCCAGCCGGCCGGCGGACAGTTCCCAGTCCGGGCGTTCGTGGCCCAGATGCTCCGCCAGCGCGATCGCACAGCGCAACGAATGGCAGATCGACGACGAACCCGTGAGCAGCGCGAACGACCACGGCGTTCCGTCGGCGTGACGGGCCCAGATGATCTCGCCGCGCGGGCGTTGCAGGTCGAGTACGAAGTCGATCGCCCGCTCGACGACCGGCCACATCCGGTCCACGAACCCGTCGTCCTTGGTGAGCAGGTAGTGGTGCCAGACGCCGGTGGCGACGTACGCGCACACGTTCGCGTCGAGCTTGTCCTGCTCCACGGAGTCGGCCAGGTAGTACTGATGCCACGCGCCGTCCGGGCGCTGCATCCGCGCCAACCACTCGTAGGCGCGCTCGGCCTTGGTGCGATGCCCGGCGAGGTCGAGCGCCATGGCGGCTTCGACGTGGTTCCATGGGTCGGCATGCCCGCCGGGGAACCACGGGATCATCCCCGAAGGGAGCTGCCACTCGGCGATGGCATCGACGGTGCGAGCCAGCTCGGCCGCGGAAACTACGTCGGGAACGTCACGCAGGAACATGAGCCCTTACGACCTCGGCTTTCGGGCGTAGACCACGAGAGATTTCCCGAGGATCGGATTTGCAAGCCTGTCGGCGAGCTTCGTGAACCGGGCCATCGGCTGGCGACCGCCGATGTCCCACAACAGCACCTCGTGGTAGGCCCGGACGAGCGGGTGATCGTTGTTGGTCACGCCCACGGCGCACTTCAGCCACCAGTACGGCGTGTGCAGCGCGTGCGCGTGATGAGCGCGATTCGGGCGCAGGCCCGCGCCCCGCAGCTTCGACCGCAACCCGGGCTCTGAGTAGATGCGCACGTGCCCGCCCGGCACGAACGGTGCGTGGTACTCGTCATTCAGCGCCCAGCAGACGCGCTCTGCGAGCCATGCCGGAACGGTCACCGCGATCGTGCCGCCCGGCTTGAGCACCCTCGACAGCTCGGCCATGGCCGCTTCGTCCGCCGGAATGTGCTCGAGCACCTCGGCGGCGATCACGTGATCGAAGGTGTCATCGGGGAAGGGCAGCCGCGTGGCGTCGCCGTTGGCGCACCCGCCCCAGGTCGTTGCCGGCAGCGTGGCCGCTTCTTCTTCCAGCAGGGCGCCGAACATCGCCTTCACGTCCTTGAGCTCGGCCGCGCTGTAGTCGAGCGCGACGACCCGGGCCCCGCGGCGGAACGCCTCGAACGCATGGCGGCCCGCGCCGCAGCCGAGATCGAGCACGAGGTCGCCGGCCTGCAGACCGAGCCAGTCGTAGCGGACCGTCAACATGTCAGCCGACCCTCCGACAGGTCGCCGAGGGAAGCGCCAGCGACGAGGCGACAGCGCAGGCGAACGGAGTGAGCCGAGCAATGGGAACCGTCAACATGTCAGCGTGGTCCCGCCGGAGATTCGGCCAGAAGGGCCCGGTACTGCTCGAGGGTCTTCAGAGCAGTGTGTGTCCAGCTCCAGTTGTCGATGACCCGCTGACGCCCTTGCGCGCCGACCTTGGCCCGCAGGTCGGGGTCGTCGAGGGCGGTACGGATGCGGGCGGCCAGCGCCTCGCTGTCCCCAGGGGTCACGAGGAACGCGGTCTCGTTGTCGTTGCCGACGACCTCGGGCAAGGCGCCGCCGGTGGTGGACACCAACGGGACACCGCACGCCATGGCCTCGATCGCCGGAAGGGAGAAGCCCTCGTAGAGCGACGGCACGATGGCGAGCTCGGACTCCGAGTACAGCTCGTAGATCCGCTCCTCGGTGACGCCGGAGACGAAGGACACGATGTCGTTGAGTCCGAGGCGGTCGATGGTCTCGGCCGACCGTCCGCCTTCCTTCTTGCGCCCGATCACCACGAGGCTGATCTCGCGCTCGGTGCGCAGCTTCGCGACGGCCTCGAGCAGGTAGCGCAGGCCCTTCATCGTCACGTCGGCGGAAGCGGTCGTCACCAGCCGGCCGGGGATGCGTCGCACTCCGGGAATCGGGCGGAACAGCTCGGGGTCGACGCCCACCGGTACGACATGCATGACCGACGGATCCACGCCGTGGTCCTTGATGATGTCGGTGCGGCTCGACTCGGACACCGTGATGATGCGCTTCAGCCGCTTCGCGACCCGCGTCTGCATCTTCGTGAACGCGTACCAGCGGCGCAGCGTGAGCCGTTTGTACGCCGTCTGGGCATGCTCGATCTCGAGGCGGCGGTCGACGGTGATGGGGTGGTGGATCGTGCCGAGCACCGGGATGTCACGCTGGATGGCCAGCAGCCCGTAGCCGAGGCTCTGGTTGTCGTGGACGAGGTCGAACTCGCCCTTGCGCTTGCGTAGGTGATCCCAGGCCCGCAGCGAGAAGGCCAGCGGCTCGGGGAACGTGCCCGCCGAGAAGGCCGTGACCTCGACGAAGTCCGGCCAGTGCTTCAGCTCCCAGATGCCCGGCATCCGCATCGGGAAGTAGTCGTTGTAGATGTCCAGGCTGGGGAGCTCGACCAGCGGCACGCGCTCGTCGAGGACGGGAAACGGCTGACCGCCGAGGACCTCGACGTGATGGCCGAGATCGGTGAGCGCCTTCGTCAGATGCCGGGTGTAGACCCCCTGGCCGCCGACGTGCGGTTTGCCCCGGTACGCCGTGAATGCGATGCGAAGCGGCCGATCGTCCCCCGGGTACATGAGGGGCAAGCCTTCTTGGGAACTGACCATTCGGTCAAGTACGAACCCGCCAGGTGCTGTGGACAACCACGGGCCGGCCTGGTTCGGCCACCTCCGGCCCGTGGTTCAGGGCGTCGGGCGGCCCGGACTGCGGCTCGACGCAGATCGTCTCGGCGGGCTCGTCG
>JBEEFX010000187.1:0-10118 GCA_041166365.1 Acidimicrobiaceae bacterium
ACTGCTGCCTCCCGTAGGAGTCTGGGCCGTGTCTCAGTCCCAGTGTGGCTGATCGTCCTCTCAGACCAGCTAGACGTCGAAGCCTTGGTAGGCCGTTACCCCACCAACAAGCTGATAGGCCGCGAGACCCTCCCGAAGCGGAATCCATTTCTTCACCAGACCATGCGATCCGGTGAAGGTATCCGGTATTAGCGTTCCTTTCGGAGCGTTATCCCGGTCTTCGGGGCAGGTTCCTCACGTGTTACTCACCCGTTCGCCACTAGGTCTTCCCCAGTATTGCTACTGGTTGGACCTCGTTCGACTTGCATGTGTTAGGCACGCCGCCAGCGTTCGTCCTGAGCCAGGATCAAACTCTCCATCGAGAGCCGGCATTACTCACCCCGTAGGGATCACAACACCAAACCCGGACACAGAACAGACAACTACTTACTTCGTTGTCCGTCAGTGCATTGACTTTGTTGCAAAGGGTCGACCATGACCGAAGTCAGGATCGCCCGCACTGGCGTAATAGAGGTCGGCCAGAAGCCGACATCCATTCGTCCGCTATTCCGTTGTCAAGGTGCGCCGCTCCCCCAAAGGGGTGCAGCAGGCACACGCTCCCGAGGGAGGTTGGTGCCGCTGGTGCCGTCTCACACCGCTCAGCGCAAGGCCGAGGGCTTCAGAGGCGGAGCGCCACGCTACAGAGCTTGCCCGGCAACGTCAACCCGACAGGGCCCGCACCACCAGGTGTTGCCGGCGCTTTCCGGCCCGCAGCAACAGCCAACGGCCCTCGAGGAAGTCCCCGGCGTCGAACATCCGCTCCTCGTCGTCGATCTTGACGTCGTTGGCGTACGCGCCGCCCTGGCGCACGAGCCGGGTGGCGGCGCTCTTCGAGGCCGCCAGCTCGGTGCGTACGAGCAGGTCCACGAGCCCTACGGGGAGCGCCTCGGTCCGCAGCTCGGTGGTCGGCAGGCTGGCCTCCAGGGAGCGCAGCAGCTCCGGTGAGAGGTCGGCCGACCAAGCGGTGGTCCCGTTCTCGGCCTCCTGTGCCGCAGCGGCGCCGTGCACGAGCGTGACCACTTCCCGCGCCAGCAGGCGCTGGGCCTCTCGGTGCTGCGGCGCCTCCTCGTGGCGCTGCACCACGGCTGCGATGTCGTCGACGGGCAGCAGCGTCAGCCACAACAGGAGCTGGCGGACCTCACGGTCGCCGGTCTGCACGAAGTGCTGGTAGAGCTCGTACGGGCTGGTCTTGGCGGGGTCCAGCCAGACTCGAGCACCGGTGGTCTTGCCGAGCTTGGTGCCGTCGCTCGCAGTGAGGAGCGGCCAGCACAGCGCGTGGACCGACGCCCCTGACCGCCGACGGATCAAGTCGACGCCCGACAGGATGTTGCCCCACTGGTCGGATCCGCCGATCTGGAGCTCGCACCCCTGATGCTCGTGCAGCCACCAGTAGTCGTTGGCCTGGAGGAGCATGTAGGAGAACTCGGTGTAGGAGATGCCGTGCTCGCTCTGGAGCCGAGTGCGCACCGACTCCCGCGCCATCATCTGGTTCACGGTCACGTGCTTGCCGACGTCGCGCAGGAAGGCCAGCAACGGGATGTCGCGGGTCCATTCGTAGTTGTCGACCAGCTGCCACTCGCCCGCTTCGCCGAGCACCCGCGACATCTGCGACTTGATGGCGGCGACGTTCGCTCGCAGGATGTCCTCGTCGAGGAGATTGCGCTCCTCGGACCGCCCGCCAGGGTCGCCGATCATCCCCGTGGCCCCGCCGGCGAGCGCGATCGGGCGGTGGCCGGCGAGCTGGAACCGACGCAGCATCATCAGGCCGATCAGGTTCCCGGTGTGGAGGCTGTCGGCCGACGGATCGATGCCGTGGTACACGGTGATCGGGCCGCGGGCCAAGCGGGCCGCCAACGCGTCACGGTCGGTGCTGTCGTGGATCAGCCCGCGAGCCTCGAGGTCGGCCAGGAGATCGATCACGCGGAAACCCTAGTGAGGGTGGTGCACCGGGAATCGACCACAAAACCGCGACAATGGCTCCGTGCGTGCACTGGTGGTCGGCGTCGTTTGCGCGGTGCTGACGGCCGGGTGTGCGTACACGCAGACCGAGATCACCCCGAAGATCCCGGAGAATGCGCAGTCATCGAAGATCTATGCGGCCGACGGCACGTTGATCACCACGCTGCACGGTCCGCAGAACCGGCTCGAGGTGACACTCGATCGCATTCCGCTGACGCTCCAACATGCCGTCGTCGCCATCGAAGACGAGCGCTTCTACTACCACCGCGGCGTCGACTTCCGTGCCATCTTCCGCGCCGCGCAGCAGAACGCGACGGAAGGGGCGGCCAACCAGGGGGGGTCGACGATCACGCAGCAGTTGGTCAAGAACACGTTGTTGAACTCGGGTAAGACGCTCGACCGCAAGATCCAGGAAGCGTCGTTGGCCTGGCAGCTCGAGGAGCACTACTCCAAGGACCGGATCCTGGAGATCTACCTGAACACCGTGTACTTCGGGAACGGCAACTACGGCGTCGAGGCGGCGAGCGAGCAGTACTTCGGCAAGCCGGTCGAGCAGATCGATGCCGTGCAGGCGGCGACGATCGCCGGTCTCATCCAGGCACCGAGCCAGGACGACCCCGTGTTACACCCTGACGCCGCCGTCGCTCGGCGCAACGTCGTACTGGCCAAGATGCAGCAGCAGGGCTACCTGACCGAGGCCGAGCGAGACAGCGGGATCGGCCAGCCCCTCGGGCTGTCGCCCACGCCAGCGCAGGAGCGCTATCCGGCCGCGCACTTCGTCGAAGAGGTGAAGAAGGCCATCTCGACGGACGTGCGCTTCGGAGACACCCAAGACGAGCGTGACTACGCCTTGTTCAACGGCGGCCTGCGGATCCACACGACCATCGACCTGTCGCTCCAGGCCGCGGCGGAACAAGCGATCGGCGAGGTGATGCCGGATCCCAACGGACCAGAGGCCGCGCTCGTTGCCGTCGATCCGCGTACCGGCTACGTGCGCGCCATGGTCGGTGGACGCGACTTCTTCGGTTCGGGAACCACGGCCAAGTGCAACCTGGCGATCGGATGCAAGGCCGACCCAACGTTGAACGGCCGGGGAACGGGCTCGGCGTTCAAGCCGTTCGTGCTGGCCGCGGCGTTGACGCAGGGCATCCCGTTGTCGGAGATCATCCCGGCGCCCGGCTGCATCCATCTCGATCCGCCGACGGGGCCGTGGGATCCGTGCAACGCCGACCCCGGCGAGGGCGCGCCCGGAGGAACGGACCTCATCGAAGGCACGGTGCACTCGTTCAACACGCTCTACGCGCAGCTCATCCTGCAGGTCGGTCCGCAGAACGGCGTGGACATGGCCAAGAAGCTCGGGGTCACGTCCAGGCTCAAGGCATTGCCGTCCGCCGTCCTAGGCGCCAACGACGTGACGCCCCTCGACATGGCAAGTGCCTACGGGACCTTCGCCAACCGGGGAGTCCATGCCGCGCCGGTGATGATCACGAAGATCACCAACGCGTCCGGGACGATCCTGTTCGAGAACATCCACCAACAGACCAAGGCCATCGACGCGCCGATCGCCGACACGGTCACGTCGGTGCTGCAACAAGTGATCGCGCGCGGCACCGGCACGGCTGCGAAGGAACCGTTCCCCGTGGCCGGCAAGACCGGCACCGGCGAGGAGTACAAGAACGCGTGGTTCTGCGGCTACACACCGACTCTGTCGACCGCGGTGTGGGCCGGGTTTCCCTCCGAAGAGGTCAAGATGTCGCCGCCCACGACGAGCATCACGGTGTACGGCGGCACGTGGCCGGCGCAGATCTGGCAACGCTTCATGGCCGCCGCGCAGGGCGACGCGCCCGCGGTCGACTTCGTCGCTCCCCCGCCGCCCCCGACCAGCACCACGGTGGCCCCGCTCGAGACCACCACGATCCCCGGTGAGGGACTCCTGCCGGTGCCCGATGTGCGGGGCCGGAGCTACGGCGACGCGGCACAGGAGATCACGCATGCAGGCTTCTCGCCATCACGCTTCGACGTGCCCGACGACGCGCACCCCGTGGGCTCGGTGACCGCCCAATCACCATCGGGGGGCTCGACCGCACCGCGGGGCGCGACGGTGACGCTCGAAGTTGCCACGTCGCCGGGCGGTGCGGGTACCGTGCCGAACGTCGTCGGCATGAAACAGAACACCGCGACGAACGCGCTCCATGACGCCGGGTATGCCGTTCAGGTGATCGAGGAGCCGTCACCGGACAACAACGAACCTCGAGGACGTGTGTGGAAACAATCTCCCCCGGCCGGCACGAAGGCCAGCTCGGGCACGACGGTGACGATCTACGTGAACCCCGGGAATTGAGCGAGACGGGCGGAACGCGCGCGCGGCGCACCTTGGCCGTTGCGGCGGCCCTGCTGTTCTGCATGGCATGGATCTACGTCCTGTTCATCGCTCCGTCGGCGCCTCGCGACACGTTGAACGACATGGCGTTCCCTCGGGCCGCCGAGCCCGTGTGCTCACGTGCAGTCGACGATCTGCGCGCCGCGAACGTGTTGAACCAGACGGCGGCGTCCCCCGCAGCGCGGGCGGATCTCGTCGAACGGTCAGACGCTCGCCTTGCCTCGATGGTGCAGGAGTTACGGGCGCTCACGCCGGCGTCGGGCGACGATCGCCATGCGGTCAGTGCCTGGCTCGACGACTGGGACCAGTGGCTGAGCGATCGCGCCGCATGGGTCGTCAAGCTGCGCGCCGGCCAGGACGCGCCGTTCGACGAGAAGGCGCGCGACAACGGCGAGCCGAGCAGCAAGGCACTCAACGCGTTCGCGGTGACGAACGAGATGGGCGCGTGCGCGACACCGTTCGGGATCTAGTGATCGAGACGTTCGGATCGCCCTCGACGTACCAGCGCCAGGGCTGCTCGGCGCCGGCGCTCAGACCGATGCGCACGCTGTTACCGGGCCGCCGCGGCGGGCGCATGCCGTCGTCGACGATCGTCACGCCGAGGTCAGCGGTGACGAGATCAGCACCGTCGTGGGCCCGATCGAGACCCATCGCCTGGCACAGCTTGGCCGGGCCACTGCACAGGTCGCGGTCGCGTTTGGCGATCGCGCCGCGCGCCGCACGCATGGCTTCGAGACCAGTGAGGGGTGCGGCCGCCCGCAGCAGCACGGCGACGCCTTCGTCGACCTCGCCGCAGACCGCGTTGGCACACCAGTGCATGCCGTACGTGAAGTACACGTACAGGCCACCGGCCGGGCCGAACATGGTCGCGTTGCGGTTTGTCTTGCCACGGAAGGCATGACTGCCAGGATCGATGTCCCCGCAGTACGCCTCGACCTCGACGATGCGGGCGGAGCGTTCGCCGTGCACGAGCACCTTGTTCAGCAGCTGGCGAGCGACGACCTTGGGATCGCGCGCGTAGAACGCGCGGTCCAAGACGACACTCATTGCGAGAGGGCGGCGCGGATGTTCGGGGGTGCAGCGGTCGGCGTCTTGGTTCCCATCTTCACGCCGACGTACAGGACGACGGCCTGGAACACCGGGCGCTCTCCCACCGATCCGTCGACGGTGACATCGAACGAGGTGTTGCCCCAGCGCGTCACGCGCGGGACGAGCGTGAGCACCTCGCCGATGCCGGCGGAGTCGTGCCATTCCACGGATGCCTTCTTCACCATGATGTCCCAGTCGCCGCTGGCGGTGAGCACGTCGAGCGATCGCAGCCATCTGTCGATGCAGTGATCCACGTACGCGAGGTAGTGCGCGTTGAAGACCACACCTTGCAGGTCGACCTCGCCGTAGCGGATCTCGAATTCACAGGAGTACGTCATGGCAATCGACGCGACAGGGCGTCGAGCTGCTCACGGAAGCTGTCGATCTGATCCGCGACGGGCCCCGGCCCGGCCCCGCCCGGCGTGCGCCGACGGGTGACGGCCACGCCCGCCTCGAGGAGAGCGAGGCCGTCGTCGCCCAGCTCCGGATGAGCGGCGACGAGCTCGGCCAAGGGCACATGCCGTTCGATCGAGTCGCGCACGATGCCGCCGACGATGGCATGCGCCTCGCGGAACGGTACGCCGCGTTCGACGAGCAGCTCGGCGAGGTCGGTGGCGGCCGCGCTCGGTGAGTCGGCCGCCGCTTGCATGCGCTCGACGTTGAAACGGGTCGTGCTCAACAGGCCGGCGAGCGCCGGCAAGCCCAGACGCAACGTATCGATCGCGTCGAACAACGGCTCCTTGTCCTCCTGGAGGTCGCGGTTGTACGAGAGCGGCAGCCCCTTGAGCGTCGCCAGCAGTCCCGTGAGATGTCCGATCATGCGGCCGGTCTTGCCCCGGAGGAGCTCGGCGATGTCGGGATTCTTCTTCTGCGGCATCATCGAACTGCCGGTGGCGAAGGAGTCGTGCAAGGTCGCGAAGCCGAACTCCTCGGTGGCCCACAAGACGATCTCCTCGCCGATCCGCGACAGGTGCACGCTCAGCAGGGCGAAGTCGAACAGCGCCTCCACGACGAAATCGCGATCGCTCACGGCGTCGAGAGAGTTCTCGAACCGGCGGGCGAATCCCAGCTCATCGGCAACACCATCGGGATCGAGTGGTAACGACGAGCCCGCCAGTGCCCCGGCACCGAGCGGTGACACGTCGAGCCGCGTACGGGTGGCGAGGATGCGGTCGACATCGCGCGCGAGCGCCCAACCGTGAGCGAGCAGATGATGCGACAACAGCACCGGTTGCGCCCGCTGCATGTGGGTGTAGCCCGGAAGGTACGCCGGACCGGCCTCGATGGCGCGGTCGAAGAGCACCTGCTGCACGGCGAGCACCGCGCGAGCGATGTCACCGAGCTCGCGCTTCAGGTACAACCGCAGGGCGGTGGCCACCTGATCGTTCCGGCTGCGCCCCGTGTGCAGCTTCGCTCCGCTGGATCCTGCGAGCTCGGTGACGCGCCGTTCGATGGCAGTGTGGATGTCCTCGTCGGTCGGCTCGAAAGCGAACTTGTCCTCGGCGAGCTCCGTCTCGACCTGGTCGAGCGCATCCAGAATTGCTGTGGTCTCCTCGCTCGTCAGGATGCCCGCGCGCTGGAGCCCGCGCACATGCGCTCGGGAGCCGGTGACGTCGTCGGGCGCCAGCCGCTGATCGAACGACAGGCTCTGCGAGAACGCGAGCAGCTGCTCGGACGGGCCCTCCTCGAAGCGCCCGTGCCAGAGCGTCCCGCCGCTCACGGGTCGATGCCGCCCTGCTTGGCCGCCCAGGTCTCCAGACCGAGACCCCACAGGCGCACGAAGCCGGCGGAGTCCTCGTGCCGGAACACGTCGGCCGCGTCGTAGGTCGCCAAGCCGTAGTCGTAGAGGCTGTGCTCGCTGCGCCGGCCGCTGATCCGGCACGAGCCCGGCTCGAGATGAAGGCGCACGTCGCCGGTGACGAAGCGCTGTGACTCGCCGATGAACGCGTCGAGAGCCTGACGGAGCGGCGAGAACCAGAGGCCGTCGTAGATGAGCTCGGCGTAGCGGATCTCGAGACGTTGCTTCTCTCGGGCCAGGTCACGCTCGTGCGTGATCGACTCCAGGTCGGCATGGGCGGCGATCAGCGCGAGCGCGGACGGGCATTCGTAGGTCTCGCGGCTCTTGATGCCGACGCGGCGATTCTCGACCATGTCGAGGCGTCCGCACCCGTACGAGCCGACGACCTCGCCCACCGTGGAGATGAGCTCGACCAGCTCGGTCGCCTCGCCGTCGAGCGAGACGGGTACGCCTTGCTCGAAACCCACGACGAGGTCGCGCGGCTCGGTCGCCGTCTGCTTGGTGAGCGACCACACGCCGGGCGGGGGCACCCGCCACGGATCCTCCATCTCGCCGCACTCGATGGCACGGCCCCACAAGTTGTCGTCGATCGAGTACAGCTTCTCCTTCGTCGCGGTGATCGGAATGCCGTGGTCGTACGCGTAGAGGATGCAGTCCTCCCGCGTCATCCCCCACGACCGGACCGGCGCGATGACGTCGAGATCGGGCGCGAGCGCTCGGGTCGAGACCTCGAAGCGCACTTGGTCGTTGCCTTTGCCGGTGCAGCCGTGGGCGACGGCGTCGGCTCCGCACTCCCGGGCGGTCGCCACGAGGTGCTTGGCGATCACGGGCCGGGACAGCGCCGAGACGAGCGGGTACCGGCCCTCGTACAGCGCGTTGGCCTTCAGCGCGGGCACGAGGAACTCGCGCGCGAACTCATCGCGCACGTCGGCGACGATGCACTCGACCGCTCCTGCGGCCACGGCGCGCTCGTTGAGCATGTCAGCGTCGATCGTTCCTCCGTCCTGGCCGACGTTGACCGCGAGCGCGATCACTTCGACGCCGAGGTTGTCGATCATCCACCGGACGGCCACAGACGTGTCCAGCCCTCCGCTGTACGCGAGGACCACTCGCTTTGCCATTGGGAAGCCCTTCTCTAGAGTCCGGCGAGCTTGCTGAGCTCGCGTGCGACCTTGGTTCCACTGGATCGCTCGGCGACGACGACGAGGATCGTGTCGTCGCCGGCGACCGTGCCGAGGATGGCCGGTAGCCCGGCCCGATCGATGGCGGACGCCACGACGTGCGCCGAGCCCGGCGGGGTGCGCAACACCACGAGGTGGTGAGAATGATCGACGTCGACCACCCAGTCGCCCAGCACGCGGCGGAGGTGGTCCTCGGGTGTGCGTTGTTCCTTCGGCAGATCGGGGATGGCATAGACGCTGTCGCCTCCCGCCGCTCGCACCTTGATCGCGCCCATCTCGTCGAGGTCACGCGACACCGTCGCCTGTGTCGCGACGACACCGTCGGCCGTCAGCAGCTGCACCAGCTGGCCCTGGCTCGTCACGGCATTGCGCTCGAGCAGACCGGCGATGCGGTGCTGGCGTTGCTGTTTGGCAAGACGTTGCGCACCGTTGTCGGTCGTTCGTGTGCTCATGGACGGTTGATCTCGACGAGCCACGAGACGAGACCGCGAAACGAGTGCATCCGGTTCTCGGCTTGGCGGAAGACGCGACTCTGGCGTCCGTCGACCACCGACGCCGACGCTTCCTCACCGCGGTGGGCGGGCAGGCAGTGCATGAACACCGCGCCGACCGCAGCGGCGGACATCACGCTGTCGTCGACCTGGAAACCTTCGAACGCCCGGTGGCGGTCGTCTGCTTCGGTCTCGAAGCCCATGGACGTCCACACGTCGGTGTGCACGGCGTCGGCCCCTTTGGCCGCCTCATCGGGGCGCGCTGTCACGAAGGGCGTGCAGTCGTACTGCGCGAGACGGTCCAGATCGGCATCGCTCGGGCCATAGCCGGGTGGGCAGGCCAGCCGCAGCTGCATCCGCGCCAGCGCGCAGCCGATGGAGAGGGAACGAGCGACGTTGTTGAAGTCGCCCACCCAGCAGACCGTGCGCCCCGCGAGCTCGTTCCACTCCTGACGCATCGTGAGCAGGTCGGCGAGTGCCTGGCACGGGTGAGCTTCGTCCGACAGCAGGTTGACGACCGGCAGCGCGTTCGGCTCGGCGAGCGCGACCACGTCCTCGTGCAAGAACACACGCGCGCCCATCAGCGCGTGATAGCCGGCGAGGACACGAGCGATGTCGGAGAGCGGCTCGCGCGCGCCCGCGCCGATCTCCTCGCGCCGGATCGTGACCGGGTGGCCCCCGAGTTGCACGATCGCCATCTCGGCGGAGTGGCGAGTGCGCAGCGACGGCTTCTCGAAGTACAGCGCCGCGCCCTTGCCGGCCAGCGGTGTGCCCAGAGCACCGGACTCGGAGCGGTCGAGGATGTCGAGCAGCTCTTCCGGCGACACATCGTCGACCTCCAGGAAATGTCTGGTCGTCACGCCGCCAACACCTTCGTCAGGATGGCGATGGCATCGTCCATCTCGGCATCGCTGACGGTCAAGGGGGGTGCGAAACGCAGCGCCGTCGGCGTCACCGCGTTGACGACGAGTCCTTCGGCGAGGCAAGCCCCGACGACGTCTTTCGCGTCGCGGCCGTCCTCCAGCTGCGCGGCGATGAGCAGACCGAGGCCGCGCACGTCCGCCACGCCGGGCGTCTCGGCGAGCGCGGCCATCAGGCGCGCGCCGGCGCGCGCCACCGTGGTGGGGATGTCGAGCCGGCGCATCTCGCTCAGCACGGCGCGCGCTGCCGCGGTCGCCAGT
>JBEEFX010000188.1:0-2524 GCA_041166365.1 Acidimicrobiaceae bacterium
TCCAGCAGTGGATCGATGTCGGCGTCGACCAGCTCACTTTCAGCCCGACGACGAACACGCTCCCGTTGGAGACCATCGTCAACTCGATGGAGCTGTTCGGCAAGGAAGTGCTGCCGCAGTTCGACAAGGACCCGGTGCACTCGACCACCAAGTACCGCGAGGCCGCATCCCAGGCGTGAGCCTGTCAGCCGAGTTCACCGAGCTCGCGGAGCGTGTCTCCAACTGGGGACGTTGGGGTGACGACGACGAGCTCGGCACGCTCAACCTCATCGACGCTGCCGCGGTGCAGCGCGGGGCCGCATGCGTCCGCACCGGCAAGCGGTTCTCGTTGGCGCTGCGGCTCGATCAGCGCGGCCCGCAGGTCGGCGGCGTCCCAGGGCGCGTCAACCCCTTGCGCACCATGATCGCGATCAACTCGCAGTTCGCGGGGACGATCGACGGGTTCTGCACGAGCGACGACGTGGTCACGATGGGCCTGCAGGCGGCGACGCACTGGGACGCGCTGGCTCACGTCAGCTACAGCGGCCAGATCTACAACGGCTATTCGGCCGAATCGATCACCGCCGACGGCGCATCGAGGTGCGGCATCGGACGAGTGTCGTCCCTGACGACGCGGGGTGTGTTGCTCGACGTGGCCCGAGCATTGGGAGTCGAGCGGCTCGACCCGGGCTACGGCATACGAGCCGAGGACCTCGACGCGGCGGCGCACCTTGCCGGCGTCGACGGTCAACCGGGGGACGCCGTCCTCGTGCGTACGGGCTTCATCCAGCTGTTCAAGGCGCGCGATCGCGAGGGCTATGCCGCCGGGAACCAGCCGGGGCTGACGATGGGCACCGTTCCCTGGTTCCGCGACCGTGATGTCGCCGCAGTGGCCACCGACACGTTCACGTTCGAGGTCTGGCCTTGCGAGGACGAGAACCTGCTTCTTCCGGTGCATCTCCTGCATCTGCGGGACATGGGGCTCACGCAGGGGCAGAACTTCGACCTCGAAGCCCTGGCCGCGGACTGCACGGACGACGGGGTGTACGAGTTCTTGCTGGAAGCGTCGCCGCTGCCCTTCACCGGGGGCTGCGGTTCGCCGGTCAATCCCGTCGCCGTGAAGTAGACAGACCACCGTGGTGATGACCTTCAACCTCGCTGACATCGTCGAAGCCGCCGTCGATCGCGTACCCGCTCGTCCTGCCCTCGTCACGGCGGCTCGCACGGTGACCTACGCCCAGCTCGAGGACCGCGCCAACCGCCTCGCGGCGTGGTTGACCGAGCAGGGCATCGGACCCGGCGACCACGTCGGCTGCTACATGTACAACGGCACCGAGTTCGTCGAGACGATGCTGGCCGCGTTCAAGATCCGCGCCGTGCCGATCAACGTCAACTATCGCTACGTCGAGGACGAACTTCGCTACCTGTTCAACGACGCCGACTTGAAGGCGATCGTCCACGATGCCGAGTTCACACCTCGCATCGCCGCAGTGCGCGACGGCGTCCCCACGCTGAAGTCCACACTGGAGGTGGGCGGCGACAGCGACGAGTACGAGAAGACGCTGGCGCAGTCATCGCCAGAGCGGCGCGAGATCCAGCGCAGCGACGACGATCACTACGTCATCTACACCGGCGGCACGACCGGCATGCCGAAGGGCGTCGTGTGGCGGCAAGCCGACGCGTTCTACGCGTGCTTCGGCGGCGGTGACTACAGCCGCCAAAACGTGGCGAAGACGCCGGAGGAGATGCCGGAGCGCATCACGCCCGAGCCCGGCGTGGTGTTCCTCCCGCTGGCGCCGCTCATGCACGGAGCGGCGCAGTGGACGGTGTTCGCGTGGCTCATGCTCGGCGGCACGAACGTCCTCACTCCCTCCCGGCCGCGAACGGACTACGCCGAGGTGTGGCGGCTGATCACCGAGCACAAGGTGATGATCCTCACGATCATCGGCGACGCCGTCGCCCGCCCGCTGATCGACGAGTACAAGGCCCACCCGGGCAAGTACGACGCCACGAGCCTCTTCACCATCGGCTCCGGCGGTGCACCGCTGTCACCCGGCGGTCGCGCCGAGCTCGCCGAGACCTTCCCGCACGTGATCCTCGCCGACGGGTACGGCGCGTCGGAGACGGGCGCGCAGGCGAGCAGCATGGGCAACGGGCGCTTCTCGTCGTTCGACAACGAGACGATCGTTCTCGACCCGGACACGCTCGAGCCGATAACGCCCGGCTCCGGCGACGAGGGACGGGTCGCGCGGCGCGGTCACATCCCGCTCGCGTACTACAACGACCCCGAGAAGACGGCAGCCACCTTCGTCGAACACGACGGCGAACGCTGGGTCCTCACGGGTGATGTGGCGACCGTGTTCGACGACGGCTCGATCCAGCTCCTGGGCCGCGGCTCGATGTGCATAAACACCGGCGGCGAGAAGGTGTTTCCCGAGGAAGTCGAAGGTGTTCTCGTCGGCCACGAGCAGGTGTACGACGCCATCGTCGTCGGTGTGCCCGACGATCGATGGGGCGAGCGGGTCACGGCGGTCGTGCACCGCTG
>JBEEFX010000189.1:0-3256 GCA_041166365.1 Acidimicrobiaceae bacterium
CCGCCCTCAGAGATCCCGACGAAGGACGCGCGTTCGCTCCCGACTGCATCCATCACCGCGATGACGTCGTGAGTCCGTTCTTCGATGCTGCCGATGCCGAGCGATCGATCGGACAGCCCGCTGCCGCGCTTGTCGAACACGATGGTCCGAAACTCTTTACTCGTTCGCCGCAACCACTGTGAGAACCAGGGCACGTCCCAGCAAAGGTCGAGATGGGTGGTGAAGCCGAAGATGAGGACGAGATCGCGTGGACCGTCGCCGGCAACGAGGTAGGCGATATCGATACCGTCATCGGCTCGCGCGAAGCGGATCTCGCCAGGAGCCACGAACGACACCGTAGCCTCGGTCTCCTACGTGAGCGTTCGAACGAAGGGGATCGGTTTTTCGCAAGCCGTGGACCGAGCTACGGGGCCGGACGCGCGCGCTGTCCCGGTCTGCGGATCGCGCGACGAGGCGTTCGGCCGCGAGAACTCGGATGCCTGAGCGATGAGTTTCCGTCCGGCCTAGCGTCGAATCCCACATGAGCGGACTCGACCCTCGACGCATGACGCGCCTCCGGGCGGCAATGCACGGCCATGTCGAGCAGGACCGTGTCGGCGGCGTGGCGTGGCTAGTAGCCAAAGATGACGAGCTGGAGGTCGGCGTCGCCGGCGCGCTCACCAGGGGCGAACCGGCACCTGTTGGCCGCGACAGCATCTTCCGCATTTCGTCGATGACGAAGCCGATCGTGGCGGTCGCCGCGCTCATCCTCGTCGAGGAGTACAAGCTGCGGCTCGAGGACCCGATCGACACGCTGCTTCCCGAGCTCGCAGACCGGCGCGTGCTCGTCGATGCTCGGGGTCCGATCGACGGCGAGACGGTCGCCGCGCAGCGGCCGATCACGCTGCACGACGTCTTGACGTTCCGGCTCGGTATGGGCATGGATTTCGCGGCCCCATGGCCGCAACCCTTCCTCGATGCGCTCGCCGAGCTCGAGCTCGGTGCCGGGCCTCCCGAACCGCAGGTGCCGCCGGCGCCCGACGAGTGGATGCACCGATTGTCGACGCTGCCGCTGCTTTACCAACCCGGCGAGCGCTGGCTCTACAACAGTGGGGCAGACGTGCTCGGCGTGCTTGTCGCACGGGCCGCCGGCCAACCGCTCGACCAGTTCCTCCGCGAGCGCGTGTTCACGCCACTGGGCATGGTCGACACCGGCTTCTCCGTCGACGACGTCGATCGGCTCGGCACCTGTTATGGCACCGATCCGACCGGCGAACGGTTCGTCTTCGACGCTCCGGACGGCCAATGGGCGAAGCCGCCGGCGTTTCCCTCTGGCGCCGCCGGCCTGGTGTCGACGGTGGACGACCTCCACGCGTTCGGACGGATGCTCCTGTCGGGCGGGTGGCTCCAGGACGGTTCGCGGCTGCTGTCGCGCGCCTCCATCGATGCCATGACCACCGACCAGATCGATGTCGCAAGTGGCGCGCCCGGGCCACTGCCCGACGGCTCGCAAGGCTGGGGCTTCGGCGTCGGTGTGCAGGTGCGCCGCACCGGTCTCGCGCCCGCCATCGGCACGTACGGCTGGGCGGGCGGCATGGGAAGCTCGTGGGCGAACGACCCGAGCAACGGCCTCGTCGGCATCCTCCTCAGCACCGACGCGTTCGCCGGTCCGTTCCCACCGCCGGCGGTCCTCCAGGACTTCTGGACCGGCGCGTACAGCGCGCTCAACGACTGACCAGGAGATCGTCATGCCATCGCCTGCCCCGACACCCGACCTGCACACCGGCTTCAGCGCGCCGGGCGCGACGCCGACCCCCTGGGAGGACGTCGTCGGCACGCTCGAATCGGCCGAGCTGTTCTGGATCTCCACCGTGCGCGCCGACGGACGTCCGCACGTCACGCCGCTGCCGACGGTGTGGCGCGACGGCGCGCTGTACTTCTGCACCGGTCCGGGCGAGCAGAAAGCCGTCAACCTGCGCGCCAACGACGAGTGCGCGCTCACGACCGGCGACAACCACTGGAAGGCCGGGCTCGACGTCGTCGTCGAGGGCCGGGCCGAGCGCGTCACCGACGATGCCTTGCTGCGCGCGCTTGCCGTCATGTGGGAGACGAAGTATGACGGCGACTGGAAGTTCGAGGTGCGCGACGGCGCGTTCCATCACGAACCTGGTGTTGCCCACGTGTTCGAAGTCCGCCCCCGCAAGGTTCTCTCCTTCGCCAAGGGCAATTTCGCCCAGACCCGGTTCCGCTTCGAAGAGTGATCAGTCGATGGGTGTCAGACTCAGAGAGCTAGCGGCGAGCACTTTCTCGTCGCGACGACGTCCCTCCCGCAGGTACGGCCAGCCGCAGGCGCGGAACCTGCGATAGAGCCGACCCCGCGTCACCTGCGACGTCCGTTGCGTGACGGACGGTCGCTGCGCTGAAGCGCTGCGACCAACCTGTACCGGGGGTGGCGGCGCCGTCCCAGACCCGTGAACAGCTTGCTCGCGACGCGCCCCCGGCAGGAATCGAACCTGCGACCGTCCGCTTAGAAGCTTCGCAAGCGGCACGTTCGTGACCAGCGGGTTGTACCGATTTTGACCGCCGTGCAGGACGTTTTCGTGACCACCCTTGGCCGCGGTGCCGCGAGTTTGACCCGTGCTTGTTCAACGATTGTTCAACGCCGCGACGGTCTGTTCCCAGGCTCCCGCGGCGGGGACGCCACGGACAAGCGGCGTCCGCTACTCACGTTCGCGACGAGCTGTGGATGAGCGTTACTGCGTGGTTGACACCGTTGGGCAGGGGCGCGTGGTGTGCTCGGAACCGCCACTTAGGGGCGGTCAGACCTCCGCAACCTCGAACAGGAAGAACGTCGAGGTCAGCGTCTCCGCAGTCGCCTTGACGTCTTGGAAGTCTTCGGTCTCCAGCGCCGCGATTGCGGCCTCGAGAGTGGGGAAGTCGGCTTCGAGAATCCAGCCCGCGTCTCCGGCCTGAGCTCCCGGACCCATGAGAGCGCCCACGTTGCGCGTGATCGGTTGGCTGCCACTCCCCTTGAACGACGAAGCGATGCGCAGGATCAGGGCGTCTACCTCGGTCGGACTGGCTGACTTCGGAAACATGACCAAGGACCGGTACATCCGTCAACGGTAGCCCAGGGCACATGGCCCGGAGCCGCCCAGAGTGCGGATGTACGGCACTTGATATCGGCACGTATGGACGCCTCGAGAGTGGTTCTTGATGAAACACCCGCTCCTTCGAAAGATCGACGCAGTGACGGTTCGAGTGCCTGACCTCGACT
>JBEEFX010000190.1:0-3473 GCA_041166365.1 Acidimicrobiaceae bacterium
CGTCGGGCGGCGCGCCTCGTTGCCGATGCGGCGACCCGTTTCGTCGACGGCGATGGCGAGGATCTTCGTGCCCCCGACGTCGACGCCCACTGACAGCCCCATGAGGGACGGGACGTTAGCGGCGAAGGCCGTTCAGTAGCGGAGCAGGGCGCCGACGCGGCCGAGGACATCGAGGTCGGCGTTGCCGACGCAGATCTCGACGCGGCACGACTGGCTGAGTGCTTCGTCGACGGCTTCCTCGACGACGTCGTCGAGGGCCTCCATCTCTGAGTCGCACCGGCCACAGGTGCGACCGACCACCGCGAGCGCACCGCAAGGATCACACCGCCAGCCCGCTTCGCGGTAGCCCCGCGACACGAGGAGGTGTTCGGCGCGGTGCTCGTTGAGGGCGTCGAGCACCGGCCCGAGCCCGGCAACGCCGCGGCGGCCGGTGGCGGCGGCCTCGCGCAGCCGGCCGACCAACTCGGCTTCCTTCTGTCGCTCGATCTTGTGCTCGACGTCGACCGCGGCATTGCGGATCTCATCGAGTCCGGCCGCCGCCGCGAGGTGCACCCGTCCGAACAGACGATCGCGTAGGTACGGATGCAGCAGGGACTCGAGCTCGCTCGTGATCTCGTCCGGTCCTGCGACCACCAAGTGATGGAAAGCCGCCTTCTGGAACACGGTCAACGCCACGTCCGCCGCGTGACGGAGGTGCTGATGCTTGAGCGCATCGCGATGATGAGCAACGTCGCCCTGATCGCGATCGCCGCGTGTGTCGTAGTCGCGTGGCAGCTCGTCGAACAGCTCGGAGTGATCGACGAGATCCCCGAGCTCGAAGACGAACATCCGGGCCCGCTGCTTGTCGGCCAGCAGGACGCCCAACGCGGTCGATTCCTCGAGTATCGCCTCGAGCTGGCTCACCGCCGGCATGTGGTTGATCACCACCCGGTTCTGCACCGGGACCGGCAGCGCGATGACCTCCCAAAGATCGTGCGCGCTACACGCAAAGATCGCCAAGCCGCGCGTGTGCGAACGATCGATCCCGCCCTTCACCAGCTCCTCGATGCGGTGCAGATCACGACGCACGGATGCGTCGCCGTTGGCTCGCGTGCGAGCGTCGTGCAACAACGCGTTGACCTCGTGTTCGAGGTCCTGGTGGCGGACATATCGGCGGCCGTCAACGTCGAGGTAACAACTCGTGACCGGTGCTCGCTCCCCTCGGAACCCGACGAGCGAACGAATCACGTCTTCGGCGATGACCGGCACGGGCGCCTCCAGGGGCTGGGAGACCCCGATCGTAGACGAGTGCGGATCTAGACCGGCAGGGGGTACAGCGTCATCGCCCGATCGGTGCCGACCGAATCGGCCCAAGCGGCGACTTCGTCGTCTTCGGACACCACGATGACCTGCACCGCGGTGCTCATGCGCTCGAGCCGGGACAGCAGATGCACGAGATCGGCCCCCGCGACATCAGCCAGAGCGTCATCGAGCACGAGGGGGACCGAGCCGGCGTACGAGACCGAGCGCTGGGCCGCCACCCGGGACAGCAGGTACCACTCCAGCTCCTCCACGTTGCCGACGCCCGACGCGGGCACCGGGGCCGCGGCGCGACCGTTGCCGTCGAGGTCCGCGAGCTGGGCGTCGATCAGCGCCAGCTCCCGGCGGGCGCCCTCGAGGGCGGCCGTCGCCTGATCGACGGCCGCCTGCGCATCAGCGACCGCTCGCTCGAACTCGCTGGCGTCGGCCGTCTTGGCCGCCTGCCCTAGCCGATCGGACAGCTGCGCCAACGTCTCCGTGGCTCGCTGCTCGGCATCGACGGCGGCCGCCAACTCGTGCTCGCGCTGCGAGCGCTCCGCGGCCGCGAGGTGCTCGGCCTCGGCAGCCGCGTCGGCCTCGGCCTCCGCCGCCGAGAGCGCGCTCGCGACTGCCTCTTCGGCGCGGGTGGCCGACTCCAACTCGGCTTTGCGGTCGGCGATGTCGGCCTCGACCTGCGCTTGGCGCTCGAGACGCTGCTCGGCCGTGCGTACGACCGACCGGGCCTCCTCGAGTTGCGCCTGCCGGCGCGTGGCCCGCTCGTTGGCCTCCTCCTCGACGTCCTCGACCGACGGCGCCTCCTTACGGATGCGGGCGGCCTCGCTCACGATCGACAGGCGGGCCTCGAGCTCACCGAGCTCGTGGCCGAGCACCTCGCGGCGCGAAGACGTCTCGCTCTGCTCGTCGAGCCAGATCTTGGCGAGGTCGATGAGCAGCTCGGGCGGCATCTCTTCGTCGCCCATCATCACGCCGGCGCTCTCCAGTGCCTCGCGAAGACGACCGGCCCGGTCGCTGCCGTCCTGCACCCGCACGCGGTGATGTCGCAGCGCCCACTCCACATCCTCACCGGGGTCGCGGCCGAGCAACGCGATTGCTTGCGAATTGAGTGACCGCCGGCGGGCAACCAGCGCGGCGCGGGCCAACTCGGCGTCGACATCAGCTTCGAGATCGGCCACCGCGTCCTCCGCAGACGCCAGTTCCGTGCGTGCGATCTCGAGCCGCTTCTCTCGCTCCGGGTCGACGTTGAGCATCGACGTGCCCATCACGAACTCCGTGTACGTGACGAACCCGAGCCGATTCAGGATCTCCTGCTCGAGCAGCCGCACCTCGTCGAGACGCTGCTTCGCGCGCGCACCGCTCAACCGCTTGTCGGACCGATCCTGCGCGACGAGAACCTGCTCGTGCGCGTTCTCGAGGGCTTCGATGTCGGTCCGGTCGACTTCGGGGAGCCGAACGGCGCGCTCGGCGTCGAACACGGCGGCGCGGGCGGCATCGAGCCGGCGCCGTGCAACCGCGATGGCACTCCCGCTCGCGCCTTCGTTGGGGGCGTCGTCGGCGTCGGACTGACCGATCCGCGCCAGCTCGTCGGCCAGCCGGATGGCCTCGTCAGAGGCGAGCAGCTCACCCTCGCTGTCGGCGGACAGGAGTTGCGCCAGCGACACCTGCACCGGGTACGGATCGACCGTGTCGAGGGCGAGGAGCGCGGCCTCGAGCTCGAGACGCCGCCCCTCGAGTCGTTCCAACTCTGCGACGGGATCATCGAGCTCGTCGTCGTCCGACGAAGCTCGTGCGTCGGACGGGCCGGCGGCTTTCGCGGCCTCGAGGTTCGCCAGTCGTTCGCGCGCGGCTTCGAGGGCCGATACCGCGAACGGATCGCGAACCCCGCGCGCGGACTCGAGCGCTCCGGCCGCGACAGAACACGCGCGAGCCGACTCCGCGCGGAGCTTCCGCGCCGACTCGACGCGTTCGTCGGCAATGGACTGTGCTTCCTGGGCGCGGGCATGCGCGGCCCTCGCGGTCTCTGTGGCCTGCTCCAGGTCGGCGCGACGCTCGGTGAGCCGCGCCAGCTCGCTGCGCGGCCCTTCAAGACTCCCGCCGCCCTCGCCTGCGGCCCCGCCGGACGACTCCGACGCGGCTTCGCGGCTCGCCAGCAACGCGACCGCGGCGCGATCCGCGTC
>JBEEFX010000191.1:0-15930 GCA_041166365.1 Acidimicrobiaceae bacterium
TCCTCACTCGGCGACGTCATCACGTACTACGGCTTCCTCCAGATCTACTCCGAGAGCACCGTGGTGGGCGGTCTGCAACAGGCGTGGAGCCTCTGCACGGAGATGTCGTTCTACGTTTTCCTGCCGCTGTGGGCCATCGCGATGCGCCGCACCCGCCGGAAGGCGGAGACCCCTGACCGGGCCGTCGAGCTGGAGTTGGCCGGCCTCGCCGTGCTCTACGCGGTCGGCATCGTCTCGCGCTGGCTGGTCGTGCGGAGCTTCCCAGCCGGCAACGTCGCGATCGACCACCGGCTCGACTGGCTGCCGATGAACGCCGACCTGTTCGCACTCGGCATGGGGCTCGCAGTGGTCCGTGAGTGGGCGTTGCGCCGTCGTGAGCCGGTCCGCTTGCTCGAGATCGTCGGTCGGATCCCTGGCGTGTGCTGGGCCCTCGCCGGCCTCTCCTACTGGGCCGTGTCCACTCGCGCCGACCTCACGCTGGCCGTCGGCGCCGACAGCCCGCGGCAGTGGATGGTGCGTCAGGTCCTCTACGCCGCGACCGCGTTCTTCCTCATCCTGCCCGCGGTGTTCGGACCGCAGGACCAGGGCCTCGTGCGTCGCCTCCTTCGGTCGCGGGCGATGGTCGCGGGCGGACTGATCTCGTACGGGGTGTATCTGTGGCACGAGGGCGTGCTCGACGTCTGGATGCGGGCCCGCGACATTCGGCCGTTCGCGGGAGCGTTCCTGCCGATGCTGGCCGTCGCGGTCGCGGCAACCGTGGTGATCGCCGCGCTGTCCTACGTGCTCGTCGAGCGGCCGGCGTTGTCTCGCAAGTAAGGGTCAGTTCGCGGCGACGATCGAGTTCGCGGAGCGTGTGGCGCTGGCGTTGTTGGTCGAGCCGAGGAGTGTGACTGCGGCGACGCAGACGACCACGATGAATGACAGGAGGAACGCGTACTCCACGAGCGCCGCGCCACGGTCGCTCGAGGTGCGGTCACGCACCATGTCCCTGATGCGATCCCGCAGCCAGATCGTGGTGATGTAGGTGCTCGTGAGCATGTGCTGGGCTCCGGCTCGGTCGCGGCGCTGGTGCGCCGCTGATGTCTCCATGATCGGGGACGGAACGGCCCCAGCACATAGGCCCATCGAATCGTTGCGCGGCCACGAAGGGCGAACACGTGGTCACCGCATGGCCCGATCGGGCTATGCGCGCCTGGTCAGTCCCCTAGAAACCGCCCAGCCAGTGGCCACCGTTGACGTGGAGGGCCTGCCCGGTGATCGGCTTGGCGAGATCCGACGCGAAGAAGATCACCGCGCCCGCGATCTCCGAGGAATCGGGCAGGTACCGCAACGCGGCACTGCCGGCGATGGCCGCGAACTGCTCCTCGTACGTGATGCCGTTGCGCTGTGCGAGGTATTCGAACCACATCTTCTGCTTGTCGCTCCAGATGTAGCCGGGGTGAATGGCGTTGACGCGAATCCCGAACTGCCCGAGCTCCACGGCCAGCGTCTTGGTTGCCGCGCCCAGCGCCGCCTTCGATGCGGCGTATGCGCCGAAGCGGGGCTCGATCCGGACCGCAGACATGGAGTTGACCATCACGATGCGACCCTCGCCCTGCTCCTTCATCGCCGGGACCACCGCCCGGGACAGCTGGAGGGTGCCGAAGAAGTTGGTGTCCATCGTGCGCCGCCAGTCGTCGAGATCCGCACTGGTGAACGATCGGTGATCGCCGTCGCTGAACGCGTTGTTCACGAGCACGTCGACGCGGCCGAACCCCTCGAGCGTGGCCGCGACGGCGGCTTCGCACGACGCGTTGTCCGTGATGTCGAGTTGGACGCCGATGGCGTCTCCGCCTGCCGCCTTCACCTCTCCGACGACCGCGTCGACGTTCGCCATCGTGCGGGCCCCGGCCACGACCTTCGCGCCGTGCTCGGCCAGCTGCAGTGAGATGTCCCGGCCCATGCCCGGGCCGATGCCCGACACGATGGCCACCTTGCCTTCGAGGAGCTTCGTCATGAGCGCACCTTCGGAACGATGCTGCTGTAGAGCTGCTCCTCCGTGCGCTCCCGGAACCGCCAGCCGTCTGGCGTGCGCACAAAGGTGTCGCGGTACCAGAGGCCGACCACCATCATCTTCGGCTTGTTGTCGCCGGCGAACACCATCGGGTTGTGACACGCGCTCTTGCCGTGCGCGGTGTTGCCGTCGTCTTCAAAGCTCAGCAGCGTCTGGGTGGTGAGGTGCTGGGTGCCCTCGAACATCGTGAACGCGTCGGCCACGAACGCCTTCATCTCGTCGAGACTTCCGCGAATCGCGCCCGTTGCCCGGTAGTCGAGGACCGCGTCAGCGGTGAAGAGCTCGTCGAGCGCGTCGAGGTCGCGACTGTCGAGCGCATAGCTGTAGCGGGCGATCAGGTCCTGGATCTCGAGGCGGTCGGAGATCTCCTGCAGCGACAACGTCATGGCGCGACCGATCCGAAGTCGTCGAAGCCAGAGGGTGCGTGGCGGCCGATCGAGCCGTGCTCGAACAGGCCCCAGCCTTCCTGGCCGTCACATTCGGCGCGGGCGACGTGGTCGATGACACCGAACGGGGTGCGGGCCACGATGTCGGGGGCGTTCATGTCGTACCTGACGCCCTCCACCCAGTTGCGGCCACGCCACTGCCCGTGCGACCAATCGGGGTCGGTGCCGTACCCGGGGCCGGCGTGCAGGACGACGTAGCCCTTGGACTCGATCTCGACCGTCACCGGCTTGCCGGATCGATCGGTCATGCGGATGACGGCGCCGGTCGGCACGCGCGTCCCGGAGCGATAGTGGATGTTGATCTCGGGCCAGCCGAGCTGTTCCACGATCGGCCGTCCGCTGTCGGCGGGCCACACTCGCACGGCGTCGTTGAGCGATCGGAAGCCGTCACCGTCCTCCTGCATGATGAGCACGAGCGCGAAGTCGTCGAAGCGCAGCGGGACGTACGTCCACCAGAAGCCGAACTTCGCGTCGACCTCCTCGGTCGCGCGGCCGGGCGCTTCCGGGCCGCCGACAGGTCGGATGCCCCACGAACGATCGCGGCTGCCGACCCATGTCGACTGGTCGACCGCGATCTCGTCGCCGTCGACGCGCAACGAGCCGGACCACGTGCCCAGCTGAGCGAAGCGGCACGCGTCGATGATCACGCGGCCTTGGCGGCGCACGACGTGGTGCGCCTCCTCGACGGCCGGGAACGATCCCGTCCAGGTGAGGTCGAAGCCGACGCCGTGCTCGTCGCCGTCGCAGACGAGCCGGATCACCTGCAACGGCTCGATCACCTCGACTCGATACGGGCCGACCTCGAGTTGCATCCGGTCCGAGCCGAGCGCGTCCGACGTGCGGACGGTGAACTGTGTGTCGCCGCGCCGCACGGTGGCGTAGGCATCGATGACACCGAGGTTCGGATACACACCCATCCCGGTGACGAGGAAGATCTCGCCTGTCCGGTCGTGCCCGTTGAAGTAGCTCCGATCGTAGAAATTCGGATCGCTCGACGCGGGATGCTCCAGCGACAGCGGGACCTGATGGAGCGGATACTCGTCCATGGGGATGGGCATGGCCGCGAATCTAGGATCACTCGATGTCCTTCGTCCTCATCGACCGGCCGCGCCCCGGCGTCGCTCTCGTCACGCTGAACCGTCCCGAACGGATGAACGCGATGGCGTTCGACGTGATGATCCCGTTCAAGGAGACGCTCGAAGCGATCAGCTACGACAACGACGTGCGCGTGGTGGTCATCACCGGTGCCGGTCACGGCTTCTGCTCCGGCGCCGACCTGGAGGACCCGGGAACGCTGCCGCGGGTCGACGGCCTCACACTCACGTCGATCGCCCGGCGAGCGCTGGAGCTCCTCGACGACGTGATCCACACGCTGCGACGGATGCACCAACCCGTGATCGGCGCCGTCAACGGTGCGGCGATCGGTGGAGGCCTGTGCCTCAGCCTCGCCACCGACATCCGCATCGCGTCCGAGACCGCGTACTTCCGCGCTGCCGGCATCAACAACGGACTCACGGCCAGCGAGCTCGGGCTGAGCTACTTGCTGCCCCGAGCGATCGGCTCGTCGAGGGCGTTCGACATCATGTTGTCGGGCCGCGACGTCGATGCGGCCGAGGCGGAGCGCATCGGGCTCGTGTCGCGTACGGTCCCCCAGGAGCAGCTGCTCGACACGTGCTACGAGTTGGCGGAGCGCATCATCGGCTTCAGCCGCGTCGGCATCGAGTGCACGAAGCGTTTGCTGTGGTCCAGTCTCGATGCCGGCAGCCTTTCCTCACACATGGACCACGAAGGTCATGCCCAGCTGTACGTCCGCCTCACCACCGAGAACTTCGAGGAAGCCATCCGCGCCCGACGCGAGAAGCGCGTCCCGGACTTCAAGGACTAGCGCCAAATCCCACTCAGGCGTCTACAAATTTGTAGACGCCTGAGTGGATTTCGTGATGGTTGGGTCACCAGAGCTCGTCGACGTACTTGTCGGTGCCGACGGCGGTGCGGAAGAACGGGGCGACGAGGCGGGTCGTGGCGAGACTGCCGGACTCGATGGCATCGGTGTACTGCCGGATCTTGGGGACCGCAGCCGTCACGTCTCCCCGCACGAAGAAGAGCTGCACGAGACGCTCCGGCCCACCGGGACCGCTCCCGAGATCCATCGGCGTCCCGGGCGGACGTTCCTGTCCGGGCGACGGCAGCCATGTCGACGCGATCTCGATGTCCGTGTTGGCGACTAGCTGGGTGAGCGGCCCGCTCACCACGGCATTGTGGACGTCACGCGCGCCGCGCCCCTCGCTCGCGTCGAACCAGGCGATCACCAGCCCGTCGTACGCCGCGTCGAGTGCCAGCTCGACCGGAACCGGATCGGAGTCGCGGTAGGACGCGCCGACATAGTCGTAGAGGATCGTGTGCACGTGCGTGCGCTCGTTGAAGCCCCGGCCGTCGCCGTACAGCGCCTTGACCTGCTTGCTGCCCCACCCGAAGAAGTCGCCGTGATGCCCGGCCTCCACGAAGTAGATCGCCACGTACGAGCCCGCGTCCCACGGGCTGGCGATCACGCCGTCGTGCTGCGGCCAGCGCAGGTCCTTCAACGTACGCGGCGCGACCCACCGGCTACCGGCCAGGCAGTGCGGCCCGATGAGGCACCCCCCGTAATAGTGGTCCCGCTCGTACCAGCGGTTGTACGCGCTCTCGTAGCCCTTGTTCGGGTCGACCAACGTGAGGAGCATGCTGCCGACCTTCACGGGATAGTCCGCGACCCCAGCCGGCTCCAACGGGTTGTACGTCAACCGAGCACCTCCGACGCGACGAGTTCTTCGAGATAGCGGTCATCCCACCAGCTCAGTTGCAGCTGCTTGGCTCTGCGGAAGTAGAGCTGGATGTCGTACTCGACCGTGAAGCCGACACCACCGAACACCTGCTGCGCCATCGCGGTGATGTCGCGGTACGTCGAGCACGCGAACAGCTTGGCCATCGGCGCGAGGCGTGCGACAGAGCGGCCTTCGCTGCGCGCCCACGCCGCTTCCCACACGAGCAGCTCCGCGCCGTCGAGCGCGGTGACGGCATCCGCCAGGTAGTGCGCGATCGCTTGGAACGCGCCCAGTGGCTTGTCGAACTGGAAGCGATCCTTGGCGTACTGCACGGTGATGTCGAGCGCGTAGCGAGCCCCGCCGACCGCCTGGGCGGCGAGCAGGATGATGCCGTCGTGCATCGTGTCGTCCCAGATGCCCCAACCATCCGCCGCGACGAGCGTGGCCGGGGCGTCCTCGAAGTCGACGCGATGCTGCGTGTCGGACGCGATCGTCTGCTGCTGCGTGAGGGTGACGCCCTCGGCCTTCGGATCGACGAGCACGAGCCGGACAGCCTCGCCGTCGCGAGCGAGCACCAGCAGCTGATCCGCGCTCGCTGCGAACGGCACGTGCCGCTTCGTACCCGTCAGCCGGCCGCCCTCGAGCCGAGCCTGCACACCCTTCGGACCGAAGCCACGGTCGGGCTCGAGCCACGCCGTGGTGACGATCGCGTCACCGGACGCGATCCGCGGCAGCCACTCCGTGTCGCCCGCGCGGGAGAGCACGCCGCCTGCCATCACCGAGCTGACGAAGTGAGGTGAGGGTGCGAGCGAACGGCCGAGCTCCTCGTACACGATCATGGCGTCGAGCATCGACATGCCGGAGCCGCCGTGCTCCTCCGCGATCGTCAAACCGATGAGACCGAGCTCGGCCAGCTGCACCCACAGCTTCTCCGGGTAGCCGACGGGGTCGTCTTCGAGCTGGCGCACGCCATCGAGGCCGGCGTGCCGGGCGCAGACACCGCGCACGGTCTCTCGGAGCAAGTGCTGCTCGTCGGTGAATTCAAGGTCCACTCACGGCCTCCAGGCGTCGCCGCGGCGGGCCCACGGGTTGTCGTCGTCGGCTGTCGGAATCGCAATGCGGGCGGCGCACGTCGTGCAGACGTTGCCGTCGACGCTCAAGCGGACGTCGACCTGCGCCCACGCGCAGCCGGCATCGTCGACGTCGACCCCGGTGACGGTGCCGTCGAGCTGCATCGTGTCGCCCGGGAACACCGACCCCTTCATGCGGAAGGTCATCCGCCCCAACCGCCCCTTTGGACCGGTCCAGTCCGTCAGGTAACGCTCGAACCACGCGGCTTGGGTCGGCGTGTTGAGGAAGATGTCCTTCGTGCCGTTGCGGTTCACGGCGAAGTCGTGATCGTGGTGCATCGGGCGCCAGTCGCGGCTGGCGATCGCGCCGAGGACGACGGTCGTCGCCGACACGTCGTAGGTCAGGGGCTCCAACGACTGGCCAGAGCGCACATCGTCGACGGTGACGGTCACGGCTCCCCCTTGCGATAGCCGAAGGCGGTGTACGACTCGACACCGACGAGATCGCCCTTCTGGTTGCGGTAGTCGACGTCGATCACCCAGAAGCGGCCGGTGCCGAGCTTGGTCGTCTTCTCGTCGCTCACCGATCGCAGCCGTTGACACGAGGTGATGACGTCGCCGACGCGTACCGGATCGTGGAACACAATCGTGTTCTCCGAGATGATCGCCTCGGGAAGGTCGAGCCGCTCCTTCATGTCGAAGTGCACCTGCAACGGCAGGCCGGGCGTCGACCGCCATGGAGCCCAGTTGTGCGGCCGGAACCACACCGACAGCATCGTCGGCGGTGCGATCGGCCCGTCGGTGATCTCGGCGGCGACGTCGTCGTCCCAGAACAGCGGGTTGCCGTTCTCGACCGACGAGCAGGTCGTCCAGATGTAGCCGCGTTCGACCGGGAACTCGCCGGCCTCCTCGTACTGCACCTCGTCGATCAGCTTCAGCACGTCGTCGGGCACGGCCGTGGTCATCGGACCGTCCCCGCGAGCGTGGGTGCCAGCTGTCGGAAGGTGCCGTGTCGTGGATCCGTCGCCTCGACGACAGGAGCCTGCACTTCGGCGACGGCGAGCACCGGCGACACGCATGTGTCGGCGGCTGCGAGCAAGGCGGTCCACGCGTCGCGCGTCTTCGACGCGAACGCAGCACGCAGATCGGCGCGGATCTGGTCCTGGACCGCATCGTCGAGCTGGTGACCGCTCCAACGATCGAGGCCGAGCAGGCGGCACAGGTTGGCCCAGAAGCGGGGCTCGATGGCGGCGACCGCGAGCCAGCCGCCGTCGGCCGCCTGGTACGTGTCGTAACAGGCGTACCGCCCGGTGAGGACGTTGTGCGGGGTGACACCGGTGGCGAGGTACTCGTCGACGTGGAGGGCCATGAGTGCGAGGACGCCGTCGGCGACCGAGACGTCGAGGTACGCGCCCTCGCCGGTGGCGGTCCGGCGGACGAGCGCCGCGAGAATGGCGATCACCGCGTGCATGCCACCGCCGGCGCTGTCGGCGACCGTCGCCCCGGGGATCGGTGGTCCACCGTCGCCGCGCGGCTGAGTGGTGGCGAGGAAGCCGGTGACCGCTAGGTAGTTGAGGTCGTGGCCCGCCCACTGCGCCCGTGGACCCTCCTGGCCGTAGCCGGAGGTCGAGCAGTAGACGATGCCAGGGTTGCGGTCCTTCACCGCCTCGTAGCCGATGCCGAGCCGCGCGACCACACCCGGCCGAAAGCTCTCGATGACGACGTCCGCGCCCGCGGCGAGGTCGAGAAAGCCGGCGAGGTCGTCGGGCTCCTTCAAGTCGAACTCGGCGCGGCTCATGCCGCGGTGCGCGCTGTAGGCGTGGAAGGGCGGCTCGATCTGCAGAGCGGGATCCTTGGGCCCGACCTTGACCACGGCCGCGCCGTAGTCGGCCAGCCACCGCGAGGCCCGCGCCGCGGGGCCGACCGACGCGAGGTCGAGCACCGTGATCCCGTCGAGCATCCCGCTCATACCCTCACCCGACGTCGAGCCGAGTGGACGGCGGTGAGTGCTCGCCGGAGGCGAGCGCCATGGACTCGCCTGAACGGAGTGAGCGAAGCGAACGAGTGAAGGCGAAACATCTAGAAGTTCTTCGGGAGGCCGAGTTTGCGGCGGGCGATGATGTTCTTCTGGATCTCCGACGCGCCGCCTCCGATCGTGTCGATCACGGTGTAGCGGTACGTCGACTCGGAGCGTCCTTCCATCGGCGCCTCCTTCGTCTTGACACGCAGCTGTGATCCCGGAGCGCCGATGTCCATCCCCGCGTTCGCCAATCGCTTCGAGAGCTCGGTGGCGAACAGCTTGTACTCGGAGGACTCGGTCGTCGGAGGCGCACCGCCCTTCATCGACTGCGCCACCACCCGCAGTCCCAGCACACGGGCCACCTCCGCTTCGGTTGCGAGACGAGCGACGCGCTGACGGATGACGGGGTCGTCCTTCAGCGGCGCGTCGTCGGTGGTGGCCGTGCGGACGTAGTCGCACAGCACGTCGAGCCGTTGCTCGATGGGTGAGAACGTGAACATCGTGAAGCGTTCGAGGTCGAGTGCTTCAGAGATGTACTGGAAGCCGTGGTTGAGCTCGCCGACGACGTAGTCGTCGTGCACGAAGACGTCGTCGAAGAACACGTCGTTCGTGCGCTCGTCGCCCATCGTCCAGATGCCGTTGATCGTGATGCCCGGATGATCGAGCGGCACGAGGAAAAGCGTGATGCCGTGATGCTTCGGCGCGTCGGGATCGGTGCGGGCGCCGACCCAGTACCACTCGGCGAAATGCGCTGATGTGGTCCACGTCTTCTGGCCGTTGAGGCGCCAGCCGTCGCCATCGCGCGTCGCCTTCAGCTTCATCGACGCGGCGTCCGAGCCGGCGTCCGGCTCGCTGTAGCCGACGGCGAACTCGACCTCGTTGCGCAGGATCTTCGGCAGGAACTCCTGCTTCAGCTTCTCGCTGCCGTGGGCGAGGATCGTCTTGCCGATGATGCCGACGCCCTTGCCGATCTGCGGCCCGCCCCGGCCGGCCAATGCCTCGTTCAGCAGGTACTCGTAGACCCCGTCGCCCTCCTGGCCGCCCCACTCCTTCGGCCAGGTGATGCCGAGCCAGCCCTTCTCGCCGAGCGTCGCCATGAAGGCGCGCCGCTTCGGCGTGTCGACGATCTGCGCCATGTTCTCGCGGGTGACGTCGAAGACGTCCGGATCGTCGTGCTCGTCGAGGAACCGCTCAACCTCTTCGGCGAAGTCGAGCTGCTCCGGCGAGAAGTCGAAGTTCATGCGATCACTCCGTCGTCGGCGAGTGCGTCGAGCTGCTCGTCGGTCAAGCCGAGCTCGCTCGCGAGGATGCTGCGTGTGTGCTCCCCCGTCCACGGCACCCGCGTTTCCGGCCCTTCCGCCACCTTCGAGAGCTTCACGGGATTGCCGGGGAGGAGCACCGGCTCGTCGACGCCGTCGACGCGGTCGAGCTCCACGATCATGTGCCGCCGTTCGAGATGCGGATCCGTGATGACGTCGGTCGAGTGGAAGCATGGTCCGGCAGCCACCCCCGCGGCCGTCAGCTCCTTGGACGCCTCGACCATGCTGCGGGCCCCGCTCCACGCCTCGATACCGGGACGGATGACGTCCTCGAGGTGCTCGCCCCATCCTTGGCGCGTGGCCAGTCGAGGATCGTTCACCCACTCCGGGCGACCGACCACTCCGGCGAGCGGACCGAACTGGTGCTCACGCACGAGCTGGACCACGAACCAGCCGTCGGCCGCGCGGAACGTGTCGAGGATGAAGTGCTTCGGGAACGGTTGCACCGGCTGCCCGAGCGACGTGAGGTTCATCACGATGTCGGTCATCGCGACAGCGGCGTCGAACATGGCGATGTCGACCTGCTGGCCTTCGCCTGTCGTGTCGCGATGCCGGAGCGCGGCCATCACCCCGATGGTGGCGAACAGCGCGGCGCTGATGTCGCCGAGCGCGCCGACCGGGTTGGCACGCGGCGGCTGCCCGGGCGGATTGAGGAACTCGTAGATGCCCGACATCGCCTCCACGATCGACGCATACGCCGGCCACGACCCGTAGGGCGAGCCGCCGGCGCCGAACCCCGACACCGACACGTAGATCACCGCCGGATGGCGCGCCGCGAGCACGTCGTACCCGAGACCGAGCCGGTCCATCGTGCCCGCCTTGAAGTTCTCGGCGACGACGTCGAACCGGGGCGCCAGCTCGAGGAACAGCTCGCGTCCGGCGTCGGACTTCAGGTCGAGGGTGATGCTGCGCTTGTTCAGGTTGTTGCGCAAGAAGGTGGCACCGACGATGTTGCCATCGGGGTCGAGCATCGACGGTTGCGAGCCGCGGCCCGATTCGCCGGCGGGCGGCTCGACCTTGACCACGTCGGCCCCGAGGCGCGCCAGCAGCTGCGTGGCGTACGGCAACGCCTGCATCTGCTCGGCCGCGAGCACGCGGATGCCGTCGAGCGGTTTTCCGTGGTGCGCGGCAGCCCCGTTCGCGATCTCCCCGACCCGCACAGGCGGGTGCCTACCCGAGCTCGCTGCCGAGGATCGACACGAACGACACCATCTCTCCCGGGTAGCCCCCGAGGTTGTGCGTGAGTGCGAGCTTGCGGTCGTTGCCGAGCCGGCGCTGCTCGGGCGCCTCACCCCGCAGCTGCAACCAGCACTCGAAGATCATGCGCAGGCCCGACGCACCGACCGGGTGGCCAAAGCTCTTCAGGCCGCCGTCGGGGTTGACCGGCAACTCACCACCGAGGTCGTACGTGCCGGCGAGGATCTCCTTCCACGCCGTGCCGCGTTCGGCAAAGCCGAGGTCTTCCATCAAGACCATCTCGGTGGGCGTGAAGCAGTCGTGCACCTCGGCCATCGCGAGCTGACCGCGAGGGTCGGTGATGCCCGCCTGGGCGTACGCATCCTCGCAACTGTCGACGACCTCGGGAAACGTCGTGTAGTCGTAGTTCGGGTCCTGCAGGCCGCTGCCGTTCCCGGCCACGAGCGACAGGGCCTTGATGTACAACGGCTTGTCGGTGTACTGCGCGGCGTCCTCGGCCCGCACCACGATCGCAGCCGCGCCTCCGTCGGCGACCCCCGCGCAGTCGAAGACGCCGAGCGTGCCGGCCATCTTCGGAGCTTTCTCGACCTGCTCCTTGCTCACCTCGCGCTTGAACTGCGCGAGCGGGTTCCGCGCTCCGTTGTAGTGGTTCTTCGTCGCGACGTGCGAGAGCGCGTCGCGGATCTCGCTCTCGCCGACGCCGTACTTCTTGGCGTAGGCGGGCGCGATCATGCTGTACATGGCGGCCGCAGTGAGGTTGCGCACGGTGCCGTCGTTGGGTGGCTGGGTCGCCGGCAGACCTTGGTAGCCCGCGTCCTTCACCTTCTCGACGCCGACCGCCATCGCGATGTCGTACGCGCCCGACGCGACGGCATACGACGCCTGCCGCAACGCTTCCGATCCGGTCGCGCAGAAGTTCTCGACGCGGCTCACGGGCTTGCCCTCGAGCTCGAGTGGCTTGGCGAGCGTGATCCCGCAGCTGCGCTGCGCCGTACCGAGCCAGTATGCGTCGATGTCCTGCTTGGTGAGGCCGACCGGCGCCAGCGTCTCGTTGACGGCCTGCACCATCAGATCGTCGGCGCTGAGGTCCCAGTGTTCACCGAACGGCGTGCACCCCACGCTGATGATCGCCACGCGATCGCGAATGCCGTGTGAACCCATCTACGAAGCCTCCTTCAGGAGCCTGGCTTTCCAGAAGTAGTTGTGGATGTCGTCGCTCGTGAACAGCTTGCGAAACGTCATCTCGACGCGTACGCCGGCCGCGACATCTGCTTCGGCCACATCGGTCATCTCGATCGGCAGCCGGCCGCCGCCGTCGAAATCGACGATGGCGAAGATCACGGGCGGGCTCTCGGAGTACACGAGATGGTCGACCGTGTAGGTCACGATCGTGCCTGGTACGTCGGCCATGGGGACGGCATCGGAGCCGCTCGGCAACGGCGGCATCTGTGGCGCACCCGAATCCGGATCGGCTCGGCCCACGAACCCGTACTTCCAGTCCAGCGCGCGACCGGCGGCCGATGACGACGGCCGGTTCGGTTCGGGACGTCTCGGCGGCTCGACCGTGAGCATCTTGCGCCACGAGAGGAACTTGCCGTAGGCCACCGGCCCGCCGCCGGCGGCTTGATCGTCGATGGTGCGCGCCGGCCGGTACGAGCCGATGGCCTCGGTCGTCCGGAACAACAGCACGTCAGCACCATCTGCCAGCACGAGCAGCGCGATCACCTTGCCGGGGCCGGTGGACTCGAGCGCAGCTGTCAGCAGCAGCCCCGGGTGCGCCGCTCCGGTGTTGCCGATCGTGGCGGCGCGGTTGTCGACGAGGTTTTCCGTGGGAACGCCCAGTCGATTGGCGATCGCGTTTGCCGCCCGGCCGTGGAGGCTCGTGACGATCAGACGGTCGACCTGCTCCGGGCTGAGCTCGGCCGACTTCAACGCGGCTTGGAAGGCCCGCTCGCCGAGTGGCAGATAGCGCGTCTCACCGAAGCGCTCCTCCCAGAGCTTCGAGCGCTCGGCGCCGGGAGACCGCCAGCGGTCGACGAACTCCTCGGTGGCCGACGCGGCGCCGATGCACTCGGCGATGACGCTGTCACCGTCACCGACCAACAGCGCCGAACCGGCGTCGCCGCCGGTCGCTTCGTCGCCGGAGCCCGGCAGTCCGGTACGGATGTCGGCCGCGACCACGAGCGTGGTTCCCGAGCCGGCCAGCGCTGAGCGCAATGCGCCCGCGGCCGACCGTTGTGATCCGCCGAAGTCGAACGCGGCGACGTCGTCGTCGAGCCGCAGCGCGGCGTGAATCGTGGTGGCGTTGGTCTTGTCGACATACGCCGGGGTCACCGTGGAGAACCAGAGCGCGTCCGGCGCCGGCGCGCCCGGGGCCGACCGCAACGCCAGGCGAGCCGCCTCGAAGCCCATCGTGGTCGTGTCCTCGTCGAACGACGCGACCGTGCGCGTGCCCCGGCCACCACCGGAGCCGGCGACGGCGGCGATCGTCGACCGATCGAGCCGGAAATGCGGCACGTACGCGCCCGCGCTGAGGATGCCTCTCACGGCGGGGATTCTAGGAGCCGACCTGACGACCCGTCAGATTCAGCAAATCCCACTCAGGCGTCTACAGATCTGTAGACGCCTGAGTGGGATTTCGCGGTGCAGTGCTGTCAGACGATGACGGAGCGGATGACCTCGCCGGCTTCCATGGCCCGGAAGGCGTCGTTGATCTCGTCGAGCTTGATGCGGCGGGACACCATCGAGCCGATGTCGAGCCGGCCCGTCTCGACCAGGTTGACCAGCTTCGGGAAGTCGCGGCGGACCTGCGCCGAGCCGTACAGGCACCCGAGCGTCTTCTTCTCGTCGTAGAACAGCTGCATCGCCGGGAACGTGACGGTGGCGTCCATGCGCGGCATGCCGACGATCACGACGGTGCCGCCTCGGCGGGCCGTGTTGTACGCCTGCAGGATGGTCTCGGGCAGGCCGATGACCTCGAACGCATAGTCCGCACCGCGGCCGCCGGTGAGGCCCTGCACCTGCGCGGTGGGATCCCCTTGCGCCGGATCGATGAGATCGGTGGCACCCTGCTGCTCGGCCGTCTTGCGCTTCATCTCCACCGGGTCGATGGCGAAGATGCGCGATGCACCGGCAATACGCGCACCTTGGATCACGGACTGGCCGACGCCGCCGCAACCGATGACGGCCACCGTCGAGCCCGGCTTGATCTGCGCGGTGAACAACGCGGCGCCGACACCGGTGGTCACGCCACAGCCGATCAGCGCGAGCTGCTCGGCCGGCAGATCCGTGTCGACCTTCACCAGCGATGCCTCGTCGGTGGTCATGTAGTCGGAGAACGTGCCGAGCCCGGTCATCCCGTAGGCCATCGAGCCATCGGACCGGGTACCACGAGGCGAGATCATCACCTCGTTCGACTTCTCGCACAGGTTGGACTCGTCCTGAAGACAGTGGAAGCAGATGCCGCACGCGGGGATGAACGACGCGATCACCTGATCGCCGACCTTCACCCGGCTGACTTCCTTGCCCACCTCGAGCACGGTGCCGGCACCCTCGTGACCGAGGATGATCGGGACCGGCATCGGGACGCCGCCCTTCTGGACGGTGAGATCCGAGTGACACACGCCGCTCGCATCGATCTGCACCCGCACGTCGCGGGGGCCGAGGGGCGGGTCTTCGAGATCTTCGATGACCAACGGCTGGTTGTACTCGCTCAGAACTGCTGCCCGCATGGAGGTCCCCCTGGCTTGCGAATCGACGTGGTTCGGCCCAAATCCTTGCACCCCGCGCGATCCAGGGAAGAATCGGCGGATGGAGACCGTCACCCTCGAAGGCCGCGATGGCATCAAGCTGGCCGCCGACGTCGAGGGTGACCCGTCATCGCCGCCGGTGTTGCTGTTCCACGGCGGCGGCCAGACTCGCCACGCGTGGGGCACCACGCTCGCGGTGCTCGGCGAGCGTGGCTGGCGGGCCTACAGCGTCGACCTCCGGGGCCACGGTCAGAGCGCGTGGGATCCGGAAGGCGACTACACGATGGACGCCTTCGCGGCCGACATCCGCATCATCGCCAACTCCATGGTGCAGGCGCCCGCGCTCGTCGGCGCCTCACTGGGCGGCATCGCGTCCATGGCCGCGATCGGTGAATCCGACGGCCCGCCGATCGCCAGTGCGCTCGTGCTCGTCGACGTCGCGCCCACCATCGAGATGGAAGGCGCGCTGCGGATCGGTGCGTTCATGGCGGAGCACATGGAGGACGGTTTCGCCTCGCTGGAAGAGGTGGCCGACGCCATCGCGGCCTACAACCCGCACCGACCGCGGCCGAGCGATCTGAGCGGACTGCGAAAGAACCTTCGGCAACGCCCGGACGGTCGCTGGGCGTGGCACTGGGACCCGCGTTTCATCAGCGGGCGCTTCGGGTCGCAGGACGAGACGCGCTCCTCGCTGGTGGACCCCGCTCGCTTGCGCATCGCCGCCAAGAACCTGACGATCCCGGTCCTGCTCGTGCGTGGCCGTATGAGCGACCTGCTGAGCGAGGCCGGCGCGCAAGAGCTGCTCGAGCTCGTGCCCCATGCCCGCTTGGCCGACGTTGCCGGCGCCGGGCACATGGTGGCCGGTGATCGCAACGACCTGTTCAACGACGAGGTCGTGTCGTTCCTCGAGGAGGTCCGCAACCGGTGACGCAGCCCATTGCCTATGACGAGTTCTCGATGTTCCACGAGAACGCCGAAGAGTTCGGTCTCCCCTTCGACGGTCCTCCGACCGTCCGGCGTGTGTCCGTGGAGGTCGAGCCGGGCCGTTCGTTGAGCGCGCTCGTGTGGGGCGACGGCGACCCGGAGCTCGTCTTCCTGCACGGCGGCGCGCAGAACGCGCACACGTGGGACACGGTGGCCATGGCACTGCAGCGGCCGCTGGTGTGCATCGACCTCCCCGGCCACGGCCATTCCGACGGCGGCCGCGTCGGGTCGCTCGATCTCCAGTCGAACGCCGAGGACGTCGCCGTCGCGACTCGTGCTCTGGCGCCGAAC
>JBEEFX010000192.1:0-13780 GCA_041166365.1 Acidimicrobiaceae bacterium
ATTCGTCGATTTCGCCTCAGCCGACCCGAGTCGGCTCCTGCCCGCGTATCAGGTGCCGTTGATCGACATCGACTACTCGGTGAAGCAGGTGCAGGCGCTCGCCACCGAAGGTGCCCGGGCGATCCACATTCCGACGTTCCCGTCAGAGGTGGGGCTGCCCGAGTACCACGACGAACGCTACGATCCTGTCTGGACGGCGATCTCCGAGACGGGCTTGTCCATCAGCCAGCATCTCGGGCTGCCGCACTCCTTGTTCGACGTCTTGCATCGCGATCCGACCCCGCAGAAGGCGATCTTCACGTCGCAGCCCGCGTTGCGTCTCGCGGAGACCATCGCCTTCTGGATCCTGCCCGGTGTCCTGGCTCGCTTCCCGAAACTCAAGATCGTGTTGGTGGAACCGAGCCTCGGATGGGTTCCGTGGTATCTCGACATGCTCGACCTCATGGCGGAGGGGCCGTACGACTTCCCGGCGCTCGACGACAAGCCGAGCGCGTATTTCCACCGCCAGATGTATCTGACGTTCGTCGACGACGCGGGCGGTCTCGCGCGTCGCCATGAGATCGGTGTCGACCGAATCATGTGGTCGACCGATTTTCCGCATCCGGCGACGTCGTGGCCGAACTCGCACGCGGTGGTCGAGAAGAATTTCGCCGGTATCCCAGACGAGGAGCGCGATCTGATCGTCGCCGGCAATGCCGCGCGACTGTACGGCATCGGGTGAGCACGATCGCCGCGGACGTCCCGCGCGAGGAACGGCTGTTGATCGGCGGGAAGCTGGTCGACGCCTCCGACGGGGCGGTGTACCAGAACGTCAACCCCGCTACCGAGGAAGTGCTCGGCGTCGCCGCGGATGCAACGGACGACGACATCGATTCCGCCGTGGCCGCGGCGCGCGCCGCGTTCGACGACACGAGTTGGTCAACGGATGTCGACTTCCGAGTCCGGTGCATCAGGCAGCTACACGAAGCGCTCGAACGACACAGCGACGAGCTCCGGGCCACGATCGTTGCAGAAGTCGGGTCGCCGGTCGCGCTGACCTACAGCGCGCAGCTCGACACTCCCGTCGCCGGTCTTGCGTACGTGGCGGAGTTGGCGGAGCGGTACTCGTGGCGTCAGGAGCTCGGCGTCGCCTCGTCGTTCGGGACCGAGACACTGCGGTACGTGCTGCGCGAACCGGCTGGTGTCGTCGCGGCAATCGTGCCCTGGAACTTTCCGATGCAGATCCAGCTCGCCAAGGTCGGGCCCGCGCTCGCCGCCGGCTGCACCGTGGTGCTCAAGGCGGCTCCCGCGACGCCGTGGACCTCGACGCTGCTCGGGCGCATTGCCGCAGAAGAGACCGACCTCCCCGCCGGCGTCCTGAACGTCCTGACCTCGTCGCGCAACGCTGCGGGACAGCGGTTGGTGGAGGACTCCCGCGTCGACGTCGTGTCGTTCACCGGATCGACGGCAACCGGTCGAACGATCATGGCGGCCGCGGCCCCCACGGTGAAGCGCCTGTTCCTCGAGCTCGGAGGGAAGTCTGCGCTCGTCGTCGTCGACGACGCCGACATGGCGATCGCGGGAGCGGTCGCGGCATTCCAGATCACGACGCACGCCGGACAGGGATGCGCCGTGACGAGCCGCGTGCTGCTTCCCCGCGATCGCTTCGATGAAGGCGTGGAAGCGATCACGTCGACGATGGCCGGCGTCGGCTACGGCGACCCGTCGGAACCGGCGAACCTGATGGGGCCGCTCATCTCCGACGTCCAGCGTGATCGTGTCCTCGGCTACATCTCGTCGGCGGTGAACGACGGCGGAACCATCGTCGCTGGAGGCGGCAGACCGTCACACCTTCCCGTCGGGTACTTCGTCGAGCCGACGGTCATCACCGGCCTCGAGCCGGGAGCGACGGCAGTGCAGGAGGAGATCTTCGGCCCGGTGCTGTGCGTGCTTCCGCACGACGGCGACGCAGACGCGGTACGGATCGCCAATGACTCGATCTTCGGTCTTTCCGCCGCGGTCATCGGGACCGACGTCGAGCGCGCCCGTTCGGTCGCGGCCAAGCTGCGCGCGGGCACCGTGGGGATCAACGGCGGACAGTGGTACGCGCCGGATGTGCCCTTCGGCGGCTACAAACAGAGCGGCGTCGGTCGCGAGTCCGGCGTTGCCGGTTTCGAGGAGTACCTCGAGACGAAGTCGGTGGCCGAACCCCGATGACGTCGGCGCTCGACGGACGGTCGGTCGCCGTGGTCGGCGCGTCTTCCGGCATCGGTCGCGGCGTCGCGATGCGAGCGATCCGATCTGGCGCCGATGTCGTGGTCGCCGCTCGACGCGTCGACCGGTTGGAGGAGACGGTGCGCGATGCGGGCGGAGGCCGTGTCGTCCGCTGCGACCTGCTGGCGGACGGCGCGGACGCGGTCGTCGAGGAGGTCCGTCGGAGCTCGTCCCGCCTGGATGTGCTGTTCGTCTCCGCGGGATCGGCGCCGCTCCGGCGTCTCGTCGCGACGTCGGCGGAGGAGTGGCGTCACGCCTTGGAGACCAACGTCATCGGCATCAACCGTCTCATCGCCGCCGCCCTCGGCCTGCTCGACGAGCGGTCCGTGGTCGCGGTGGTGTCCTCGGAGGCCGCCGTCGCTCCACGAAGCCATCTGGGCGCGTACGGGGCCAGCAAAGCCGCGCTCGAGCATTCGATCGAGCAATGGCGCGAAGAGCATCCGTGGCTCCGAGTCATGACGATCTCGCTCGGTGCCACCGTCCCGACCGAGTTCGGGAACCAGTTCGAGGCCGAGGAGACGATGGAAGCGCTCACGGCGTGGGCCAACGCGGGCCACCATCAGTCGGCGTTCATGAACACCGACGAGGTGTGCGACGTCATCGTGGGCGCGCTGGGGTTGCTCCTCGTCGCGCCGACCGTCGCCGTCCCGCGGCTGTGCCTGCGGTCGCGATCCCCGGCCGCGACGGACGCCGACGCGTCAGAATGAGCGTTGCAGCGTCGCGACAGACGACATGAGCGGTGTATTCGACGGGCTACAGGTGCTCGACCTCTCGAACGGCACGGCGGGCCCGATGACCGCCATGATGCTGGCGGACATGGGTGCCGACGTCACTCGCGTCGACCGTCCTGGCATCGATCCCGTCGCGACGAATCCGAGCAGTCGGGTGTGGCACCGGGGCAAGCGCAGCATCGAGCTCGATCTCCACTCGGAGCCGGACCGAGCCAGATTCGACATGCTCGTCGCCGCGGCCGATGTCGTCGTCGAAGCCCTCGCGCCGCTCAAGGCGGTCGAGCTGCGCGTCGATCACGAGACCCTCGCGGCGATCAACCCCCGGGTGATCACGTGCGCGATCACCGGTTACGGCGACCATCCCGCGCACAAGGACCGGCCGGGCTACGACGCGCTCGTCGCGGCGCGCACTGGTCTGTTGTTCGACCAGAAGGGCCGGCGGGGCGGCGCGATGGAGTACATCATGAGGCGGCCAGGGCCGCTGCCGGACTTCGACGCACCCGAAGGCTTGACTCGCGGTGCCGATCGTCCCGGCCCAGTGTTCCCGCGCTCGATGTGGCCGAGCATCGGCGCGACGTACTTCGCGACGCTCGGTGTCGCCGCGGCCCTACGGGCTCGCGAGCGCACAGGACGCGGCCAACGAGTCGCGGCGTCGTTGCTCCAGGGCGCGCTCGCCGCCGTGTGCTTGAACTGGCAGCGCGTGGAGAACCCCGATGCGCCGTTGTACTGGATGTGGCCGATCGACACTCGCGCCATCGAAGGTCTGTACGAATGCGCCGACGGTCGCTGGGTGCACCACTGGACCATCAGACCCAACTGGGTTCTGGCGTGCGCAGAGGGCGACACGCTCACACCGCCGGACATGGAGGGTGCGTACCGCGACGATCCCGACCGCGTCTCGATGGAACCAGACGGACTGGTGTACGGGGTCGTGATCCACGAACAGCTCGCGGCGGCGTTCAAGAAGTTCCCGTCTGCGGAGTGGATCGCCGCGGCCGAACAAACCGGAATGGGCGTGGCGCTCGTGCGGTCGCCGGCCGAGGCCCTCGTCGATCCTGCCTACCTGACCGATGGATGCGTGGTCGCCGTCGAGGATTCGCAGCTGGGACCCATTCGCCACTGCGGCCCGCTGATCGAGTTCTCGGCAACGCCGTCGCGTGTCCGAGGACCGGCGCCGCGGCTCGGCCAGCACAACGGCGACCTGTTTGCCACCGCGCCGCCGTCAGTCGATCACGGACGCGGTGCGGACACGCTCGGTCATCCACTCGGGGGGATCCGCGTGCTGGATCTCGGGCTCGGCGTGGCCGGTCCCTTTGCGGGGCGCGTCCTTGCGGATCTGGGCGCCGACGTGATCAAGGTGCACGCGCTCTACGACAGCTACTGGGCCGGCACGCACATGGGGTTGGGAACGAATCGAGGGAAGCGCAGCATTGCCCTGAACCTCAAGAGCGCCGGCGGTCGAGAAGTGTTCGCCCGCCTCCTCACACGTGCGGACGTTCTCACCACCAACTGGCGGCCGGGCGCCGCGGCGCGCCTCGGTGTGGACTACGAGACGCTCTCGGCGCACCACCCGCGTCTCATCCACTGCAACTCTCGTGGCTACGAGAGCGGGCCTCGCTCCGAGCTTCCCGGTACGGACCAAACGGCGGCCGCGCTGACCGGAACGGAATGGGCCGATGGTGCGTGTGACCACGGGAACCCGCCCTTGTGGAGCCGTTCGAACATGGGCGACACCGGCAACGCGCTGTTGTCCGCGATCGGCATCACTGCGGCGCTCTACCACCGGGAGCGCACGGGTCGAGGCCAACAAGTCAGCACCTCGATCGTGAATGCGGGCTTGCTGCACACGTCGTACGCGTGGATCGACGAGGCGGGTGCCGCCGGAAGTTGGGGACTGGTCGACGGAGACCAGTTCGGTCTCACCGCGTGGTATCGCATGTACGCGTGCGCGGCCGACTCGTGGCTCTTCGTCGCGGCCGTGCGTCCCGAACAACGCAGTGCGCTCTGTCGCTCGCTCGGCGAACCCGACACGATCGTGACCGATGACGCCAAGCTGGCGGCCGCGCTCGAGCGCCACTTCGCGACGCGCCCTGCGACGACGTGGTGGTCCGAGCTGGACAAGGCCGGCATCCCGGTCGAAGTCGTCGACGAGGAGTTCTGCCGGACCATCTTCGATGACGCCGACGCTCGAGCGCAGGGCCTGATCAGCGAGACCTGGGCCGGCGCCGTCGGGCGATTCGAGGATCCGGGCCTGCTCGTCAGCCTGTCCGACACCCCCTGCGCCGTTCAACGCGGTCCGGCGATGTGCGGCCAGCACACCCACGAGATCCTTCTGGAACACGGCTACAGCGACGCGGACATCGCCACGCTGGTCGCGGAGAGAGCCGTGCTCGACGCGCCAGTGGCAGCGCCGTGAGCAACGACGCGCCGAGGCGTCCGGCCCCGGTGGTGACGGAGGACAACGAGCCGTTCTGGACCGCGGCCGCCGACGGGCGACTGGTCGTGCAACGGTGCGCGAACTGCCACCGGTTCCGACACCCGCCGCGCCCCATGTGCCCGTACTGCCGATCACTGGAGCACGACTGGATCGACGCCGTCGGAACCGGCACCGTGTACAGCTACTCCGTCCTGCATCACCCGCAGAACCCCGCGTTCGACTACCCGATCCTGGCGGCGCTGGTCGACCTCGACGAGGGAGTGCGCCTCGTCACCAATCTCGTCCACGTGGCTCCCGCCGACGTCAGGATCGGCATGCCGGTCGAAGTGACGTTCGAGGCGACCGTGAACGGTGCCGCCGTGCCCGTCTTCCGTCCGAGCGTCTCGGCGTGACCGCCCCGCTCGCCGGCGCGGCCGCGATCGTCGGCGTCGGTCAGACCGAGTTCTCGCAACACGCGGGTCGCAGTGAGACGCAACTCGCGGCGGAAGCCATCACCGCCGCCCTCGCGGACGCCGGACTCGGCGTCGAAGCGGTGGACGGTCTCGTCAGCTACACGATCGACCCGGTCGAGGAGACCGAGCTCGTCCGAGCCGTCGGCATCCCGGAGATCGCGTTCTCGAGCCGGGTCCCCTATGGCGGCGCCGGTTCGCAGGGCGTGATCCTGCACGCGGCGACCGCCATCGCCGCCGGAGCGGCGCGGACCGTCGTCGTGTACCGAGCAGTCAAGGCGCGATCAGGCGCACGGTTCGGCGCCGCGCAAGCATCTGGCCGAGCGACGTCGGCCCATTCGGGATCGACCGCAATGCAGTGGTCGATGCCGTTCGGCGTGCTCACACCGGCGTCATGGATGGCGTTCAACGCCGTCCGCTACATGCACCGCTTCGGTGTGACCAGCGCGGATTTCGGCCAGGCAGTCGTCCAACTTCGCAGCTATGCCGCCACCAACCCGAACGCACGCTTCTTCGGTCAGCCGATCGCGATCGACGACCACCAGGCGTCACGGTGGATCGCCGAACCCGCGATCCGCCTGTTCGACTGCTGCCAGGAGACCGACGGAGCGGTCGCCCTCGTGCTGACGCCCACGTCGAGCGCCAGTGATTTCCGTGCTCCTGTGGTCGTCGCCGCGGCCGCGGGCGCCGCACTGTTCGAAGAGGAGATCGCGAGCGATCACTACCGTCCCGATCTTGCCGTGATGGGCGGCTCCGCTGCGCTCGGCCGGCGGCTGTTCGACGGGTTCGGCATCGATCGCGCCGACATCGACGTCGCCATGATCTACGACGCCTTCTCTCCTGTCTTGCTGATGCAGCTCGAGGCGCTCGGGTTCTGCGGATTGGGTGAGGCCAAGGACTTCATCGCCGACGGCCACCTCTCACCCACGGGGTCGTTGCCCTGCAACACCAATGGCGGGCTGATCGGCGAGGGCTACATCCACGGCCTCAATCTCACGCTCGAAGCGGTGCGCCAGCTCCGAGGCGAGTCCCACAATCAGCTCGCCAGCCCATTCACCGCGCTCGTGGCGGCGAACCGCACGGGCGTGATCTTGCGCCGGTACGCGTGACGAAGGAGTCAGTCGACGCCAACGTCGACGCACCGGTACTGGCAGTCCCATCGGGATCCCCGCTCGGGCTTGGGGAGGCACTGCGAATCGGTGGCTCCAGCCTCCTCGCGACCCTGTTCCTGCTCGCGGTCGTCGACGAAATGCCGCGGGTGGCGCTCGCAGTGCTCGCGCCCGACATCCAGAATGCGTTCGGCATCAGCGACACCGTGGTGCTCGGGCTGATCGGACTGACCGGCGTCGCGCTCGTTCTCTCGACGCTGCCCGCTGCCGCGCTCGGCGACAGGCTCCGCCGGACCTGGGTCATCGGTTTCGGCACAGTGATACTGGCAGTGTCCTGCGTCGCCGTCGGTGCCTCCCCGAACGCCTTCCTCCTCGGTGTTGCGCTCGTCGGCGCCGGCTTCGGGGTCGGTTCCCGGATGCCGAATGCATCGTCGCTTCTCGCTGACGGCTACCCGCTCGCGGCACGCACGCGCGTCTACGCCGCTGAAGGGATCGGGCGGCCGATCGGTCAGTTGCTCGGCCCGCTGTTCGCCGGAAGCGTCGCGGCCGCCATCGGCGGCCCCGACGCATGGAGGTGGGTGTTCCTCGCCCTCGCCGCTCCCCTCGGATGCCTGGCCGTGCTCGCGTTCATGCTCCGCGATCCTCCTCGCGGTCAGTACGAGCGACAGCACATTCTCGGCACCGTCCTCGACCCGGACGAGGCCGAACCGCCCATCTCGCTGTCCGCCGCATTCCGCCGGCTGAAGAAGGTTCGCAGCTTCTACTTCGTGGCTGTCGGCATCGCGGTGCTCGGCTTCGCGCTCGTCAGCGTCCCGAGCCTCATCTCCCTCCTGCTCGAGCGCCAGTACGGCTACGCGGCGTCGACGCGGGGATGGATGCTCGCCATTACGTGGAGTGGCTCGATCGTCGTCGTGCCCCTTCTCGCCGTGCTCGGGGAACGCCGGTTCGCGCGTCAGCCTGCCGATCTGCTGCGACTGGCCGCGGTCCTGCTCGCCGCGTTCGGTGTTCTCGTCGTCCTCGGCTTGCGCTTCAGCGCGATCGCTCCATTCATCGCGCTCTACACCATGGCCAACGCCGCACAAGCGGGCGCGTTCGTGCTCATCTCGCCGGCCGTCGCCGCCGCGGTGCCCCCGCGAATGCGCAGCCAAGCGTTCGCGATGGTCGGGCTGTACGTGTTCCTGTTCGGTGGCTTCTTCGGCAATGTGATCGCCGGATCGTTGAGCGATGCCTACGGCGAGCGCACGGCGCTCACGCTGATCGTGCCCGTCGCCGCGCTCGTAGGCGCCGCGTTCTTGCTGCACGGTGCGCGCTTCCTGGTCCCGGACATCGCGCTCGTCGCCGAGGAGATACGCGAGGATGCCGACGAACGGCAGCGCATCGCGGGCGGGGGCGCCGTTCCTGTGGTGCAAACGCGGAACCTCGACGTGTCGTACGGATCTGTCCAGGTGCTCTTCGACTGCGAGATCGAGGTCGCTCGGGGCGAGTGCGTGGCGCTGCTCGGGACGAACGGCGCCGGCAAGTCGACGTTGTTGCGCACGATGCTCGGCCTCACGTCGCCCGATCGTGGGGTGGTCCGTTTGAACGGCCGCACCATCACCGATACGGATGCCGAGTACCGGTTCGGCCAGGGCATCGTTGCCGTGCGAGGCGGTGATGGCGTGTTCTCGGCGCTCAGCGTCCAGGAGAACCTCGACATGTCCTTCACGGCCACGCGGGTGGCGGCGACGCAACGGGCGGCCCGCGTTGCCGCGGTGCTCGATCTGTTCCCAGTCGTCGCCGAGCGACTCGACGAGCAGGCCGGTGATCTGTCCGGCGGTCAACGACAGCAACTCGCGCTGGCTCGCGCACTCCTGCTCGAGCCAGAGATCCTGCTCATCGACGAGCTGTCGCTCGGGCTGGCACCGATCGTCGTGCAATCGCTGATCGCGATCATCGAGCAGCTCCGTGCCCGCGGCCAGACGATCCTCCTCGTGGAGCAGTCCATGAACATCGCCCTGAGCCTCTGCGACCGGGTGCTCTACATGGAGAAGGGCAGAGTCACGTTCGACGGCACGCCCGCAGAGCTGGCGGCGCGAGGCGATCTGGTCAAGTCCGTCTTCTTCGGCGCGGCAGCGGCGCGATGACGCTCGCGCTGCTCGGGTGGTCGATACCGCTCCAAGTCGTCTTCAACGGCCTCTCGCTCGGCCTCGGGTACGCGGTCATCGCCGCCGGAATCGTGCTCATCTATCGGTGCTCGGGCATCATCAACTTCGCGCAGGCCGCGATCGGCGCGTTCGGCGTCGCATCCTTCGTGGTTCTGTTCCAGAACTACCACCTGCCGTACCCACTGGCCGCCGGCCTGGGCGTCGCGGGAGCCGCGCTGCTCGGGGTCACGACCGAGCTCCTCGTTGTGCGACGACTCTTCGACGCGTCACGCGTCGTGCTGCTCATCGCGACGGTAGGCGTCGCTCAGCTCATCGCGTTCCTCATCTTCTACGTGCTGCCCCCGGTGAAGGGCGGACCCATCCCCGTGGCCTTCGAGGCGAAATGGGCCCGGTTCCACTTGGGCGACAGTCTGGTGGTCGGCACGCGACAGACCTCGCTCGTTCTCCTGGTCGCGCCCGTCCTGATCGCATTGGCCTGGTTCTTGACGCGTACGCGACTCGGGCTCCACATCCGAGCAGTGGCCGACAACCCCGCGAATGCGCGGCTCGTCGGCGTGAGCCCACGCAAGGTGTCGACTCTCGTGTGGGGGATGGCGGCCGCGTTCGCGGGCTACACGCAAATCGCGGTCGCACCGATCGTCACCCGAACGGCCGATGAACTCGCCGGCGTGTCGTCGACCGGACTCTTGCTCCGCGCGCTCGTGATCGCGATGGCGGCGCGGATGCGGTCGATCACGGTGGTGGTCATCGCCGGTCTCGCTCTCGGGGCGTTCGAATCACTCGTGGCCGTCAACGTCGACCGCGACCCCGGAGCGTTCAACGCCTTCCTACTCGTCGCGGTGCTGGCCCTCGTGCTCGCTCTGACACGCGGTAGGACTCGGCCGGGAGACACATCGATCGCCATCGGAGCCCGATCCACCCCGATTCCCGAATCGCTCGCCGGGTTGCGGTGGGTTCGGCACGCGCCGGCCGGCGGCATGGTCCTCCTCCTCGCCATCGCGCTGCTGGTCCCGCTCTTCGTCGAGAAGCCGTCGCAACTACTGGTGTGGACAGAGGTGCTCGTCGTGGCGATCGCCGCCATCTCCTTGACGCTGCTGACGGGATGGGCCGGGCAACTGTCGCTCGGTCATTTCGCGTTTGCCGGAGTCGGCGGGTTGGCGATGTTGGCGTTCACGCGCGGGCAGCCCATGGGACTCGGACTGCCCATCGTCGGAAACGTCGTGGCCGTCACCGTCGACGTGCCCTGGTTGGCGGCGATGGCACTGGCCATAGGTCTCGGTGTGTTCTTCGCCGTGCTCGTGGGTCTTCCCGCGTTGCGGGTGAGGGGCTTGTTCCTCGCCGTGACGACGCTGGCATTCGGATTCATGGCCGGCAGCTGGATGTTCAACCGCGCGTTCTGGAACGGCGGACGCCAGTCCGTCCGCTCGGCGATCCGCGAAAGGCCAGAGCTCTTCGGCGTCGACTTCGGTGAACCGCGCAACTACTACTACCTGTGCCTGGCATTCCTCGTTGCGACGGTGGTGATCGTCAGCCACCTCCGCCGCACTGGCGCCGGTCGCAACATGATCGCCGCGCGCGACAACGAGGCCATGACGGCCGCGTCGACGGTGTCGCCGACGCGAGCAAAGCTGACTGCCTTCGCGGTGTCCGGTGGGCTGGCCGCGCTTGCCGGCTGCCTGTACGCGTTCTTGTTGCCAGGTTTCAACGCGACAGGTGACGCCAGCCCGTTCTCACCCGACGCATCGCTGCGTCTCGTCGCGATCGTGATCATCGGTGGCGTCGGCTCCATCGGCGGCGCGATCCTCGGCACGCTCTGGGTACTCGGGCTACCCGCGCTGTTCGGCGCGACCGACACCGTGCAGCTGCTCACCACGAACATCGGGTTGCTCCTCCTGCTCCTCTACCTCCCGGGGGGCCTCATCCAGGTGGTGCAGTCGGGTTGGGCGGCCACCATTCGGTATGCAGCACGCACGCATGGCGCGGCCACTAGAGCGGTCAAGCCCGCCTCCACGGTCGCGTTCCACGAACGCAGGCATTCGACCCCTGCAGCGGGGACGCCGTGGCTCGAAGCGAAGGGCATCAGTGTGCGCTTCGGGGGGCTGCTCGCTGTCGACGACGTCTCCATCCGCGTGGAGGCAGGTGAGACCGTCGGGCTCATCGGCCAGAACGGGTCAGGCAAGTCCACACTCCTCAACGCCATTTCCGGTTTCGTCGACCACGACGGATCGGTGTCCGTGCTCGGACGCGATGTGTCCAGCCGCGCCGCGCACGAACGCCACGCGATCGGCCTGGGCCGGGGATTCCAGGATGCCGGACTGTTCCGGTCGCTCAGCGTCCGCGAGACGGTGCTGGTCGCCCTCGAGGCCCGCAGGCGTTCCCTCATCCTTCCGGCGCTGCTGGCGCTCCCGCCCACCAACCGCTGGGAGCGAACGAAGCGAGCGGAGGCGAACGACATCCTCGATCTCCTGCAGCTCGGGCAGTACGCCGACCGTCGCATCGAGGATCTCTCCACCGGAACTCGTCGCGTCGTGGAACTGGCGTGTCTCGTCGCCAACGGCGCCAAGGTGCTCTTGCTGGACGAGCCCACCGGCGGCATCGCGCAGAGAGAGGCGGAGGCGTTCGTCCCGGTCGTCCAGCGGATACAGCGCGACCTCGACGCCGCCTTGGTCGTCATCGAGCACGACATGCCGCTGATCATGGCGATCAGCACCCGCGTCTATTGCCTCGAATCGGGCCACCTCATCGCCAGCGGCATTCCGCACGACGTCGGCAACGATCCGCTCGTCGTCGCGAGCTATCTCGGCACCGACGACCGCGCCCTCGTGCGATCGAATCAGCCCGCCACAGCACCATAGTGGACACTATCCATAGTAGATACTATGGTCGCCAGCGAGACACAGCGTTCACGCTGCCTGTAGGGGGGAACCAACCATGCGAATCCGCATGCTCGTCGTGACCACAGCCGTGCTGGCGTTGGTCGCATGCAGCAGTGACAACAAGACAGCCGCGACGACGCCGGGCAGCGGCTCAGGTGCGAGTGGCGGCACCGCAACGGTCTCGCCAGTCACGACCGACGCCGCAGGTCGCCTGCTTCCTGCGAAGTGTTCGGGTACCAATCAACCCAACGCGGCTGCCGGCGTCACGGCGAGCAGCGTCAACATCGCCGCGCTGTCGATCGACTTCAAGGCCCTTGCGCAGGTCGGCTTCGCCGCGACCGACCGAGACCCCACGCAGGTGTTCGACGTGTTCGCCAAGGCGGTCAATACCGCCGGCGGCGTGTGTGGCCGGACGATCGACCTGCAGAAGGTCACGTACGACGTGATCCAGAACAAGGCCGGCGAGGCCTGCGCGAAGGTCACGCAGGATCGCGCCAACCTCGTCGTGAACTCTGCGTCGTTCGACCAACCGACGTGCATCACCGACGCCGGTGTACCGCTCGTGGCCGCGACCGACGTCTCCGCAGACGACCTCGCCCACACGGGCGGGCTGCTGTTCGCTCGTGGCCCATCGCTGGAGGCGCAGTTCAAGGCAACCGTCCAGTACGCCCAGGACCACGGCTACCTCACGGGCAAGGTCGGCGTCTGGTACGGGAACATCTTCCCGAACGTGAGCGGGGCGGTGGAGTCCACGGTGCTGCCGATGCTCGACGCCGCGGGCGTGCAGTACAAGGCCGTCCGCACCGACGCGGCGGGGCCGAGCGACCCGCAGGGGAACGCCGTGCTGACATCGGCCGCGACGGAGTTCGTGTCCCAGAAGGTCACTACCGTGCTGATGTTCGTGGGCCCCACCAACCAGACGGGGATGCAGGCCGAACTCCACAAGCAAGGTCTCGACCCGCGCTACATGTCTGCACCAGTGGCGGGCAACACGTCGAACGAGATCTTCGCCGACCGTTTCGGCACGCGGGAATTCACCTCGGGCCAGCAATGGGCGACGTATTCGCTCGGGGTCAGTGAGCTCGACCAGAACGACAAGCTCGCGGCGGCATGCCACGAGCAGTGGACGAAGCTGACGGGTGAGACAGTCGCACCCCGGACGTTCGACTACTCGGTGGTCGCGGCCGTCTGCGTCCAGGTCGACGAGCTCGTCGCGGCGTTGTCGATCGCCGGCGGCGACCTCAGTCGCGAGAGCCTGGTGAAGGCGCTCGAGCAGCTGCCCGCTCACCGCTCACCCGGCCTCCTCGGCCAGATCGCGTGGACGCACGACGCGCGCACCAGCGAACCGACCTTCTCGGTGCAGACCTACGACGGATCGGCGAACACCGTGCACACCGACCCGAACAGCTTCAAGCTCTCGTCCTGACCGGCTGTCGCGGGCGTCCGATCAGGAGGGGTCGCGCAACTCGTTCTCGAGGACCTTCTCCCGAGAGCGTGTACGTAGGGCCTTGTCGGCTTTCGAACGTCGGTTCAACTCGATCGAAAGTAGGTTCATCCAGTCGTACGCCCGGTAACGTCGTCGCATGCCGAAGGGAATGGCGTCTGCGCCGAGCTTGCGAGAAGAGCGCCGGCTGCGTCAGCAGGAGGTCGGCCGCACGCAACTGCTCGACGCCGCCGAGGAAGTCTTCGGCCAGAAGGGCTTCCACGACGCCACGCTGAAGGAGGTCGCCGAGCTCGCCGAGTTCTCCGTCGGTTCGGTGTACTCGTTCTTCGAGAACAAG
>JBEEFX010000193.1:0-4119 GCA_041166365.1 Acidimicrobiaceae bacterium
GACCACGGACGAGTGGTGGGAGTGGGGCCCGATGTTCCACGGGGCCAACGGCGGCAAGCGGGGCATCACGCTCGACCTCACGCGGCCCGAAGGCGTGGCCGTGTTCGAGCGGCTGCTTCACTCGGCCGACATCGTGATCGAGAACTACACGCCGCGTGTGATGGAGCAGTTCGGGCTGGGTTGGGAGCGACTCCACGAGGTCAACCCGCAACTCGTCATGGTGCGCATGCCGGCGTTCGGCCTCGACGGTCCGTGGCGCGACCACACCGGGTTCGCGCAGACGATGGAGAGCGTCACGGGCATGGCGTGGGTCACCGGTTTTCCCGACAGCGCGCCCGTCCTGGTGCGCGGCGCGTGCGACCCGCTCGCCGGCATGCACGCGGTCATCGCCACGATGCTCGCCGTCGAGGAACGCGACCGTCGCGGTGAGGGTGTCATGGTCGAGGCGACGATGGTCGAGGCCGCGCTCAACGCCGCCGCCGAGCAGGTGATCGAATGGTCCGCGACCGGAGCCGTGCTGACGCGTGAGGGGAACCGCGGCCATGGTGCATCACCGCAGGGCGTGTACCAGTGCGTCGGCGACGATCGTTGGGTCGCGATCGCCGTCGTCACCGACGCGCACTGGGACGCGTTGCGCACCATCACAGGTTTGACGCTCGACCGGTCCGCCCACGACGAGATCGACGACGCGTTGTCCGCGTTCACGATCTCGCGCGACGCTGCCGAGCTCGCAGAGGAGTTGATCTCAGCGGGCATCCCTGCAGGCGTCGTCATTGCGCCCCGCGACGTCGTGCACAACCCACAACTGCGTCATCGAGGGCTGTTCGAGATGGAGCACCATCCGATCACCGGCGACCACGAGTTGCTGTCGCTCCCGTTCCAGCTCGACGGCCAGCCGACGTGGGCCGGCCGCGCCTCGCCATCCCTCGGTCAGCACAACGTGGAGGTGCTCACCGAGCTCGGCCTGTCCGCCGACGAGATCGCCGAGCTCGAAGCCGGCGGCGTCATCGGCACGCGGCCTACGGGTCTCTAGCTGCCTGCAGTGAACCGGACCGTAGAGACGTCGCGCCCGGGTGTTGGACGCTTCTAGGAGCTCACACCAAGGCCGGCGGCGTCGTCCCACCGAATCAGGAAGGGGCTCTCGCAGTCTTGACAGCGGTACACGACCGTGTTGTCGACGACCTCCACCCGCTCGGGTCGGAGCTTGATGCGCCGCCAGCACAGACGACAATCCAAGAAGATCGAACCGGTCGCCGGTCGACGGTGTGCAGTGCGGCGGTCCGCAGAACGCGCCTCCTGCTGGGCGGCGGCCACGACCGGGCCGGTAACGACACTGAACCCCACGCCCTGGGCGCTTGCGATCCGCCGAGCGAACTCGACGATCGCGAGGCCGTGATTGTCGATGAACGTCACCTCGGTGAGGTCGAGCAGGACGTCGGCCGGCACCGGTTCGCCGAATACCTCGGTGAGGAGCGTTCGAATCCTTGCCTGAGCCAACGTTCCGATGTCGCCACCGAGCGCGAGCACGACGACGCCTTCGCCGCGGTCGATGCGAGCGCGGAACGGGTCGGGCATTCGTGCGACCTTCCCGCCCGCGGCAAACGTCAACCATGAACGGCTCGTCATGCGGGGCGGAAGTACGGGAGGGTCACGTCGTCGCTGGCGGCGTGGAACTCCACGACGACGGGAAGGTCGGCGCGCAGGTCTTCGTCGTCACAGCCCACCATCGCGCTCATGAGCCAGAAGCCTTCGTCGAGCTCGATGATCGCGGGCGCGTACGGCACCTCGAACGACGGGTGTTGCGGGCGCCACACGACCGTCCAGCTGTACAGCCGACCGCGCCCTTCGCTGCGTTCCCACGTCAACGCCGCCGCCCCACAGGCGGCACACGACGAGGCGGGCTTCATGTTCACCTCGCGACACTCGGTACAGCGCTGGTAGAGCAGCTCGCCCCGGAGGCACCCGGACCAGTACGGCTCTGCCGCGGCCGAATGTGCGCCGACGGGGATGCCAACGGCCTGCGGCCGGAGCGCGGTCACGGACGCTCCGACGCGAGCAGCATCACGTCGGTGAAGAGCGCACCGGAACCACCGTTGGTGCACATTGCCACCTCGACATCCGGCACCTGACTCGACGGACACGTTCCGCGCACCTGCTGGACACCGCGAATGACGCGCTGCAACATCTGCGCATTGAGCCCGGCATGGCTGAACGACATCGTGCCGCCGTCCGTCGTCACCGGCAACGAGCCTCCCGCAGCGATGTGCCCGGCCTCGACGAACGGACCACCCTCGCCTTCGCCGCAGAACTCGTACGCCTCCAGCTGCCGGATGATCTCGAACGAGAACGGGTCGTAGAACTCGGCGACGTCGACGTCGCTCGGCCCCAGTCCTGCGAGTGCGAAGCACTTGCGAGCGGCGCGGCGTCCGACGTAGCCGGCGGGGAGGTCGTCACCTCGCCCGCGCAGGTCCCACACGGGCGGTACGACGTAGGCGGGGCCGTAGGTGTCGCCGGCGCCGCCGAGGATCCACACGGGCGTCGTCGCGGCATCGAGCGCGCGCGACGCGGACGTGAGCACGAGCCCACAGCCACCTTCAGACGTCATCGAGCACTCGAGCAGATGGAACGGATCAGCGACCATGCGTGACGCCAGGATGTCGTCGACCGTGAAGGGTCCCCGCCCGCAGTACACGGCATCCGGGTTGACGTGCCCGTTGTTGCGCACGGTCGCCGCCGCCAACGCGAGCTGCTCCCGCGTTGTGCCGTACTGCAACATGTGCCGTCGGGCCATCAACGCGAACTCCGCGGCGGTGAAGAGTCCGTACCCGACGACGAGCTCGTTCGACGGCCGCGTCCACGGCGCCGTTGCCGACCGTTCCATGTACATCGCGGCACCACCCGCACCGATGACGACGACCTCGCACTCTCCGAACGCGATCATCGACGCCGCCTCGAGCACGGTCGGGATGCCGTGCGTCGACAGCTTGCGCGAGCACGGGCCCATGCGCGCGCCGAGCACCATCTCGGCGGCGAATTGACCGGCGACGCCGTCGACGTCCTCGATGCTCAGCCCCGCATCCGCCAAAGCGCCGAGCGCGCCCTCGACCGCCAGCGACAACGAGTCGCGGCCCTCGAGCGTGCGGGCCTGCTCGGTGTTGAACACGCCGGCGATCGCGACATCCCGCAGCGGATGCGGCATCAGGTGCGCGTGTCCTCGAGCCAGTCGGGCATCTCGATGGGCGGGTTCGGCAGCTGCACCACATCCCGGTCGGCCAGGAACTGCTCGTAGCCCTCGAGGTCAGCCGCGAACGAACGCGGGTCGCCCATCATGATCTCGTACAACACGACGCCGTCCGGGCCGGCGACGAACGGTCCGAACGTGTCCCCCTGATCGAGCGCGATGTGCGTACCGACGCGGCACTCGACCTCCCCGCAAGTCATCGATCCTTCGATCACGAACACGATGTGATCGCTGTTGTGACCGTGCGCCTGGACGATCATCCCGGGATCCCATTTCGCGTACAGCGACAGGTACCGGTCGGAGAACTCCATCCACTTCTCGTAGACCGATACGACTCGTTCGCCGTGCTGCTGGCGGCGCACCTCTTGCCAGTCCAGGTCGTCGAGATTCGTGAAGCGAGGACTGCCGCTCATGAGCCGAGGATCCTACGCGCGTGTTCTTTGTCCATTTCGCCCCCCGTTGTACCGGTTGCGCGCGTCCGTGCTTCGAGAAACCGGGCGGACACCGCATCCCGGCAGTACCGTCAGTCCCGGTGGGCGCACACGGAGAATTGGAACGCGAGCGGGAACTGCGGCGGCGGGGTCAGCAAACCGACGAGCAGCGCGACAGCTCGGAGGCAATCGGTCCGCAATCGGTCCTCGATCTGCAACGCAGTGCGGGAAATCAGGCCGTCAGTGCGATGCTGCGCGAACTGTCACCGCAGACGAAGCCCGCGGCAGGCGGTCTCGAAGTGTCGCCCGATCAGTCGGCCGAGCGCGAGGCGGACAAGGTCGCGGACGCGACGGTCGGCCGGCTCGGACGCGACGCGACACAGGCTCCGATTCTCAACGGCACGTTGTCGCCCACGCTTCGTCGAGCGCTGGGCGCGGTCGCACCTG